>JAPYRS010000040.1 GCA_029936875.1 Alphaproteobacteria bacterium | reverse complement strand
GCGCGGCACACACAAAGGCAAGGGCAATCCCGGTATTGCCGGACGTTGGTTCAACCAGCACCGTGGATTTCTTGAGACGCCCGTCTTTTTCGGCCGCCGCAATCATTGCCGCACCAATGCGGTCCTTGACCGAGGCGAGCGGATTAAAAGATTCGAGCTTGGCGACGATGTCGGCATTGCAGCCCGCCTCGCGGCACATGGCGTTGAGGCGAACCAGCGGTGTGCGGCCAATCGTCTCGACGATGCTGTCATAAATTCGCGGGCGTTGCCGAGCGGCAGCCGGGGCGTCGGCGCTAACCTCGTTACTCATGTCCGAAATCCATCACTCGTCCGATATCCGGTGTTGCCCCGATTTTCAGGTTGCGCCCGTAATTCATGACCCTGGGCGCATGCTTAAATCGTGTAGTCGTGACGCGCCTCGGCTTCGCTTTCGACTCCGCCGTCGCGCGCGCTCCGGCACAAGTCTTCGATCGAGACCGAATCCATTTTTGTCAGCAACTCGACTTCAAAGTCCTTCCACAGCGGCGCGACCACGGTGAGGCCGATTGTGGATTCGCTCGGGTAGTCGTTGGCATTGGTTTCTTCCTCAAGATCGTAGACCACCCGTGCAATGTCGCCGACGCTGACCCGCCTTCGCTCCCGGGCGAGGCGATAGCCGCCGCGTGGGCCGCGCACACCCTTGAGGATGCCGGACCGCACCAGGCGTTGCATCACCTGTTCGAGGTAGCGCTGCGGAATTCCCTGTCTGCGGGTAATTTCCTTGCTTTGTACCGGCTCAGAGCCGGCGTTATAGGCAATGTCGACCACCGCTTCGAGGGCGAAAATCATCTTTTTGGAAAGGTGCAACATCGCTTCGCTCTCAGGCCTCTATGGCGCGAACGGCGGCGCGTTTTGCACCAGGGTCTGTGCCGGTTGAGCCGAAGCCACCGCCGCCCCGGTCCGTCTCCGCGGCAGCCGTGTTTTCGTCAAACTCAACAATCAAGTGAGACGCCACAACCATTTGCGCGATGCGCTCGCCGCGCCGGATGATAAAATCTTCGGATCCCATGTTGATGAGAAGGACCCCGATTTCACCGCGGTAATCGCTATCAATCGTCCCGGGCGCGTTCAGCACAGTGACGCCGTGTTTCAGCGCGAGACCGGAGCGCGGACGAATTTGCGCTTCGACACCGGCGGGTAATGCGATCACCAGGCCGGTCGGAACGAGCCCGCGTTCGCCCGGGCGGAGAATTTGTTCGCCTTCAATTGCCGCAACCAAATCAAGCCCGGCACTGCCTGCTGTCGCCATTTCCGGCAGGTCGAGGCCTGCGGCATGGGGCAGCCGTTCAATCGGAACCCGGAGCGCGGTCATGCGCCGGTACGTTGTGAATCTTGTTCGGCTGTCGCGCCTAGAAAATATTTTGCGACACGCGCGACAATCCGGGATGCAACTTCGACTTTGGAAAGCACTGGCCATGATTCAACCGAACTTTCGTCAATGACGTGGACGGTATTGTTGTCGCCGCCGATGACGCCAGCCGCAGCCGAGACATCGTTGGCAATAATCCAGTCGCAGCCTTTGCGTGCCCGTTTTCGTTTGGCCTCGTTGATGACGTCGCTGGTTTCGGCAGCAAACCCGATTACGAGCGCCGGTCGCGATGACCCCGCCGCCGATAGTCCGGCGAGGATGTCGGGGTTCTCAACCATTTCAAATTTTGGAATCTCTGCGCCTTTTTTGATTTTGCCAGGTGCAAAGGCCTTTGGCCGCCAATCCGCAACCGCGGCGGCACAAATCGCGACACCTACCGGAAGCGCTTCCCGGCACGCCGCTTCCATTTCAAGCGCGGATTCGGCATGGACGGTTGTGACGCCGACCGGGTCCGGCAAATTGGTTGGCCCCGAAACGAGGACGACGTCGGCACCGGCGGCGCGTAACGCGGCCGCAATGGCGTGGCCCTGTTTTCCGCTCGACCGGTTGCTGATAAATCGCACCGGGTCGATTGCTTCATGGGTTGGGCCCGAGGTGACCAGCGCGCGAACGCCTTTTAGCGGTGCGTCGATCGCAACCGCGCCTTCACAGAGTTTTGCCTCAACGGCTGAAACAATTTCATCGACGCCGATCATTCGCCCCGCGCCGACTTCGCCGCAGGCGAGATCACCGGAGCCCGGGCCAATTACCGTGACACCGTCGGCGATGAGCTGTTTGAGGTTCCGCTGAGTCGCCGGGTGATTCCACATCTCGGTATTCATCGAGGGCGCAATCATGATTGGCTTGTTCGACGCGAGTAGAACTGTGGAGGCGAGATCGTCGGCAACGCCGCCGGCCATTTTCGCCATCAGATCGGCGGTCGCCGGCGCCACAACAATGATGTCGGATTCTCGCGATAGTTGGATGTGCCCCATCTCGCTTTCATCGTTCAGCGAGAACAGGTCCTCATAAACTCTTTCGGAGGCGAGCGCCGACACCGATAGTGGTGTGACAAACTGGCTGCCGCCTTTGGTCAGGACGCAGCGCACGACGGCACCCTGATCGCGCAGGCGACGGATGAGATCGAGGCTTTTGTAGGCCGCGATACCCCCGGAAATGACCAGCAGAATGGTTCGGTCTGAAAGCACCGTACAATGCATCCTATCTACGTTTGAGAAGTGTACTAAATGTAATGCGGCACTGGGTTCCGCGCAAGGCGCTGATTTTTAGAGGAAAAAGACCAGCCCAAGCACCACGGCCACGGCCACGCTGCCCCACAATAAAATGCGCTCTGGCAACCAGTTACCGGTTTTGTAGCCAGCGATGTTGCGGACCGTATCGGGGTGCAGCTTCACGCCGTCGCGAGCGATTTCGGCCAATGCGATCTCCACCTTTTCGGCGAGTCCCGGCAATCGCCGGAACAGGCTCTCGCCTTCGCGGGTGATTTCGCGAATTCGGGCGATGGGTCCCATCATTTTCCGCATCCAGTCTTCAATGACCGGTTTGGCCGCATCCCAGAATATCACTTCGGGGTCGAGCGTCCGGGCCACCCCTTCGGCCACGACCATGGTTTTTTGCAGCAGTAGCAGTTGCGGCTGCGTCGGCATCTCGAATTTTTCGGTGGTTTGCAGAAGATGGGCAAGCAGGTTGCCGATCGAAATTTCATTCGCCGGAAGCCCAAAGATCGGCTCACCGATCGAGCGCAACGCTTGCGCAAAGGTATCGAGCGGCTGCCCGCGCGGAATGTACCCGGCATCGAAATGCACTTCAGCGGCGCGGCGATAATCGCGGTTAATGAACGCCAGTAACAATTCGGCGAGGAAAGTCCGGCTCTGCAGATCAAGCCGGCCCATGATGCCAAAATCGACCGCAAGGATATTGCCGTCCGGATCGGCAAACAGATTGCCGGGATGAAGATCGGCATGGAAAAAACCGTCGTGAAACACTTGCGTCAAAAACGCGCGAAGCAGATTGGCGACGACTATTTTGGGATCGATACCGGCGGCGAGCAGGTCTTCGCGGTTTGCAAGCGAGACGCCGTGAACGCGGGCGGTTGTGAGAACGCGCCGGCTGGTCCGTACCCAATCAACCTCGGGCGCGACAAAACAGGGGTCGTCCTCAAAATTCTGCAAGACCTCCGAGGCGGCGGCGGCCTCGTAACGAAGGTCCATCTCGAGATCGACAAGTCGCGAAAAATTCTCAACAATTTCAATTGGTTTCAGGCGGGCCGCCTGGGGGTGGGTGCGATTGGCGATCTTTGCGAGCCACATGTAGAGGTCTAGGTCGCGCGCGAACGCGGCTTCAATGCCGGGGCGCAGCACTTTGACGGCGACTTCCTCGCCGTCATTGGTGACCGCGAAATGAACCTGCGCGATCGAAGCGGCAGCAACCGGGGCATCGTCAAAAGAAGAAAAAATTTCGCCGAGTGGTTGGCCGAGCTGCGATTCGATGGTGGCCCGGGCTTCGGACGTGGGAAACGGCGGCAGCCGGTCTCGCAGTTCGGCGAGGTCGGCGGCTACTTTTTTGCCGACGAAATCGCCCCGTGTGGACCAGGTCTGGCCGAACTTGATGAAACTCGGTCCGAGTTCCTGTAGCGCCGCAGCGACCCGCTGGCCTTTGCGGAGGCCCTTTGATTTTGCCCGAGGCGACCCCATGACCACCCGGGCAATACGGCGTGGCCACGGCCCGAGGCCAAGCAGATCAATCAGAAAGAGCGCGTCGTGGCGTGCCAGAACCCGCGCAATGCGGATCAGCCGGAGAATATTTCGGAAAGAGCGACGCATCAGGAGAAATTACAGCCGCCAGGCCGAGAACAGATTAACAATGCCGCCGCTCATTGGGCGGCTCCGGACCTGCGAAAACCCGGCCTCTTCAATCATCGCCTGAAAACGGGTGGCATTTGGAAAGCGGCGGATGCTTTCAACTAGATAGCGGTAGGCGTCGCCGTCGCTCGCCACGATTTGCCCGATCATCGGCACAATGTTGAAGGAGTAGAATTCGTAAAGCGGCTTCAGCGGTGATCGCGGCATCGGCCCGAATTCAAGGCAGTAGAACTGCCCGCCCGGTTTGAGTATCCGGTAGGCCTCGGTAAGCGCCGTCTCGATCCCCGTCACATTCCGAATGCCAAAGGCGATCGAATATTGATCGGCGACCGAATTGTTGAGCGGCAAGGCGGTCGCGTCGCCGACCGTCCAGTCGATGCCTTTGATCTGGCCGCGGTCGATAGCGCGGTCGCGGCCGGTCTCGATCATGGCTTGGTTGATATCGATGATCGTCGCCCGCGCGGGACCGGCGTTGGGGCCACTTTTCTTGCCTACTTTTGCCTCGTTCTTTTTGGCCACTTTTGCTGCCACCTTTGCCGCATGGGCAAGATAGGCGGTCGCGATATCACCGGTACCTCCGGCGACATCGACCAAATGCCGCCCGGGGGCGGGCCTCATGCGCCAGATCAGTTCTGCCTTCCACAGCCGGTGCAACCCGCCGCTCATAAAATCATTCATGATGTCGTATCGGGACGCCACCGAATCGAAGACTTTGCCGACAAGGCGAGGTTTATCGCCCGCCGAAACGCGACGAAACCCAAAGGATTCTGTGGGTTCTGTCAAAGGTTTGGGCGGTTTATCGGCGGCGTGAGCGGCGCGCGGGTCCATGCCCGGACCATAGCGCAGGCCCCCGGGAGGCGCTACGTTCCGAACCGCCCGACCTCATTAATTTGATGGCCGGTGTTTTCGAACTGATTCACGATTTTTCCCGGACTGCGGCCCGATCTTGCCGCCCACCGGTACCACCCCAACACTCGATTTGCCCCATACCCGGTTTTCCCCATGCCTGAATTGCCAGAAGTTGAAACAGTGGTCCGTGGGCTTCGCCCGGTCCTGGAAGGGCGGGTACTTGCCCACGTTGACGTCCGGCGGCCTGATCTCCGTCGCCCGTTCCCGCCCAAAATGGCCGCGCGATTGATCGGACGGCGGGTCGAGCGTCTGGCCCGGCGAGCAAAATACATACTGATGTATTTAGATGATGAAACCGTGCTGATTGCCCACCTCGGCATGTCGGGGCGGATGGTGATTGAGCGCGACGCGTCGCCGCCCGGCCGCCATGACCACGTGATTTTTGAGACCGAGGACGGCGTCCGCATTGTCTTCAATGATCCGCGCCGGTTCGGGTCGATGGATCTCTCAGACGAGCGCACCCTCGATCAGCATCCGCTGCTGCGCGACATCGGGCCGGAGCCGCTTTCCAACAGCTTCAATGCGCCGGCCCTCACGGAACGATTGGCCGGTCGCAAAACTGCAATCAAGGCCGCCCTATTGGATCAGCGGATTGTTGCCGGCCTCGGCAATATATATGTCTGCGAGGCGCTCTACCGGTCGAGGGTGTCGCCGCGCCGGACGGCTGGGACGATTGCCGGCAAGCGTGCCGAAAAACTGGTGGACGCGATCCGGGCGGTGCTGACCGAGGCGATAGAGGCGGGTGGTTCGTCGCTCCGGGATTATGTCCGTGCCGATGGCGAGCTTGGCTATTTCCAGCATCAATTTGATGTTTACGGTCGCGAGGGCGAGGCCTGCGTCGACTGTACCTGCAAGGGCGGCATCAAGCGCATCGTTCAGGGCGGCCGCTCGACATTTTTCTGCTCAACTCGACAGCGGTAAGTGGGTAGGCAGCGATAAGGGGGTAGGCAGCGATAAGGGGGTAGGCAGCGATAAGCGGTGGTGCGCGACATAGGAATGTAGGGCTGGGGGATAACGACCGCCTCGGTCTCAAGTCTCGTGTTAAGTATGTTGATGCGTCGAATCGCTCGTACCTTAACTAGTCTTCTGCTTGGCATCATGATGGTCATCGCCGCCGCGGCGATGGCGCAAAACGTCACCTTTATTCCGGGTACTGAAGACCTGCCGCTGATGCCAGGCCTTACAATCCTTGCCGAGGAAGGACTTGTTTTCGACAATCCGGCGGGCCGCATTGTCGAAGCCACCGCAGAGGGATCGGCGTCGGTCAGTTCGGTGCAACAATTCTATGCCGAGACCTTGCCGCAACTCGGCTGGGACCGGCTTGACCGCGCGGAGTTTACCCGCGGCGATGAGCGATTACGGTTGCAGTTTGAAGCCGGGCCTCGGGGCAAGATTGTCGTGCGGTTCCTGATTGAACCTCGTTAGGGTTCCGAAAACCGGGGACGTAACCGTTCGCCGCTTGAGTGATTGGTGCTACGCGGCGCCGCTAGAAACACATCAGGTAAAAGGAAGAATTCGTTGATGGAATATCAAAACATATTGGTTGAGGTGCGGGGTTCCGTCGGCCTGATCACGCTTAATCGGCCGGACGCACTCAACGCGCTAAACAGCCCGCTGATGGCAGACCTAAGCGACGCGATTGATCGTTTCGAGGCGGACGACGCAATCGGCGCAATGGTTTTGACCGGAAGCCCAAAGGCCTTTGCTGCTGGCGCTGATATCAAGGAGATGCAAAACAAGACCTTTGTCGAAGCGTTTCGCGAGGACTTTATTACCGCCGGGTGGGAGCGTCTAACCCGTTGTCGAAAACCGGTGATTGCGGCGGTCGCCGGATTTGCACTCGGCGGCGGCTGCGAGATTGCGATGATGTGTGACTTTATCCTGGCCGCCGAGACGGCCCGGTTTGGCCAGCCCGAAATCAAGCTCGGCATCTTTCCCGGCGCAGGCGGGACCCAGCGCCTCACCCGCGCCGTCGGTAAGTCGAAGGCGATGGAGATGATCCTGACGGGCCGGATGATGGACGCGGATGAAGCAGAACGGGCGGGCCTGGTCAGCCGGATTGTGCCCGCTGATGAACTGGTCGATGAAGCGGTTCGGGTCGCCGAGGAAATCGCAGGCTTTTCACAGCCGTCGGTGATGATAGCCAAGGAGGCCGTTAATCGTGCCTTCGAGACCACGCTTGCCGAGGGCGTTCAGTACGAGCGACGGCTGTTTCATGCGACTTTTGCGCTATCAGACCAGAAAGAAGGCATGGCGGCGTTTGCTGAGAAACGGAAGCCGAAGTTCACCAATCAATAGGGTTAACGGCGCGCCGGTTTGGGCCACTCGGGGGCGGAATTCCAAGGTTGACGGCGGTTGCCGGACGGGGATATAAACCGGCCCCAACTGCAATTCAGTTTTGAGGCTCCATGGCGCACCATAAATCAGCGCGCAAGCGCATCCGGCGAAACGACCGGCGCAGCGAAATCAACGGCTCGCGTATCCGCCGCATCCGGACTTTCATGCGCTACGCTGATGAAGCGATCAAAGAAGGCGATCGTGAAAAGGCAGCTGCCGCATTGAAGAATGCTGAGCCGGAATTGATGCGCGGTGCGCAGCGCGGGGTGATCAAACGCAATACGGCCTCGCGGCGCATCTCGCGTCTGGTCCGGCGTATCAAGGCGATGCCCGCTTAAACATTTCCCGCATATTGGAATAGATCGGCCGCGCCCAGTGCGCGGCTTATTTGTGTGCGACTTATTTGTGCGCGGCTCCTATACCGCCGCCTTCAACTTCGCTTCGCGCAGCCGTCAGTTTTGTCAACGCATTTGAAAAAAGATATTTTCGGTTGCATCAACCACCGACTTTTGAGTGTGAAGTTTTCATGACGCCCGGTGCATTTCTGGATTCTAAAAATTCGTGTGGCGAAACAACGATGTGACCGATCCAATTCAGGTCGCGTGCTACAGCTTTGGTGGATGTTCTGATTTTACTGACATTATTTTCCGGTCTCATGGGGTAATCATTTGTCGGACTAATTCGCGCCGACATAATGATACGAAGTGATTCCAATTGCTTAGCGAAATTGTAGGTCGTGCCGTCAATATTTCGCCAAGATGTAGTGTGTTGCGGACGTGCACGGCGGCGAAAAGATTCTTTTGCAAGACCCACGCTTCATGTTGCCAGCGATGAAACGGAGCATTAGGGTGACCGCTTAATTACTTCAGGTGCGGGGGTTGCAGCCTGAAGATTTACAAAAGGGTTTGAGACGAAATGCAAAGGGATGGTTACGAAACTATCCCTCAGGAGAACCTGTTTTTGCGTTTCAAAAAAGACGAGATCGACAGTTGGCGTTGCGAAAAAATTAATCTCAATTGAATTAACAAAAGAACCGGCATTTCGTTTAGTCGGATACAAGGTGGAAAATTACAGGTCGAAAACGGTGCATCGCTTCGCGCCAATCGACTGGTTCGAGATTTTATATGACGGATTACGCCGGGGATGTGACCTCCGAAGAAGTATGGCGCGTGTTGAAGGACGATCCCTCAGCAGTGCTGGTCGATGTACGAACCCGGCCGGAATGGGCGTTCGTTGGTGCACCGAATCTTGGCGAGGCGGCCAAGGCTGTGGTGCCAATTTCGTGGCAGGTCTTTCCGGCGATGGACGTCAATCCGGCCTTTGTCGAAGAAGTCACGGCGGCAGGCGCCAAGCCTGATTCGAAAATCTATTTTCTGTGCCGCTCGGGTGTACGGTCTCGGGCCGCCGCAATTGCGATGACGGCCGCCGGTTTTTCAAATTGCTTTAATATTAGCGGTGGTTTCGAGGGTGACCTCGACGGCGATCAGCATCGCGGCAAAGCGGGTGGTTGGAAAGCAGCTGGCCTTCCGTGGGTCCAGTCATGACCGGGGCTGGACCAAATATTAATCCGGGCCTGCCGACAGAAATCGTCGCCCTCTGGCAACGTGTGAGTGAGCGTCTTCGCGCCGAAGTCGGCGACGCGGCGTTTAATTCATGGCTTCGCCCGCTTGATATTGGAAGTTTCCGCGACGACCGCGTCATGCTGACAATCCCGACGCGGTTTATGCGCGACTGGGTGATTTCGCATTATTTTGATCGCATTGTCGGGCTTTGGGAAAACGAAGCTGGCACGCCTTCGAAAATTGAGATCCACGTCGTGCCGGGATCGTCTGTAACGTCGCCGGTAAAAAGCGCGAACATCGGCAACACCGAAGCACCGGCTCCGATCGCCGCCAATGCGATGGTCCAGGAGGCCGGTGCACCGCTCGACCCGCGCTTCACCTTTGCCGATTTTGTCGTCGGAAAGGCCAACGAACTCGCCTATGCGGCCGCCCGGCGGGTTGCCGAATCGCCAACCGTCCCGTTCAATCCGCTCTATCTCTACGGCGGCGTTGGCCTCGGCAAGACCCATTTGATGCATGCCATCGCTTGGCACATCCGGGAACGCGATCCGAGCCGGAAGGTGCTCTACCTTTCAGCCGAAAAGTTCATGTACCAGTTCATTACCGCCCTTCGTTACAAGGACGTGATGGAGTTCAAGCGGCTGTTTCGCTCGGTCGATGTGTTGATGGTTGATGATGTGCAGTTCATCAGCGGCAAGGAATCGACCCAAGAGGAATTTTTTCACACATTTAATGCGTTGGTCGATCAAAACCGGCAGGTCGTGATCTCCGGAGATCGTTCGCCGCCCAATCTCGACGGTGTTGAGGAACGGATGCGGTCCCGGCTCGGTTGGGGCCTGGTCGCCGACCTGCACGCGACTGACTATGAGCTGCGGGTCGGCATCCTGCAGTCGAAAGTGCAAAGCCTCGGCGCCACCGAAGTGCCGGATCAGGTGCTCGAGTTTCTTGCCCACCGCATCACGTCCAACGTGCGTGAGCTTGAGGGCGCGCTTAATCGGGTCCTTGCCTACGCCAATCTGGTCGGTCGTCCGATAAACCTTGAGACCACGCAGGAAGTGCTGCGGGACCTGCTGCGGGCCAACGACCGGCGGGTGACCATTGAAGACATCCAGAAACGCGTGGCCGAACATTACAATATCAGGCTTGCCGAAATGCAGTCGCCGCGCCGCGCTCGCGCCGTTGCCCGCCCTCGTCAGGTGGCGATGTACCTTTCCAAACAGCTGACCGCCCGCTCGCTTCCGGAAATTGGCCGGAAGTTTGGCGGCCGCGATCACACCACCGTCATGCACGCCGTCCGGCGTATTGACGACCTCCGCCAGGCCGACAATGGCCTCGCTGAAGACATCGATCTTCTGAAGCGGATGCTGGAGACTTAAGGGTTAAATAACCCCTTTATTTCAATACCTTAGCGGATCGATTTAGGTGCCCCTCCGGGCCTGAAATCATGGCCCCGCGGGCCACGCTTGTGCTATAATTCTGCCCCGTTCCGGTGGGGCAAAGGAACGTTACTGCCCCCTCCCAAAATGCGTGTGAATGGCCTCTTTTCGAGGCCGGAAACGTGCGGGACAAACCCGCCGGTCGGGCGTTTGCCACCTCCATGTGGCCTTGGGAACAACAGGATCGGGCCAAGTCATCCCGACCGCAGGAACGAAGAAAAAACGGATCCGATGAAAATTACAATCGAACAGGTGGCCCTTCTGTCCGCCCTCAGTCATGTCCAAAGCGTGGTCGAGCGACGGAACACCATCCCCATTCTGTCGAACGTCCTGATGAGCGCCGAAGGTGACAAGCTCGCCCTGACGGCGACAGATCTCGATATGGCGATCGACGAATCGGTTACCGCCGATGTCGGCCAAGCCGGTGCAACCACGGTGCAGGCCCATCTTCTCTTCGACATCGTCCGAAAACTACCGGATGGCTCGCAGGTCGAACTGAAACTCGCCGGTGATGCGTCACGGCTCGTGTTGAAAGCGGGCCGGTCGACCTTTTCGCTGCCGTGCCTGCCGCGGGAAGATTTTCCGGTGATGGGAGAAGACGAACTGCCGTGCAAATTTTCGATTGGAGCCCCCGAGCTTCGGCGCCTGATCGATAAAAGCAAATTCGCCATTTCGACCGAGGAAACCCGCTATTACCTCAACGGAATCTACCTTCATGACGCCGAAAGCGGCGGTGTTGCCATGTTGCGCGCGGTGGCGACCGATGGACACCGCCTCGCCCAGGTCGAGACACCGCTGCCTGACGGTGCTGCCGGCATGCCCGGCGTCATCATCCCGAGAAAGGCCGTCAACGAGGTGCGGCGCCTGATCGAGGGCCGCGAAGACGAAATCGCCGCGTCTCTTTCCGATACCCGCATCCGCTTCGATCTTGGTGAGGCTGTGCTCACATCCAAGCTGATCGACGGGACGTTTCCGGATTATTCCCGCGTCATTCCAGAGGGCAACGACAAGGAGCTCGACGTCGGCTGCGGCGAATTCAAGGCGGCGGTCGATCGGGTCTCGACCATATCGACGGAGAAATCCCGCGCCATCAAACTTGGGATCGGCGCCGGCAGACTTGAACTCTCCGCAACCAGTCCCGACAGCGGCACCGCGAGCGAAGAAATTCCGGTGGGCTACGGCGGCGAAACGATGGAGATCGGGTTCAATTCCAAATACCTGCTCGACATCACCGGCCAGATCGACGGCGAGACGGCACGGTTTTCGCTCGCAGACGCAGTGTCGCCTGCGATCATCACCGACCCAGAGGACGAAAGTGCCTTGTTCGTTCTGATGCCGATGAGGGTCTGAAACCGGTGACAGGCATGCCCCTTCCGGGCCCCGATGTGGAGACTTCTTTGACGCGACAATCTTCTGCAAAGATGGCTTCCGAAAAGATGGCGGCATCACCAATCCCCGCTGCGCACTTCGTCTCACGACTGAAATTGACAGCCTTCCGAAGCTACCAATCGCTCGACCTAGAAGTCGGAGCGGGGCCGGTCGTCCTTTACGGCCACAACGGTGCTGGAAAAACCAACGTCCTTGAGGCGCTTTCCTATTTATCGCCGGGGCGCGGCATGCGCCGGGCCAAACTGGCCGAAGTGACACACCACAGCGTCAGCGGCGGATGGGCGGTCACGGCACGAGTGCACGATCCGGCGACCGGGCAAATTTTGGATGTCGGAACCGGCACAGCGGACGCGAGTGCACCGGACGGCGCCTCTGAACGCCGGATCGTACGAATTGATGGGCAAAATTCGCGCGGGCCCGCAGCCCTTGCCGAATTGCTGTCGGTCAGTTGGCTGACACCGCGGATGGATCGCCTGTTTCAGGATGAGGCGCCGTCGCGGCGGCGCTTTCTCGACCGTCTAGTTTACGGATTTGATGCCGCCCATGCGCGCCGGGTCTCTGCCTACGAACGCGCCATGCGAGAGCGGGCGCGACTGCTGAAATCGGGCGAGGGCAATCCCGAATGGCACGCTGCCCTTGAAGAAACCATGGCTGGTCACGGCGTTGCGGTTGCCGCCGCCCGTCGTGACGGCGTTGCCCGGTTGGCGAACGGTCTTGCCACGGATGCCGGCCCGTTTCCGCGGGTGGCGTTGGCGGTCAAGGGATCGCTGGAAGAATGGCTCGATACAATGTCGGCGGTCGAAGTGGAAACGGCATTTCGCGATGCGCTCAAGGCGTCCCGCGGCCGCGATTCAGAAACCGGTGGTACGGCGATCGGCCCCCATCGCAGCGATCTGGAGGTCACCCACCTCGGCAATGGATTGGCCGCACAACAATGTTCGACCGGCGAACAAAAGGCCTTGCTGATTGCCATCGTGCTTGCCGATGCACGCGTGAAAGCCGTACGCCTTGGCGCGGTCCCGATGCTGCTTCTCGATGAAGTCGTCGCCCACCTCGACGCTGAAAAACGGGAAGCGCTTTTCGATCAACTCCTTGAACTCGGCGCACAAGCCTGGCTCACCGGCACTGACGATCATTTATTCGCACCGCTTGGCCAGGGCGCCCAATTTTTTTCCGTTACAGATGCTGTTCTTTCACCCCAAAAGGCCCCGCAAACATGAGTGATTCCGCCGAACCTATTGCCGATGCTGATGACTACGGCGCTGATTCAATCAAGATTTTGCGCGGTCTCGATGCCGTTCGAAAACGCCCGGGCATGTATATCGGCGATGTCGGCGATGGATCGGGTCTGCACCACATGGTGTTCGAGGTTGTCGATAACGCAATCGACGAGGCGCTTGCCGGTCATTGCGACGCGATTGAAGTTAAGCTCAACCCGGATGGATCGGCGAGCGTGTTTGATAACGGCCGCGGGATCCCGACCGCGATCCACGATGAAGAGGGAATCTCGGCTGCCGAAGTGATCATGACCCAGCTTCATGCCGGCGGAAAATTCGATCAGAATTCCTACAAGGTTTCAGGCGGGTTGCACGGCGTCGGCGTCTCGGTGGTCAACGCGCTTTCAAAATGGCTCGACCTTCGGATCTGGCGCGCCGGCAAGGAACACTACATGCGCTTTAACGGCGGCGACGCAGCCGCGCCGTTGGAGGTTAAGGGGGAATCCGAAGGCCGCACGGGCACAGAAGTTACCTTCCTGCCGTCACTCGATACCTTCACCGAAATCGAATTTGATTTTTCGACACTCGAGCATCGGTTGCGGGAACTCGCCTTCCTCAATTCGGGCATTAGCATTACTCTTTCAGATCTCCGCGGAGTCGAGCCCAACGTCGTCGAGCTTGGCTATGAAGGTGGTGTCAGCGCATTCGTTGATTACCTCGACCGCAACAAACAGGCGCTTCACCCCTCCATCGTGCTTCAGGGGGAACGCGACGGTCTGATCATCGATGCGGCGTTGCAATGGAATGACAGCTACCACGAGAATGTTCTCTGTTTTACCAACAACATTCCGCAGCGGGACGGCGGCACGCATTTGGCGGGATTTCGCGCGGGCCTGACGCGGACGATCAACAATTACGCGACCTCATCCGGGATCGGCAAGCGCGAAAAGGTTTCGCTGACGGGTGAAGACTCGCGCGAAGGTCTCACTTGCGTTCTTTCGATCAAGGTGCCGGAACCAAAATTTTCGTCGCAGACGAAAGACAAATTGGTGTCGTCCGAAGTCCGTCCGGTCATTGAAGGACTGGTCAGTGAAAAACTTGGCCAGTGGTTTGAAGAACATCCGGCCGAGGCCCGCAAGGTCGTTCAAAAAATTGTCGATGCCGCGGTCGCCCGCGACGCCGCCCGCAAGGCCCGCGAGCTGACTAGGCGAAAGGGCGCGCTGGATATCTCGTCGCTGCCGGGAAAATTATCGGACTGCCAGGAACGCGATCCCGCCAAAGCTGAAATCTTCCTCGTCGAGGGTGATTCTGCCGGTGGCACCGCCAAACAGGGCCGTGACCGCCGAAATCAGGCGGTGCTGCCCTTGCGCGGAAAAATTCTAAATGTCGAACGGGCGCGTTTCGACAAGATGCTCGGCTCGCAGGAAATAGGCACCCTGATCACCGCGCTCGGCACCGGCATTGGCGCGGAGGATTTCGATCTCTCGAAAATTCGCTACCACCGCGTGATCATCATGACCGACGCCGATGTCGACGGTGCCCATATCCGGACTCTCTTGCTGACATTTTTCTATCGGCAGATGCGGGAAATTATCGATGCCGGATATCTCTATATCGCCCAGCCGCCGCTTTACAAAGTGACGCACGGGAAATCGGCCCGCTACCTGAAGGACGAGCGCGAATACGAAAACTATCTTGTCAGCGAAGGTTTGGATGAGGCCGTGTTTACGCTTCATTCCGACGAACAGCTTGCCGGCCCGGACCTGCGCGAATGTGTTGATGAGGCACGCGAAGTCGTTCGCATGATCGAAGCGCTGTCGCGGCGATATTCGCGCGATGTCGTTGAACAGACGGCGATTGCGGGGGCCTTGAACCCTGAAAGCCTTAGAGATCCTGAACAGGCAGCGGCAGCGGCGGAATATGTTTCGCGCCGTCTCGATACGCTTGCGCCTGAGACCGAACGGGGTTGGCAGGGTGCGCCGACAGACGACGGTGGGCTACGCTTTACCCGGGTGGTTCGCGGCGTTGAAGAGGCGCATGTGATCGATGGCCCGCTGATCCGCTCGGCCGACGCTCGTCGGCTCGACGAACGGGCACCCCGCCTGCAAAAGACCTATATGCGTCGCGGCGAATTACGCCGCAAGGACGAAACCGTCATTATCCGCTCGCCGACCCAACTGACGGAGGCGGTATTCGGGTTTGGCCGAAAAGGCATCACCGTGCAGCGATACAAAGGTCTCGGTGAAATGAATAGCGGCCAATTGTGGGATACGACGCTCGATCCGAACGCGCGTTCCCTGCTGCAGGTCAAAGTGAACCACGCCGACGACGCGCATCAACTGTTTGGGACCCTGATGGGCGATGTGGTTGAGCCGCGCCGGGAATTCATTCAGGAAAACGCCCTAAAAGTCGTCAACCTCGACGTCTAGTCCGGGTCGCCATATCTGGGTCCAACTTTCCGGGCCGCTTAATCTGGAATGGTTGCGCTGTCCGGCGCATCACTGTCATCGCGGTCACGGGAATCACTGGATTTACCTGTCTCTGCCGGTCGCCGCCACAGCGTCACAAGGTAAACCATGAGCGCGAGCGCCGATGTGATCCCCATGATTGTCGTCATCGGGACAACGGTATCGTCATGCATGATGCCGACGAGAATGCCAAAACTCGCGCCCACGGCTGATTCCAAAAATCCCAGCAGCGCCGATGCGGCACCCGCCATCAACGGAAACGGACCAATCGCACCAGCGGTACCAAGTGGGAAAATGAAGCCCATCGCAAAGGCAAACACGACCATCGGCGCGATGATGCCGAAAACACTATGGATGCCAAAGTAGGGCAAGACCCCGACCGTCACGCCACTTACAGCGGCGAGGAAGACGGCGTTTCGAAATAACACGTCAATGCCCAATTTGGGCATCAAGCGATCGGCAAGCATGGTACCGGCGATAAAACCAACCACTTGAATCGTTATTAGCCAGGCGAAATTTTCCGGCGCAACCTGCAGCACTTCGATCAGGACAAAGGGCGATCCGGAAAGAAACGCGAAAAACGTGCTGAAACTAAAGACGAGCGCAAACGTAAACCCGAGGTAAGTCCGGTTCCGCAGCATAGTGCCAAAATTTCGAAATACCGCGCGGGGTTTAAGTGCGTTCACGTCGAGATGGGTATTGGTCTCGTTGACAAAGAAATAGATCAGCAGAAGTCCGAGCACGCCCCACAACGTCAAAAAGTAAAAGTTCGCCTGCCAACCGAACCAGATCAGAAGGTATCCGCCGATGATCGGCGCGATTGCCGGAGAGATGCCGATGACCGTCCCCATTCGCGCCAGCATGGTCGCGGCCTGGTCGCGATCATGGAGATCGCGAATGATGGCGAGGCAAATAACGAACCCGGCGGCGCCGCCGAGCGCCTGAAAAAATCGAAACACAATTAACATCTCGATGGAGGTCGCTAATGCACAAGCGGCAGACGCCAAGACGAACAGGACCATTCCAAAGATGAGCGGCCCCTTGCGCCCGTAACGATCTGAAATCGGTCCGTATGCAAGCTGCGCAAGTGCGAAACCAACGAGATACACGCTCAACGTCAGCTGGACCCGCGCGGTGCCGACTCCGAACCACTCTGTCAGCGTCGGCAGCGACGACAGAAACATGTCGATTGCCATTTCGCCGGCCACCAATATGGCCGTCAGAATCGCAAGCAGCGAAAGTGTATTGGCGCGAAGCGGATGCATCAGGGCCTCACAAAACGGCCCACATTGGCGCGCGACAGCGGCCAAATAAAGGCTCGGGGGGCTCACAAAAATAGCCCGAATCGCCGGGCGGCGCGCACTATAGGGCGTGCGTCATTTCCGCACAATTAACGTTATTTTTGGCGGGTGTTATGCCGGTTGTTGGGATTCCGACTTTGCCCGTGGCCTAAGGATGAAGTAGGACGCCATGCCAAGGAAACAATAGACGCCAATCATGATTCCGGTCGGCCCGGCTGTGTCGTTGAACAAAACACCGATCAAGGCGCCGGCAAATGCTCCGAACATTGAATTCAGGAAACCCATCAAGGATGATGCCGAGCCGGCAATCTTCGCGTGCGGTGCAAGCGCACTCGAAAATGAAACCGGCATCATGAAACCAAACGAAAACGTCACAATCATGAAAGAAGCAACAATCGTGTAGATATTTGCGTAAGCAGATACCGAAACGATCCCCATCAGGATGCCGCCGAACGCTGCTGCGACGATGGCGCGCGCGTAGATACGGTCGACATTAACGCGATGGGATATTCGCCCCATGATCATCGACGAGGTAATGAAAACCGATGCGATCGCCGTAAAGACCAGGCCGAACTGCTGTGGCTCAAGTCCGAAGACACCAATAAAGACGAAGGGTCCCGACGATATGTAGGTAAACAGCGCGGCGAAGAAAAAGCTGAGGCTAATTGTGTAGCTGGTAAAGACACGGTCTCGCAGCAGGGATCCGAACGTCCGTAACGTCCGCGCCGGTTGAATCGCATTGCGGTCCAAATTCTTGTTCGATTCTTTCCAGCCCAGCGCGATGATCAGTGTGAATACGATTCCGTATGCGGTCAAAAACCAGAAGATCGCCCGCCAGCCAAGCCATACGGAAAGGTATCCGCCCGAGACTGGTGAAATCATCGAGGTCGCCCCCATCAGGACGGTAATGTAGGCCAGCATTTTTGTCGCAGCGGTCCCGTCATGGAGATCGCGAATAATCGCCCGGCCGATCACTTGCCCGGCGCAGGCGCCGATCGCCTGAAAAAATCGGGCGACGATCAGCGTCTCGATGTTCGGTGCAAGCGCGCAGGCAATCGACGTCACCACATAAAGTGTGAGGCCGGCGAGAAGCGCGGGCTTCCGTCCATATCGATCCGAAAGTGGTCCGTAAATCAGCTGGCTGAACGCAAACGCCCAGAGATAGAGGCTGAGTGTCAGCGTAACGAGGCCGATTTCGGTACCAAAGCTTTCCGTCAGGGCCGGAAAAGCCGGCACATACATGTCGGTCGAGAGCGGGCTGAACGCGACAAGCCCGCCGACAAGCAATGCAAGAGTTACGGTATTTGGTCGAAACATCAGTCCAACATTGTTCACGCGCCCCAAACCGGGGCGGCGGTGCAGACGAAAAAATTCGGTAGTCCTAACCGAAACGATGCAGAGTCGCGCCGTCTCGTTTCAGCCAGTATTTAGAGACATCACAATCAGGGCAAATATCACGCACCAACGACCAGAACCGGGCGCTGTGATTGAGCTCGACGAGGTGAGCCACTTCGTGTGCGACGACATATTCTAACACACCCTTTGGCGCCAGCACGATTCGCCATGAAAATGACAAGGCGTACTCGTCCGAGCAGCTGCCCCAGCGCGACCGCGGGTCCCGTATCGAGATGCGCGCGATCGTGCGGCTCAACTGATGGGCATAGGCATGGGCGCGCCAGGTAATTTCGCGTTTCGCGGTTTTCTTGAGCCAATCCTGAACCCGGCGGCTGACGTGGGGCTCACCACCGGCAACATTGAGGCTGCCCTCCTCGACCCAGACAGCGCCGCGTGCCTCGGGGCGGTGGCGAATCAGATAATCTGTCCCCATCACCGGCACGACCGATCCATCGGCGAAGGGGACCGGTTCGGGCAAGGCATCGATCTGGCGCAGGATCCAGCTCGCTTTTTCATGCGCGAAGTCGAGCCCCTCAGATTTGGCGACGCCGGTCGGCAACGTCAGGTCGACCTCACCGGTGCGCTCGTCCAGTCGAAGGCTGATGTGGCTGGCCCGCCGGCTGAGCTGCACCCGGACCGGCACGTCCCGGCCGTTAAGCGACAAGATCTCAGATCGAAGTTTTCTGGTCATGCGACCCCTTGCGCAGGCGCCGCATGGTTTGAGACAATCGGCCCATGCCGCTCACACCATTCCATCTGGCCTTTCCCGTGCGTGATCTTGAAGAGGCGCGGACGTTCTACGGCGGCCTTCTCGGTTGTGCCGAGGGTCGGTCCGATCCGGCCTGGGTCGATTTCGATTTTTTTGGCCATCAGATCGTCGCACATCTTAACGCTGACCTTGAACCGACGTCGACAAGTCTGGTCGATGGCCACCAGGTGCCGGTGCGCCATTTTGGATTGGTGCTCGATTGGGATGACTGGGAGACGCTCGCCGAACGCCTGCGAATTGGAAAAATGGAATTCCTAATCGAACCGCAGGTCCGGTTTAAAGGCGAGGGAGGTGAACAGGCAACCATGTTCGTGACCGACCCTAGCGGCAATGCGCTCGAGTTCAAAGC
>JAPYRS010000039.1 GCA_029936875.1 Alphaproteobacteria bacterium | reverse complement strand
ATGTCGGCCTTGGTCGCCCAAGCCGATTTGATCAAGATGCGACAGCGTCGGGAATAGATTTTTCCTCGACCAAGCAGGTCCTGATATCTTCGGCGAAGTATCTTGATATCACGGCCTTGGCGTTAAGCGCTTTTCGTGCGGCACGCGCTTACAACTGGGGACTATCGCGAAATCCCTCGATGTGGAGCCAAGTTTCGGATTCGGGCGGCCATCCGGACTATTTTGATGCCGAAGACGATGAATCGGCCGCGCGGAAACAGGCGCTACTCGGCGATCATCTTTCCGACTACCGGCTGCGGTTGCTGGAACTCGTTGATGTTGGAGAAGCAAATGGGATTGTGACTGTGTTCATAACCCAGCCCGCTGCCTTTGGGACGGCAATTGAACCGGCGACCGGCTGGGACCTGGGGCGAATACGTGGCCTTTGGGATTTGGATGGCCACAATTCATGGCAGGTTCTGGAACTCTATAATGATGTTACGCGAACGGTCGCGCGTGAACGCGGCCTGAGCCTAATCGACTTGGCGCAAGCGATGCCGAAGTCAATCGAATATTTTTACGATACGATTCACTTCACCAATCACGGCGCCGAATTCGTGGCCGACTATGTGCAGGACCAATTGTGTCCGGCGGTGGCAGCGCAGTTTCCTGCGCATCAGGTGCGACCGTGCTAATTCTGCCTGTTTGAATTCCACCGAGTAAAACCGCACGGCAACAGTTCTACCTAAGTACGGTCGGAAGATTTCCTTAAGCTAATTCTAGCGAGATATGGAGCGGAGCGGAATTTCGACGCGCTGAATCTGAAGATCCGGCAGCCTAGAGTGCTTGATAGATTTTTTCCGTATTCTTGACCATTTTTTCGATTGAAAATTTATCGACGATTCGTGCTCTTCTATTCTCTCTCATCACCAATGCTTCGGTGTCCGGTTTTTGCAAAGCCGCATCCCAGGCCTCGGCCAACGCGGCTGGGTTTTTTGGCGGAACCACCTGCCCAAGGTCCCCGACAATTCGCGCCGAATCACCAACGTCGGTGACAACCGTCGCGACGCCGACCGCCATTGCTTCGGCAACAATATTTGGAAACCCTTCGCCGTACGCGGACGATGACGTCAAAACATCGACTGCGGAAAGCAGCGCGGACACGTTTTTCTCATGGCCGGACCAGATAACCTTTTCTCCCAACCCCAAACTCGCGGAAAACTCTTTTAGGGAATTGATGGCGATGCGGCCCTGCGTGCCGGTGCATAAGAATCGAACATCTGACCTTCGTTCGCTCAATTGTGCGGCGGCTTGGAGAAAACACTTGTGATCTTTCTTCGAATCGAACCTGGCAACCAATGCAATTAACTTTGTGTTTTCGTCGATACCCATTTGCCGCCGACGTTCTTCACGATTCGACGGGTTAAACTGAAACTTTTCGGTATCGATACCATTGGCAACCGAAGATATTTTTTTCAGATTGAATCCCGTTTCCGCGAGAAAAGCTTTTCCTGAATCGGAATTGACGACGAGAGAATTCGTCCAGCGGAATAGAAATCGTTCTGCGCGAAAAGTCATTCTCCAGGTAAAATCATAGTCGGCAAAACTCATTGCCGAATTTCGAACGCCCCATACGATCTTTAGTTTTGGGAGGAAGGGCCGAAGCAGCACCGCCAGAATATTTGGCGGACCCATAAAGCTGTGAATGACTTCAGGATTCAAACGACGCATGCAGGCGACGAGTCGAAAGAAGAATCGGAAGACTTCCCATCGCCCTTTCTTGTCCAGCGAATAGACCCGAATGCCGCGCTGTTCAAGCCGTTCGATGTAATTTCCAGTAGGGTAAAAACAGACCACGGAGACCTGAAACTTCTCAGGGTCGAGGTGCTCCGCAAGAAGCGAAAGTTGATATTCTGCGCCGCCGGCCTCCAGTGATCGAACGAGAAATACTATCCGAGTCGGACTCATGTCTCTGTTAAGAACCACTCATTCGATTTCCCAATCAATGGCGTGTCCTACTTGTTACGGCTCGCGAAGAGGGCAGTTTTCAGAAACAATGTCTCGTCGTCGAAGCGATCACTCCAGAAGGGGATGATGGTTTCGTTAAATCCTTCCGGGGAGGAATAGTAGGGTACGAGATCGACGTCGAAACCGGCGCCAGCAAAATAGTTGAGCATTTCCGGGGCGCGTTTGAGATTTATTTTGTGTCCAAACTTTGCAAAATATTCGGTCGTCGTTTGGCCATACATCCCGTGAAACGGATTGGTCTCCGCTCGGTGACTTCCAAAATCCACAAGATGAAGAAATTTCGCATCGGGTTTTAGCGCTCGGGCAAGGCCCTTCAGCATTTCCTCAAGGTCATCAACATGTTCCAGGCACGAATTTGACAGGGCAATGTCGAATTCATGTTGATACATGCCTGTTTGAAACGGCGAGCGTTCAATCCGAACTCTATCGGATAGCAACGCCATGAATTCTTCGAAACTGTGGATCGTTCCAAAAATCGCACACAAATCTTTGTATTGAGGGCGAAAGTAGCGATCGATGAGCTGAGGTTCCTCGAATATCTGAGGGTTAAATCGTGGTTCAAAACATACATACTGGTCGGCGCCGCGAAATACTGAGAGCGGCCCCCAGCCAAGCATCGGCCCGGCGCCAATTTCGATTACTGATTTTCCCAGGAATTCGAGTGGTTTCCACCCGCTGGACCGAGCCAGGATCGCTTCATAGCGAAGCAAAAAACTGACCGCCAACTGGGGCTGAACATATTTTGGTGTTGCCAGAATATCGGCGATTTCCCAATAATCGCTCTTTCGCCTCAAGCGACTCCGGATTTTTCGCACCGTTTCTTTCGGTGGTAATTCAAATATGCGTTTGAGGATATTCAATCTCGCTCAAATCCGTTGACGGTATTTATGAGATGCGCACGATCGAACTGTAAAACAAACCCATTCAAGGGACGCGCCCGCGACCAATTCATCCGACTCGCAACAGGCATCTTGATTTTTGTTAGGCCTCGGATTCTCGGGCCAATAGAATTGTTCGAAGTCCGCCGGTGCGGCACAAAAGGTCGAGCAGGTGCTCATCCGACAGGTCTTCATAGATTGTGCGAGTCAAGAAGTCTGTGCGAATTGGAGGTGAGCCCCGATAACCCAGCGAGTTAATCCTCTCGGTCCCGGACTTTGACGACGACGCGACGTATCGCGTTTTATATCCAGCGGCGAACAATCGTTTTATGGGAGCCTCGATGTCGTGGTCTGGACCGTATTTTCGGATATGGGGCTCAAATATGATCATGGGGGACATCTCGCCGCTCTCAATGGCGTCAAGCATTCCATTGATGATTTCGACTTCGTGCCCTTCGACGTCCATTCGAATCAGGTCCGGGCTCCCGAAATCCTTCATAATTTCCGGCACCGATCGCGTTTCAACCTTCACCTCTGCATCGGAAGGGTGAATGGCAGATTCGCGGTGGAAGCTGCTGAGATTTGAAAGCGGTGAAACAAAAAAGGTTCTTTCGCCAGTTTTGTCGGAAAGACCCATCTGCAGGACATGGATGTTGCTATGACCATTGAGGGCAATGTTTTTCTTGAGCAATTCCGCCGTGTGCAACCCGGGTTCAACGGCGACGATAAGCCCTTCTTCACCCAATAACTGGCGTTCCATGAGCGCGTAATATCCGATGTTTGCGCCAATATCGAGAACCGTCATTCCCTTGCGAATGACCTTTTCAAGGATCAGTTTGTGGTCCCTCTCGCGTCGCCCAAATAACAGAAGGGTTCGGGAAATTCCACGGTCACGGGTATCCAGATACATCCATCGCCCGAAAATTCGTTTCTTGATGTACCGGGTCTTCAGGACATCGCGAAATAACGTGATCTTCAGTTGATAGTAAATCGCGCGCGCGAGGCCGAGTGGCCCCATGTGAACAAGAATTCGAAAAGCACTTATTATCATCGGGTCTCCAGGACTACTCTCTAGGACGAAGCAAATATTCAGCGGATGTCAGTTCGTGCGCGGTCGCCCCTGTGCTGTCTTCACACATGTAGCCCATATTGTCGATTAACGTCCGAAGCTCCATGACGCTTGTTCCAAGATCTCGAAGTTGCGTTGGATGGACACTCAAAAAGATTTTTGGCTTGCACAACTCTATGATTTCTCTCGCGCCCTGCAGGACGCCGACCTCCGCACCTTCCACGTCGATTTTCATGATTTCCGGTCGAATTTTATGAGTCGAGCAAAATGTGTCTAGTTTGATTTGCTCTACCTGGGTCTTACGAAATCCGGATCGGCCCGAAAAATCACTAATCGAATTGAGGCCACTGTCGTTGTCCTGCACGAAGAAATCGACGGCCGGGCTGTTTGATGCGCCGACCAATTGATCGACAACAATAACATTTTCCGCAGAATTTTCCGCTACATGACGTACCAAAAGGGCGTTGTTGGCCGGTGAGGGTTCGAAGGCATAGAGCGGCCGATTGGGCGCCATGACTTTGCTTGCCGGTAACGTCAATAATCCAATATGAGCGCCAATATCGAGCACGCAGTTCGCGTCTCTGCATGCTTCAACACAGGCCGCAAAACACGCGTTTTGTCCCTTCCCCCAAGCCGCGAAATTACTGAACGCAAATCGAGCGTCAATCCGAAAGGGGCCGTACGGGCCAATTCGTGTTTGGATCGTGCGTTTCGATCCGGATCGTCCCAATACCAGCCGGTAAAACTTTCCCATCGGAATCCAAATCGGACTCCAGCTTTTTAGGGGGCCATGACGAAGCCAACGCAATACTGAAATTATTGAAGTCACTTTGGATTAACGCTGCAATTTAAACATCGTGGTCATAACAAGGGGTATCAGGTCGATTGCCGCACCTTAAAAGAGATATTCGATTTGGAATTTAGACCAGGTCCCGGAAATAGCTGATCGTTCGCTGCAAACCGTCATCAAGTGTAATTACCGGATCCCAACCAATTACCTTCTTCGCATATTCGATATCGGGCTTTCTCTGGATCGGGTCATCCGTCGGTAAGTCCTTGAATGATACCTTCGATTTTGAATCGGTCAGCGCGACAATGTTGTTGGCAAGATCCGCGATCGTGATTTCTTCTGGATTGCCCAGATTCATTGGTCCTGTTGTGTCCTGATCCGTATTCATAAGCCGTATTAGTCCATCGACCATTTCGTCGACATAACAAAACGATCTGGTCTGGGACCCATCGCCAAACAGCGTAATGTCCTCACCGCGAAGGGCTTGAACAATAAAGTTGGAAACGACCCGTCCATCATTCAAATGCATTTTCGGGCCATAGGTGTTGAATATTCGCGCGACCTTTATTTCCAGTTGGTATTGCCGGTGGTAATCAAAGAAGAGTGTCTCTGCGCACCGCTTTCCCTCGTCATAACAGGCACGTGGCCCAATCGGATTTACGTTGCCCCAGTACGATTCCGGTTGGGGATGAACGGTCGGCGTTCCATAAACCTCGCTGGTTGAGGCCTGCAATATTTTCGCGCCAACACGTTTGGCCAGTCCAAGCATATTGATGGCCCCGTGTACGCTGGTTTTTGTCGTTTCTACAGGGTCGATTTGGTAATGAACCGGTGAGGCGGGGCAGGCGAGATTGTATATCTCGTCAACTTCGACGTGTAGCGGAAAGGTTACGTTGTGGTCGATGAATTCAAAATCTTGGTGTTCGAACATCGAAAAAATATTTGACCGGGACCCGGTGAAATAATTATCAACGCACAGAACATTGTTGCCTTGGTCGAGCAGGCTCTGACAAAGATGCGCACCAATAAACCCGGCGCCACCTGTTACTAGAATTCTCTTCATCTTTGGAGTTCGCTTTTTGTTGACGGGTAAATCTTGAATCCAGAATTCATTCCAATCGCCTCATTTTCACCTTCCGCTTTCACCCAGCGGACGAGGATCGCGAATGGATGGCGTCGCTGACGATACCTGAAAAATGGCGAACAAACCGATCGGCACCTTCGCGGGACGTTACATGCATGCGATAGGTTTCCTGTCCACAATTTGCGATATCGAGAAACTCTTGGTAGTTCGAGTGAATGGCATCCAGGCGTTCCAATAGATCCTCCGCATCCCAACGAAGGGCAATCATCGTTTCTCCGTCCCGATAAAGTGCGGGATATGTTTCCAAGTGTGACATATCGGGTTTTAACAGCAAGGCGCCGCCAATAAATGCCTCGTAATCGCGCATCGCATATTCGCCCCACCCAAATGGCGAAATAACGACTTTGCTGTTTCTCAGTTCGTTGAAATACCGAGATTTAGAAATGCGGCCTGTTTTAACTTTGCCGCCGAGAAGGTCGCAAATCCTTCTGCGTTGGTAAGCGATGGTTTCCCGATGGTAATTGGTCGCGATTCGAGCAGACGTCAAGATGTGTCTATTGGTCCCCGGCGCAAAGAACCGCGCGGTACCCGCCAGCAAAATCTTGAGCGGCACCCGGGGATATAGTGATGCGATGCGAGAAACAAGTGGGCCGTAATGGGCGTAAGCCATGTTCCATCCGACTCGCAACTTATCCAAATCAGATTGTTCTGGAATCGGCTCGGAAAATACTGGATCTGAATCATTAATATTGGCGCAGCGATGAATCCAGTCCGAATAAATGCGGCCGCCGTACATCGCCGCACGGTATTTCTGCCGATCTCTTAGGAGATAGCTTTTTACATAGAGGTCGACGTGCGGAATCACCTCAGCATGAATAAGGCCGCTGCTATCGTACATGTCGTAATAAATTAGAGCACCCGCTTGGGCCGACCACGATTTCAGTTCTTCAAGAACGCTGCCCGGTTCGGAAATCCGGCGAAAGTCGAAGTAGCGACCGTTAACGATCAGCAATTCGCAGTCCGTGAGTGCCGATTCCGCTTGCGAGAAAAATTGAAACTCGAAACCCGCTTCGCGCAACCCAATCCGATTTCGAACAAGCGGCATCAGGAATCCGCGACTGGTCATTTGAAGCATGTTGTCGCATAGAACGTGAATTAGAATCCTGCTCATCGGGGTCGAATTGTCGCTATGCGGCGGGTGCTCCAATTACGGATTCCGGCGGGGCGCTCAATTCAACAATTTCGCTCCATTGATCGAGAACATGATCGGCGTCATTGGGTTCGATCGATTTAACCGCAGCGGTTCCGAAACGCTGCTGCAATTCAGGGTCGCTTATCAACTTAAGTAGTGCACTTCCCAGAGCCACCGGATCGTTAATGGGGACACAAAGGCCATTCTCAGAATGGGAAACAGGATCGCCTTGATGGGTACAGGCGTTGGATACGACAACGGGCAGGCCAAAGCTCATCGCCTCAAGTAATGCGTTTGACGTTCCCTCATATCGAGATGCAAGTGTGAACAGGGTCGCTCCTGAATAATGCGGCGCCATATCTGACACGTTTTTATGCCAGTCGATTCGATCGCCAATCTCAAGATCCTTGGCCTGCTGGTGAAGCCGCGAGGAGAGGGGCCCTTGTCCGACAATTGAAAGTCTGCATCCCGGAGTTTTCTGCGCCATGTTTGCGAACGCGCGCAGCAGAACATCAAATCCCTTCTGTTCCGTCAGGCGTCCAACACTCAGAATAATTTGTCTGTCGGCTCTCGGCCACGTGACGGGCGCAGGGCGCGATATTGGGTTGCGAACATACCGTAACTTCTTCTCCGGAACATATTTCGCCATCGCGGAAATTGCCACGTGGCTATTCGCGGTGACCAAGTGAGCGCGGCGATAAAACAGCTGTCGCATTACGTCCCAAAATGTACCAAGAGACTGGCGGCCAGGGTCATTCCGCTCCGAAATGATTATCTTTTTCCCAAGACCGATGGCGGCAAGGACAACAATAATGTTTGTCGAACCGATGAACGCCAGAACTGTCGGTGCCTTCGATTGACCAATTGCCCGTCTAAGCGCAAGAATTCTGCTCACAATCGATATAGGCCGCAATATCCACGGCAAACGGTTTGCCGAACCCTGCAAAATCAAACGGGAAATCGATGCGTCGAGTGAAAAGTGATCATGCTGTTTGTTCAGAATTGTAATGACGCAAATCTTGAACTTCTGCGCTGCCCATCCGTTGGCGAGGTTTGTTGCAACCCTTTGTGCGCCGCCGGCGCCTAGGTGGCTAATGACAATCGTAAGATCGTGAACGCGATTCTCATTCATTCGCGATGACCGGGTTGGATCCAGTGCGGGTATCAGCGGGAGCGTTAACGCCCAGCAGATCGTCGTAAATATCCATGACTTGGTTCACATGATTTGAAATTGAGTATCGATTTGAGGCTTCCGAAAAGGCCTGGTCAGCGATTGAGCGAGACAGGTCGTTGTCCGTCAAAAGTTGTATCGCGGTGCGGGCAAAGGCATCAGCATCGTCCGGCTGAACGAGGAAGCCGGTCTTTCCAGATTCCAAAATATCCTGGTGCCCACCCGAATCTGCAGCGATGACCGGAGTGTGAAGGAGCATCGATTCTACGAGATTGCGCCCAAATGGCTCTTCCACTTGAGGCGCCAAAAGCAGGTCGCTTCGGTTCATCCAGGGTTCGATCGGGTTCTGAAAGCCGACAAAATAAGTTTGATTGAGGATGCCAAGACTTCCAGCAAGTCGTTCCAAGGAATCCTGTAAACCGTCACGGTCTGCGCCGAGCAGTAGAAACTTGACAGGGTGATGATAATCCGACGAAATCTTGGCTGCTGCATTCAGAAAGATATCTGCTCTTTTTCGTTTCGTGAGATTTCCAACGAAAGAAACAACTTTGGTATTCTCATCGCCAAACGCATCATCGAACTGCAGGAGACCAGAACCTGCGTCAACGTCTATCGCCTCGTTTTGGGCAAAAGGGTTGTCAAGAATAATGCAGGTTCGGTCATGCTCATTTGGAAGTGGTGCCGCGCAATATTTCGAGATACTTAGTACCCTGTCAGCAAATCCAAGTTGATACTTGGTTAGCCGGGACGGAATGTATCGGGATCGCTGATGCCAGATAAATTTTTTGCGCGCGTAGCGGGTAGCCGGCAGCCAGGTCAGATTCATCCGCCCGTCATTGGCATGGACGATCTCGACGCGATTGCGCTTCATGAACCGCGCAAGTGTTGGTGCGGTCTTCATGATTGCGCTTAAGTGACCGACAATACCTTTCGATTTCCCAACATATATATTTTTTAATGGAAGGAACTGAGGCGTTATTCCTTCTTCGCGGAGATGAGAAACGAGCGGCCCGTCCTCATGGACGACAACGAGCGGGAGGTAACGTCCTGGATCAAGATTTTTCAACAATAGAATCGCCGACCGATGGCTTCCGCCGATGCTGTCACCGACGAAGGGAAAACAAACGACCTTCGGTTTCGAATCCTTATTCAATGTATTCAGGGGCCCTGGAGACTCGGTATCAATTAGACACCGCCAACCTTTAGAAATTGGTCGACGGAGACGAGAAGGCTAAGAAACTGGTTGTTGCCTGCGTCGTCCATTTTCAGAACCATCCTGCCTTGGGCCTTCGCCTTTTCGACATCCAGAAATGAAAGTTGTTCCAATCGATCAGACTGGATCATCTCCTCCACCAATCCCTTCCATTCCCGGACCAGCAATTGGTCTACAGGAAGGCCCATCCTTTCAAGTCGCAGGTTTGAAGTATTATTTTTTCCTCTAACCCGACGGAGAATGGCGTCGCGGACTTGCGGAAGCGTACGTTGCCGCGAAGACCAGCCAATGGGGTAGGTTGTATTTGCGCTCATTAGCTTTGCGAGACGAGGGTTAAGGCGTCGAAGCGCGTTCCTTTGCACTCGCGAATCAAACCGATATTTTGTTGGCATCTGTTGGAATAAATCGAAAACGTCGTTATCAAATGCGATGGTGCGCTGTTCGACCGTGGTATTGATCCCCCAATGGTCGGTCACCGAGTAATGCCGTGCGAGGTTGTGGAAACTCAGGTATTCGTATTTGTCAGTTTCACTCTCGCAGATCTCATCGGCTTCGTTCAGGACGGAAGCCAGCTCATGGCGCAATCTTGAGAGTTGGTTCGCGCCTTCGGAATCACGGCAGTATTCGAGAACATCTGTGCCTTTCACTCGATAAGGTACGTTTTCGATGAAATGACCGATCAAGTCCGTCGGCAGGGCCTTCGGAATACTATAAGCCAGCCGTCGGCCCCAGATATCGAGATTACGTCTCGGCAAATACATGCCCTGAAACAAGTAATCAAATCCGTGGCCATGAAAACCAACATCGGCATGTTTCTGGATGGCCTCCCGGTGGCCAATAAACATGCACATCGGCGAAGCCATGCCGGCGGCCACACGTAGCGCGGCATCGTAAGTGCGGCTGTAGTGCGTTTCGTCGGTTTTCAAAAAAATATGTCGGACGCCAACAATTTTTGCGACCTCTTGGGCAACCCGCACTTCGCGGTTCTCAAATTCATTGATCGTAAAGCATGTCGGAGCAAGGCCCTCGCGCTGCATTGCTGCCAATACCAGACGCGTGTCCATACCGCCGCTCAAGAATAGGCCGATGCGTTTCCCATCCTGCGACTTCCGGCGAATCGATAATCTGACTGCGTCAATAAGGAGATCGCTGGCCTGATCAAGCGACACGTCACATTTTGTCTTGAATTCAGGGTGCCAATATTGCCGATGTTGAACATTGTCGCCGTCGAAGCTGAGAATTTTAGCGGGTCCGAGCAGTTTCGTATTTCTGTCCGGTGTTTTTGTTCCGAACACCCTTTTGTAACGTAGCAAATCAAAGAACGTCGATTCGTCAACTTTCAATGACCCGCGTGCCTTCAATCGAGTCCAAATATCGGAAAAATTGAATGCGGAAATGAAGGTCTTTCCCAATGAGTGATACCAGATCGGCGGGTACGAGAACCGGCAGTTAATGATATTCAGTGTCGAATTGTTGGCCGGCACATGAAGTATGACGAACTCGCCATTGATGCCTGCCAGGAAAGTTGGATCAAATGCCCGCTCCACAAGATCCTCACATAAACGCTGATTATCAATTCTGTCTCCGTGATACGGGAAGCCGAGGACGCAGAATTTTTCGCCACTTACTTCCCGGTAGAACGGAGCCGGTGAAAGATTACTCGTTCGAATTACGACAGGTCGGCCGTTGACCTTTGCCCACTGGTCTCCCTCAACGGCATCGGCATTTGCCTCAAGCACTTCCAACATGAACGATGGAAGGGCAGTAACTAAATCAGCGCTGGAGAGCATCAATATTGACGGTCGAGAAATCGTTCCGCCAAAACCGCGCGAACGGCCAATCTTTGGAATCCGGTTTCAAACCGCCTTTCCCATATTCTCTGCATTAGGGCTTGGGGTATACCATTGAGTTTGGGCTGAGCATTTCCACGTTGTTCCAAAAATTGTTTTTGGGGAAAGACGAATCCGAGTTTTGGATTTTCGACGATTAATTTCGGAAGGTAACGCGCCAGCAACCTCCGCAATACTGACTTCTGCCCGAACGCGAGCAACGCTCTCGGATCGAACTCCGAAACGCACTCGTGGAGGCGTCGGCTCAAGAAAGGTGTTCGGAGTTCCAGGCTGGCCCGCATGCTTCCCAAATCCAGCGCTGGCAGTTGGCTGTTGGGCATCACTTCCGTTAACTCATAATAGGGCACTGAAATTTCGATCGGGTCTTGCGTCGGCACAAATGCCTCGCTCGCCCACCGAGGAAAGTTTGGGATTCGGCGTAGCGTCGAGATCGTCGGCTGGTTCTTTTTTGCGAGGTAACGTTCGTATTCCCGCACTGAAATGAGGTTCTGAAATGCGGATAGTTTTCCACTCGTAATAGGGATTGCTCGACTCATACCGCCCAGAAAAAGGCGCATCGCTTCGGGCAATCGGTAGTACCGCCGGTTCTTGTAAAAGTAACTATGTTTCTGATAACCAGAAAAGACTTCGTCGCCGCCCATGCCGGTCAATCCGACGCGAAACCCGTTGCTCACGCCATGCTGGGCAACCTGATTTATTGATGAGATCGTTAGGTTGCCGTTGGGCTGACCAAACAGATCCAGGAAGTGGTCAACACCGGCATGCCGGGGGTCGCTACGGCTCGAAATATTAATGTGCCTGACACCGAGCAATGCCGCCGACTGAGCAGCGACTTCACCTTCCGCGGGTCCATATCCCGGTGGAAAGTTGACCGTGATGCAATCGAGGGAGGCACCAAATTCACGGGCGGCGATCGCGACGACAAGGTTTGAATCGACGCCCCCCGAAAGAAACGCACACATGGGGGCATCGGCCTGAATGCGCGTTTCGGTACTGGCGCACAATGCTTCATGAATTTTGTCGAGCTGTCGCTCCGACAGTTCCAGGACGGTTCCGTTGCCGGCACGTGGCATTTCTGGTTTCCAGTATTGTGAAAGTGCCTGTGCCGTACCATTGCGAATCTTCAAGATAGATGCCGGGCCAAGACGTTTGATTTCCAAATACCCAGTGGCCGGTGCCGGAATGTAATCAAGCGACATCAGCGCCACGAGGGATTCCGGACTTAAGTGAGGTTTTGCGCCCACAGCGTCTCTGAGCGGGGGCAGCTCGGATGAAACGTAAATTCCTTCAGGTGTTTCTGCGTAATACAGTTGTTTTTCGCCAAAAGAATCCGTTGCCAGCGTTCCTACACTTCCGTCCCAGTGGGCGTAAGCGAACATTCCATCAATTGCATCCAAAGCCTCCGCGCCAAGCATTTGCAATGCCTGAAGAAGAACCTCTGTATCACCTTTGGACTGAAACCGAACGCCAAGCCCTTGGAGGCGGTCTCGCAGACTGGCGTGATTATAAATTTCCCCGTTGAAGGCGATTACCTGGCCGTTTCGAACCATTGGTTGGTCGCTGGCTTCGGTCAGATCGACAATCGACAAACGGCAGTGACCGATGTAAACGCCGCGCTCTGCGTCTGTCCACTCTCCCCAACTATCAGGGCCACGATGGTCGAGCGCCCTGACGCCGTTCCGCCCGATAGCGATGTCCTGCGCCGACAGTGGACGGTTGAGAAAAAGGCAAAATATTCCGCACATCGAGGTGGCGCCTATGCAGGGCTGTTCAGGATTATGAATCGCTGACGGGAGGCGTCATACACCGTCGGAAAAACGTGCACGATTCTACCGCAAAACCAGGCGAGATCGATTTGCTTCACGAATCGGAACGAACCAACTCCTCTAGATCCAGCACTTTGTCCGCGATATCCGCGACCGCTTTTTGGTGCGATATCAGAAGCAACGTGACGTCCTGCCCAATATTCTTGAGGGTCTTACATATTCTTTTTTCGGCTGCTGGATCAAGCGCCGTCGTCGGTTCATCAAGGATCAGCAATCTTGGTTTCCTGATAAGTGCGCGCGCAATCGAAACGCGTTGCCGCTGGCCGCCAGACAATTTTCCGCCTCGCTCCCCGACGATCAGGTCAATGCCTTCAGGGGAATCGGATACAAAGCCCCAAGCATCAGCCTTTGTTAGCGCGTCTTGTATTTCAGCATCAGAATAGGAGGTATCACCAAGCGTGACATTGTTGCGAATTGAATCGTGAAACAAAAACATTTCCTGTGGCACGAAACCAATTTTCTTGCGCCATGATGGTTTGGAAATTGCGGAGAGCGGTATTCCATCAATCAGAATTTGTCCCTTGTCCGGTTCATAAAAACCTGTGATCAAGTCCATCAATGTGCTTTTTCCGACCCCCGATGATCCGAAGATCGTCGTTATTTCTCCGGCCTCAACCTTGAGAGAAAGGTTCTTGAAAACCGGTGCATCGCCATAGGAAAAGTCAACCTGCTCAATTTCGAGCTTTGTCGAAAATGGGGGTGCAGCCTGCCCGCCGCTATCTTCGGCGGCGGCGGTGGCCATACGGATTTTGTTATCAATGGAATCGCGGAATGCTTGATGAGACCTAAGGTCCCGAAGGGCTTTCTGAAAGTCCGCGACACGACTTGTGGTTCGAACGAAGACCAACCCAAGTACGATCAGTGTCCCTGTAGAAAATTCGGTTCGACCCGTGGCAATTATCAGGCCGGCGGCCAGCATTGCGATAATGAGCGGTTCCTGCGCCGCTTGCATTCCGGTCTTCGTAAATACATTAATACGCAGCGCGTTATTCAAGACCTGTGATTCGGATTCCAGCATCTTGGCGACGCGACCCTCCGAAGACATTGCCTTCAAAGGTTTGATTCCCTGAAGCGCATCACTAAGGCGCTGCTGTAAAATTTCGTAAGCGTGGACGCGCACGACGCCCGCCTTTTTGGCAATTGTGACCAGTCGCCCTAATACGAGTAGAATTATTGCGGCGGCAATCAATGCCGCAACACTTGCCTGCCAGGCAGCGGCGAACGCAATGATTGTGTAGATCAAGATTTGAATCGAATGGGCGGCGAGCTTTGCTGCTGCGAGATAAACCGAAGCCGCAGATTGCGCTTCGAGGCCCAGGGCATTGCCGAACGACCCAATTGGGTGCTGTAGAAAAAAACTCCATCGCGCCGCCATCAGCGCTCGGATTAGCTTCAATCGATACCCGGTCGCAACATCTGCCACCGCATAGCCGACTTGCACCATCGCCGTCATCACGAGTGCCCCCTTCAGGAAAGAGGAGGCCACGATCACGATAAACAGGTTCGTGATATTTGCCTCAACGCCAATATAGTTGAGGGCCTCCGTTACTGCTGCACCCACTGGCGACGAATTCCCCGCGGTCTCGTCCAGAATGACGCTCAGGAGCGGAAAAATGGAGACCAAGCCGATACCGTCAGCCACGGCGCTTAGAAGGAGGCTTCCCAAGACAATCACGCTTTTGCGCGGACTCTCGCGGTAGTACTCGGCAAGTAATTTCAGGATAGGGGTCTGCTTGGTCGGCAGTGAAACCTGACCAGGACCAAAATTTTCTTCAGTCATAATTTTACTAAGTCACTTCGTATCGATACTTGGCGATGAGTTATTTAACGATCGCTCTTCAGTTTGAAAACGCAACGTCACCCAAGCCAATTCCTTCATTCTTTTTTCTGGAGTTGAGCAGCCGGTTTCCTTGAATTATCTCCCAGTGTCCAACAAAAACGCCGGAGCTCGCGCGTTTGAACACGATATCGTTTTCATCAAGGATTTTACCCGCAGGTAAGTCCTGTTTGGCGACGATGCGCCGCCGCATGATCGTCTTGCTTTCAAGTTCCCCGGTCGCCGGAATTATCTTGCCGCTGCCGAGTGCCGCTTCCGCAAATCGGATGTCCTTCACCAAAGTCGTAAGTTCTTCCGGGTCCATAGAGAACCAGTGGTCGGGGCCGGGAAGGTCATGATCGAGGGTAAAATGCTTCTCGATTAATTTTGCGCCGGCCGCGACGGCAATTGTCGAGGCGAGCGTACCAAGGCTGTGATCTGAAAAACCCCAAACGATCTCATTGTACAATTTTGCCAAGACCGGAATCTGGCCAATATTGAGAAGTTTAGGGTCGGTCGGATAAAGGCTTACGCAGTGAAGGATCGCGAGTTTGTCGGTCAAGGGCTGCACGGTGTTGATTACGCGGTCAAGTTCCCCGAGATCGGACATGCCCTTCGAAATAATGAGCGGCAATCCCGTTTTTGCGTACAGCGTCAAGTTCTGTAAATGATCAAAGTCATCAGATCCGACTTTGATTCCTGGCAGACCGATATCCTGCAGCATCGTCAGGTTGACTGGATCCTGCACCGTGGTCAGGAAGATAATTTCTTCGGCTTTGCAATATTCGATGAGCGTCGCCCACTCGTCCCTTGTGAACTCAAGGCGCTTAAACATATCGAATTCGATTTCCGTAACTTCCTTGCCTTGGCTTTGGTAGGTGAAGGTTTTGGTCCGATCTGCGCAAAACTCCTCGGGCGTGAATGTCTGGAACTTAATGCAGTCTGCCCCGGCCTTTTTTGCGACCCGCACCATTTCCTTTGCCATCTCGATATCGCCGTTGTGGTTTACGCTAGCCTCGGCGATGACAAACGCTGGCTCGTTGCCGCCGATCAGGTGGCCCCCAATTTCAAAACTTTTAGCCAATTTTGCTCACCCTATAGGTTGTGCTCGACGCGGAGTGCAGTCCCAGAAAGTCGAATGAAAATCCGGGCAATCAATGTTCAAAATTCGAGGTCGCGATTCAGTGTACATCGTGGCAAATGGTTATCTTCGTCACATTCCACCAGTTAAAGACGGAAATCAATTCCCGCTAAATCGGACGAAATAACTTTGCTTGTAGGAGCGCATCCGGAGTGTTGTACATGCGATTTCCGACTCGAAACTCACGAGTGGAAACATCAACTCTCTCGGAGTCCCGCAGGCCCAGAAAATTTAGCTGCCCCCCGTTACAAAGCACCGAGACATGCCGGTCCGCCACATCGACGATGAGGCCAAAACAAAACGGGTGCACATTCGATATTCGACGATGGATTTCTGATCGTTCGATAAAATACGGGGTTTCATTGTAGAGAGCGTTCGCACCTTGGAACGGACTTCCAAACGCGCGCACGAATACTTCAATTGCGTCGATATCCCACGAGAAGTCGATTAGGCCGTTCTTGGTGGAATCCAACTTCGGAAAATATTGTGCCGATGCGGATTCCTGAGGATCCAGCTCGACAGAATCGGCATGCAGAAATATTTCGGCGAGTTTTGGAAACACAATTTCACGATAAAGTTTTTTGAGGCCCGACCGGTAGGTTTCGGGATTAATGCGAGTTGGATCAATCGGCGCTTTCTCCTGAAGAAGAATTGAGCCTGCATCAAAGGTTGGAACCATTTGGTGAATCGAAACACAAACATCTGTTTCACGCTGCAATATCTGCCAACTGAATCCACCACCTGGCCCTCGAAACCGCGGAAGATCGGTCGGATGAAAATTGAAAATGCAGCCCTGAAAGTGTGCCAATGTTTTTTCGCTAATCAGATGAGGCCATCCAAAAACCGAGCCGATGTTCGAGCGATGAGATTGAATAGCATCCAAGATCGAGCTTTCCTGTTTTGAGTCGATGAGAATTAGCTCGAGCCTCAAGGCATCACATAATTCGCCAATACTGGGATCGTTGTCATCTGACCATCGCGCATCAACGTCTTGATCCGAGATCACGAGAATGGGCGCGGGCTCACTCGTTGCGTCGACAAAGATTTGAAGGAATGCCTTGAGGGCGTCTCCGGCGCCGATAAAACAAAAACGACGGGGCGTCGAAAGATCAAGTTTGACTTTCTTCATACAGTGCTAAGGAACAAGAACATCACGAGGTTTTTTCAAGCAGATAAGCTTTGTCGACGTTGCCTAGTTCATCAAGACAGTCATATTCCTTTTCGCGGCAGGACTGCATATCTGGAAACCGATCCAATATTAGTTGGCCGTAGTCCGCTTTCCAAAGTAGGCCCTCATGTCCCCGATAGGGTATCTCCGTATATTGCGGCGCAAAATATTCGAAACCCCAAATGTATCGACTGGAGACGCGGTGCATTTCATTGAAAATCGCGCCAATGTCATTTGGCGAAAAATGGATCAGCACGTTGTTGGTAAAAACGAGATCAAAAAAACCGTCTTTGAACGGGATATCAAATGCTGAGCCTTCAATAATATCGATGCCCGGCGCAAAGGTTTTCGCTTTCTCGACGCAATGTCTTTGAATTTCGATACCGAACAGGCGCTCAAATCCGATCGCTTTTAGTGACAGAAGCTGGTGTCCAATATTTGAACCAACCTCAAGAATTCGGGCGGTCTTCGGAATATCGCGCAACCAATCCGCTGAAAGCTGGTCACGGGTTGATCCGTAACGCCGAATGTACGCCTCATCAAAAGCCTCAGGCGTGTCGAAGGTATTTCGTTCGGTATAGTCTTCACCGAATTCGCCTTTCCAGGTCTTTACCTGATCTGTTTCTGAGGTGGTCATGGTTGTTGGGGATACATCCGAAAAAGAAATTAAGTGTTCAGGCGGTCGAATTTTTGCTGCAATTCGGTCCAGTCCTCAAGGGTATCGACATCGCAGGCGTATTCGTCTTTTACGAGAAACGGAAGTATTTGGTCTGCTAATTTTACAGACTCAAAGGTCTTCATCCGTTCAAGGTTGAAATAATACCATAGTCCCGCATCGGCCAGCGTCGTCGGTAAGTCCTGGGAATTGATGAGAACTTTATCCGGGAAAAGAGCCCGTAAATATCCGTCAGGTTCTTCGGTCAGAGCCCAATAGGGGCTGGTCGGGTAGCGTTCGCAACTCATCAGGATATCGGGGTCGGTTTCCCGGTAGCGGGCATGCGCCGCTTCAAACAGGGGCGCAGGTACAAGTGCTGCGGTTGCCAAGACAAATAAGACCTCTTGATCGCCGCCGCTCGCCTCAGAAAATCTCGGGATATCTTCCCGAATAAGGTCGATAAATCCGGGGGCGTCCGTGGCAAGCGATGGGTCTCGAAGTTCCAGGCAGGTTGCGCCATGGGCCGTCGCGATCGACGCAATTTCCGGATCATCTGTAGAAAGATAAATCTCATCCAGAAATTCAAGCTTGGCTAAGGTGTCTAGAACGTGGCCAACAATTGGCTTTCCACCTAACTCTTTGATGTTCTTCTTGGGAATGCGGCGTGATCCACCGCGGGCAGGAATATAAGCGAACATGTGCTGCTGACTGTTTCGGCCTACCGGACCAAAAAGAGGTCGGCGGTCAAGGCGTCGCCCGGTGAACTGCAAGCTTCATCGATGATTTTGCCCTGCTGAAGCTGCGGAAATATTGGCTTCAGCCACAAATTCGTCGCGGGTTCTGTTTCCGTCCAAGATAATGTTCTTACCGGCGGGACCGTGATGGGACAGGAGGTCGATCGCGGACAAAAAGGGTTCAAAGGGTCTTCCCCTCTTTTGAGAGTATGAGGGATGTTCGTAAGTCTGAAAAAGAGGCGACACCCCACGCTGCTTGAATTTGTCCAGATCTGCATAGTCGGTGCCCAAGGCCCCAAATAAATAGGCTTTGGCGCCCAGCGTCGTACACATATCTAAAACGAGATCCGATTTTGTTCCTTTAAAGGAATGGCGACTTGCGCGATCCAGCGGCGTCCTTATATCAAACCACTTCAAAAAAAGGCGGAGCAGGGTCTCGTTTAAGTCAAAAAGGCGTTCCCAAGGTCGTTCGTAAACTTCCCGGAGTTCCGGTGCGTATAAACCAAAAAATTCTGATTTTCCGTATTCGGCTTCAAGCGATTTCCAGTGCTTCTTCTGCCAATTACGAGAATTGTCAATTTCGATGTCTTTATGTTTGGTCCCATCGGTTGCGGAAAATTTGACAGGCACCGAAAGCATTGTCGGGTCAGGCGTCCCGGAAATTCTATTTCGATTGTACCACATTTTTCGCGAATACGGGACGTCATCAAAAATGACAAACAGATCCGCAACGGCAATTTTATGGAACAATCCAAGCCAGGGTAGATAGACCGGTTGGTGCGCAGAGAGTAACAAAATGCAACGCGCCTCAGATT
>JAPYRS010000194.1 GCA_029936875.1 Alphaproteobacteria bacterium | reverse complement strand
GCCTTCAGCGGCACCACCACCAAACCCATAAACCCACTTCGTCATCGAACCCTCATCTACCCTTCGATTTGCGAAAAATCAGCGACGGAATCAAGCGCCGAACGTATCTGCGACAGTAATAGCAATCGATTGCGGCGAATTTTCTGATCGTCGCAGTTGACGGTGACATGGTCAAAAAATGCGTCAACAGGCAAGCGAAGAACCGCGAGCGCGGTCATCGCGCCGACAAATTTTTCTTCGGCAATACTCTTCCCGACATTTTCTTCCGCTTTCAGCAAAACGGTGTGAAGTGCCGTTTCCTGCTTTTCCTCGAGCAAATCCGGATTGGCCGCACCTTCGTATGTGGCTGAATCCTTCTTTTCTTCAATGCGGACGATGTTGGCCGCACGTTTATAGGCGACCAAAAGGTTCGCACCGTCTTCGCCTTCGAGAAAAACGCGAAGTGCCTCAACCCGCGCCAATAGCCGGACGAGATCATCCTCGCCGGTGAGCGCGAAGACAGCCGCTATGAGATCATGGCGCGCGCCCTGCCCGCGCATATGGGATTTCAAACGCTCGGCGATGAAATCGATCACCGGCGCGGTATCGTGATTCCAGTCTGGATCCGTCGAGGTCGCACCGTGCAGCGCATCCGCCTTGTCGAGAATGTCGCCGAGCCTAAGGCGCACGCCGTTTTCAACGATCAATCGAATAATGCCGAGTGCCGCGCGGCGGAGCGCGAACGGATCTTTTGATCCGGTCGGTTTTTCATCAATGGCGAAGAACCCGACCAGCGTGTCGATCTTGTCGGCGAGCGCCAGCGCCACGGAAACAGGCACGCTCGGGCAGGCATCGTTCGGCCCCTGCGGCGAATAGTGATCGGCAATCGCTTGGGCCACATCTTTGTTTTCGCCGTCGGCCAGCGCGTAGTAGCGGCCGATCACCCCTTGCAGGTCGGGAAACTCTCCAACCAAACCGGTGACAAGATCGGCCTTGGCAAGCCGGGCGGCAGCCTCGGCATGACACGTATCGGCACCGGTCACGCCTGCAATTTCGGCGGCGAGCGCCGCAACACGATCCACCTTTTGCGCCAGCGTTCCGAGTTTCGCGTGGAAAACCATTTTTTCAAGCGCAGGCGTGCGCGAAGCCAAACTCTTTTTCCGGTCCTGATCCCAAAAGAACTTGGCGTCGGCAAGACGGGCGCGAAGGACACGTTCGTTGCCAGCGACGATGGCTTTGCCACCGTCTTTCGCGTCGATGTTGGCAACCAGGATAAACCGATCGGCAAATTTGCCGTCTTTGTCCTGAAGCGAGAAATATTTCTGGTGCGACCGCATCGACGTCCGCAAAACTTCTGGCGGCAGACCAAGAAATTGCGGATCGATACTGCCGATCAACGGCACCGGCCATTCGACCAATCCTGTGACTTCATCGAGAAGCGCAGGGTCATCGATTAGCGCGAGCCCTTCGGCAGCCGCCAATTCATTCGCGCGCGTCTCAATCAGGGCGCGACGTTCGCCCGCATCAATCATCACATGGGCAGCGCGCATTTTTTTCTGGTAGGCGGAAAAATCTGCGACGGCGAAATCGTCGGGTGCGTGAAAGCGATGGCCGGCTGCTTCTGCTGACGCCTCGATTACGACGTGGCCGATTTCATCGCTCGCGCCTAACTGCAGGTCAAAATCCAACACCGAACCATCGAATATCGCGGTTAGGCCTCGGAGCGGACGCACCCACGTCATGTCCGCGGGTGCCCAGCGCATCGATTTCGGCCAGCCAAGATCGTCGAGACTATCGCTGACCAAATTGGGCAGGATTTCTGCGGTCGCAGACCCATCTTTTTCGATCACGGCAAAAAGGACGTTGCCCTTGGGATTTGCCCGTTCTTCAACCTGATCACGACTGAGGCCGACCGAATTCAGAAATCCGGCAATCGCTTTTTCCGGCGCGTCTGCTTTTGGGCCTTTCCGTTCCTCACGAATATCGGGCTGGCGATCAGGCAAACCGTCAGCCACCAAAATAAGCCGCCGCGGCGTGACAAACGTTTTTACAGAATCAAAAGTCAGCCCCGCTTCCTTGAGGCCAGACTCGGCGAGGCGCTTCAAGTCGTTCGCGGCCTTTGCCTGCATCCGCGCCGGAATTTCTTCCGACAAAATTTCGAGAAAAAACTCAGACATGGGTCACGGCGTTTTCGCGCTGTTCGCAAGCCACGTTTCACAGCAGGCCTTGGTTAGTGCCCGCACTCGCCCGATATAAGCCGCCCGTTCGGTCACGCTGATGACGCCGCGTGCGTCGAGCAGATTGAACAGATGGCTCGCTTTCATGCATTGATCGTAGGCCGGAAGTGCGAGGCCCTTGGCGACAAGCGCATCACATTCGAGTTCTGCATCGGCGAAGTGCTGAAACAGTTTGTCGGTGTCGGCATGTTCAAAATTGTAGGCGGAGAATTCCTTCTCGCCGCGCAGGTAAATGTCGCCGTATGTCACGCCCGCATCATTCCAGGCGAGGTCGTAAACATTTTCGACCCCTTGCACGTACATGGCGAGACGTTCCAATCCATACGTCAGCTCGCCGGAGATCACTTCGACGTCGATGCCGCCGACCTGCTGGAAGTAGGTGAACTGCGTCACCTCCATGCCGTCGCACCAGACTTCCCAGCCGAGGCCCCAGGCGCCGAGCGTCGGACTTTCCCAGTCGTCTTCGACAAAACGAATGTCGTGGTTGAGCGGGTCGATACCGATGGCGCGAAGGCTATCGAGGTAAATGTCCTGAATGTCTTCCGGCGCTGGCTTCAGGATCACCTGAAACTGGTAATAGTGCTGGAGCCGGTTGGGGTTGTCGCCGTAGCGGCCATCGGCAGGGCGGCGCGACGGCTGAACATAAGCCGCTCGCCACGGATCCGGGCCAAGCGCGCGCAACAGGGTCGCGGGATGGAAGGTGCCGGCCCCCATTTCCAAATCATACGGTTGCAACAGGACACAATTCTGCTTCGCCCAATATTGCTGGAGCGTAAGGATCAGGTCCTGAAATGAGGTGACGGGGGCGTCCGCCATCGGGCTATCTGGCCGGTTTTGGGAAAGGCGCGCGCAAGGTACAAAGCGCCTGTTTGACGGTCAAGGGCAGAGAAGCGGGTGCCCACGCCAAATTTTAGGCGGGATAGGGACAGTCGTCGCGCTCGCAGACAGCCGGGTTGTTGGCCGAGACGTAAGTCCCGCAAACGGCACATTTCTGCGTATCTTCGGCCTGGGGTGTGGAGGGGGCATTGTTACTGCCACTTCCGCCGCCGGTCTTGCGGCCGATCAGGCGAAATCCATAGATGACGGCCGCAACAATAGCGGCTGTGAAAATGAGTTTAGGCAGGCTGAATCCAAACATGGCGCGCATTTAGGACGGTGGACCGCCCGCGGTCAAGCAGGGCCCGAGGTCAATCTGGGCTAAGCAAATTGCCGAAAAGGTGGCTAGAGAC
>JAPYRS010000038.1 GCA_029936875.1 Alphaproteobacteria bacterium | reverse complement strand
ACCCAGAACAGAATTATTCCTGTTCCGATCATGCCGATCGGCGATTCGCGTAACAATCCAAATGATCGGGCGATCCGGGCGATTGCGATCCACAAGCCGTTGGGGGCTGTGAGATTTTGTTGCGGCTCTGTCATGACCTGAAACTCATGTGAACCGTATCCGCGGATTCAAAAAGGTATAACCTATGTCGGCCAGCGTTTGTGTCATCACCGCCACAAACACGGCGACCATTGTGCACGCTTCGATCAGGAAGATGTCCTGGTTGAGCGACGCCTCAAGCAGCAGCGCACCAAATCCTTTATAGGCAAAAAAGAATTCGACGACGATTACACCCGATAGCAGCCAATTGATTTGCAGCATGACAACGGTAAACGGCGCAATCAGCGCGTTACGAAGCGCATGTGTCACAATCACGCGGCGATATGGCAGTCCTTTCAGGATTGCCGTCCTGACATAGGGCGAAGTCATTACCTCGGCCATCGAGGCCCGGGTCATGCGGGTGATGTACCCGAAGTCGTAAAGGACCAGCACCGACGCCGGCAATATGAGCTCAACCGGATTCCAGCCGTTTATCATGCCGCTGGTGCCGGGCAGCCATCCCAGCCAGAACACGAAGATTGCGGCAATAAATACGGCGCTCGCAAACTCAGGAATCGATGTGGTCAGAATACTAACCAGCGAAATGATGCGATCGAGCACCGCGCCCTCTCGCATGCCGACCAAGACGCCGAGTATTAGAGACATCGGCACAATGATTCCAAGTGCCGTCAGGCCGAGGATCGCCGTGTTGCCAAGCCGCGGCCAAAGAATGTCAGCGACCGGCACTTTGAACCGTGTCGACTCCCCAAAGTTAAAGGAAGCGAATCGCCCGAGCCATTCGACATAGCGAACCAGCACCGGACGGTCATATCCGTGGGCGGTCAGCCATAGGTCGCGTTGCTCAAAGGTGGAATAGGGGCCAAGAACTTTGATGGCGACGTTGCCGGGCGATATTTCCAGTAATAGGAAAACAAGTATCGACACGGCGAACATGGTCAGGACCAGATAGCCCAACCGTCTTGCGAGAAATAATGTCACGGTAACCGCGCCTCGAGCCCGAATGATTTAGAAGAAATTCTGACCACAGGCGTTACAAAAATCCGGGGCGGTGGAGCGGGCAACGAATGCGACCCGCTCCACGCCGGATTTATTTTACGAGTCGAGCCATACGTCGTTGAAGTGATGTTCCAACGCCGTGTGCAAATTCCAACCCTTAACCTTCGTGCTGTTGGCGTTGAACAGGGACCGCCACAACGACTGCGAAATAACCGCATCGTCCTGAAGGATTCGTTCCAGCTTCGCCATCACCTTGCTGCGTTCCACCGGATTCGGTGTTCCGCTTGCCTCGTCGAGAAGACGATCATATTCGGGATTGCTGTGTGCAGATTCGTTCCACACTCCACCGGTCCGATAGGCAAGGTTGGGAACCTGAACGCCGAGCGGGCGGTGACCCCACGAGGTAAACGAGAACGGCCATGACAGCCACCTGTTCCAGTAGCTACCACCCGGCAGGACATTGACCTTGATGTTGATGCCCGCGGGCTTCGCCATTTCAGCCAGCGTCGTGCAGGAATTCTGCTCCCAGGTCGGGTTGGAGACGCAAACAAGTTCAAGATCGAGCCCGTCCGCGTAACCGGCTTCTGCCAGCAAGGCCTTCGCTTGTTCGATGTCCCGTTTGATGATCGGTAACTGCGCATATTCCGGATGCATCGGCGCGATGTGATGATCTTCTGACGGCAATCCGTGACCCCGGAAGACCAGATCCACCAGCCGCTGATGATCGACAGTCAGTTGGATCGCTTTACGCACGCGCGGATCGTCAAACGGTTTTTCCGTCGTCCGCATTCGGGCGACACCGGTTGCGGCCGTTGGCCGTTCGTTGAGGATCAGATCAGGTATTTGCGCAACGGCATCAATCAGTTCAACGCCGAACTGATTATTGATGTCGATCTGTCCTGAGGCCAAGGCCGCCAATGATGCAGACGAATCGTCGCCGGTATCAATGTAGGAGATTTTGTCGAGGGCAAAGTTGTCGCCCCAGTAGTCCGCATGAGGCCGTTTCTCGAGAACCAGTTTCTCCCCAACCGAAAATTCGGCCAGGCGGTAGGGGCCGGTACCGACCGGGTTCTTTGATAGATTGCCACCTTCATCCGAGAAACGGCGATGAACAATTAGTCCCGGATAGTCGGAGAAGTTTTCCGGCACCGCGAGATCTGCGTTGTTGAGATGAAAACGAACGGAATGATCGTCCAGCCTTTCGACCGCACCCGTCGTCATCGTCGTGGACATAATGGCTTTGCCATTTTCGTCCTTCTTGCCGGTATCGGCGGTCGACGTCATTTACGCGAAGCGACTTTGATTTGACGAGCCCGTGGCCGGATCGAGCCAACGTTCCATGTTGAAAATCAGATCATCGGCGTTGAAATCGTCACCGTTCGACCATTTGACACCGCGGCGGAGATGGAATGTCCAGGTCTTGAGGTCTTCGGAAACGTCCCAACGCTCGGCGAGATAGGGCCGCGCAACATTGTCATTACCCGTGCGAACAAGCGATTCAACAATCTGGCGCGCGCCGTTGCCTTTTGCCGTCCAGTCGTATGTCGCGGGGTCGGTGATTTCCAACACGTTCATGCCGAATCGCAGGTGGCCACCCATTTTCTTGGCCTGCGCCCGTGCCTGCGGGACGAATTTCTGGCCGGTAATTAAACCTGCTGCTGCATACGCCGCAGTCGCCGATACGCCGAGCAGTGTCGCCGTGCGAAGAAAGTCTCGCCGCGAGATCTCGCCTTTTCGAAACTGTTCGACGAGTTCCGGCACATACGGATGAGTGTTTGAATGCATGTCCTTGGACATCGTGTTCTCCCTGGAATTTCCATTTTGGCGATCAATCGGTCCAATCCGATGGTCCTGCAGGCTCCCCCACGCTAATTCGCGGTCACGAATCTTTTAGTAAAGTTCGTTTTTATTTGGGATGTCATAGTAATGACGCAATTATTTTTTAATATTCAGAAATCAAAAGCAAGTCATCAAAGTAAAAGTCCACGGTTTCAACCTATTCTACTAATGATTATTGGCGCGGCCTCGCCGTCCTTGCGGAAATATTATTAAGACCTGCATTCCGATTGTCAAACCACATCGTTGCAAAATTTTGGGCACCGGAAATCAGTCCACAAATTTCTGCCAGATTTTCGCCATGCCGCGGTGATGGCGCGAAAAGATTTCGACAAGGGGGGGGGGTCGAAGTTGCCCTGCGGATCGATTCGTTCATCGCTGTGAACGATAATATCCACAGTTTTTTCATGACTAAATCCGGGTTTGTAGGGCCGCGCTGATCGGAGCGCGTCATAGGCATCGGCGACTGCGACAATTCTTGCCGAGATCGGAATGTCGTCGCCTCGTACTTGGTTGGGGTATCCCGACCCGTCCCACTTTTCATGATGAAACAGTGCAATTTCAGCGGCGAGTTTGAGGCGGTGCGAGTGCGAAAGGATTTGATATCCGTATATAGGATGCTTGTTCATTTCCTGACGTTCATCGTCCGTCAGTTCGCCGCCCTTTTTGAGCACGGCGGCATCAACAACCATTTTTCCAACATCATGAAGTTGCGCCGAATGCCGGATCTCGTTGCAGAAGGTGCGCGGCATCCCGATCTTGTCGGCGAGAAAATATGAATATTCGTTGACCCGGACAATGTGATTGCCGGTCCCCTCGTCATGAATTTCAGCGGCGCGAGCAAGAAGACTGATCGAAAGTTTGAATGCTTCTTCGGTTTGCGCCTGAAGGTCGGCAACCTTCGCGCGTTGTTTTGCCAGGGTACGGGCGCGTTGACGCAACTTTTTATTTTGCGCGGCAATGCGTTCAAGGTTGGAACTGCGCTCAATGTAACCAGACAAGACGCGCATCACTGGCAGTAAAATCTTTTCCTGTTCGCGGGTGAAGGCGACGGGGTTGGCGCGGCCTTTTGATCTGCGATTTACCATTTCGACGACGGCGACAATGTCGTCTTGGAAATTTGTAACTGGCAGGCAGAGTACCGAGCGGGTGACATAACCGGGCGGATCCAGTTTGCGATTGAATGCGTAGTTTTGGCTTGTTGAAATATGCCGGACGTCAGCTTCGCGCACGGTTTCACCGGTCGAGGCGACGTAACCGACGATTGTCGCCCGGTTTATGGGGCTCGCACTTTCTTCGGTTGTCGTGACGGAGACGCCGTCATTCTGTCGATGCACAAGCTGCATGACGGTCTGGCGACCGCGCTGCCTTACCAGATAAATGGAGCCCGCTTCGGCATCGGTGATTTCCCGGCACTTGATCAAAATGCGGGCCATAAGGCCTGCGAGCGAGTCGGGGCCCTTACGTTCAACAAACTCCAGAAAATCGAGAACAAGACTCATCGCGCAAGGGCCGTCCTGAAAGAACCGTCAAAAATGACGGTATCCGGAGTCTAGCGGCCCAAGGTGGCTTTGGGCAAACATTGGCGCAATGGATTTCGGTCTCTGCCGATTCCAGTGGGAGACTAGCCCATGCCAAATGGAAGCGGCGCCCGAAGGCGCCGCCAAATTCGACACAAATTGCCGCACGGAAGTAAGGCCAAATTTAGTTTGTCGCGATTTTCAGATAAGCAATGATATTGGCGATGTCGTCCTCTTTGCGAAGCCCGGCAAAACCCATCTTGGTGCCTTTGACCATTTTCTTGGGGCCAGCAACGAATTCTACCAATTTCGCCTCATCCCAAACGAAATCCAGAGCCTTAAACGCCTTTGAATACCGATAGCCTTCCAACGAGCCGGCTTGCCGGCCAATTACGCCGAAAAGATTTGGGCCACGCTTGTTCTTCCCGCCTGATTCGGTGGTGTGACAGGCGGCACACCGTTTGAAAACGCGCTCACCTTTGTCGGCGTCTTGCGCCATGGCAGGCGCCGCGCCCAGTCCGGCGGCGATCACAGCGGCAACGGCCACATTCTTAAACGTGTTCATCGAGTTCTCCGTTTCGGGACGACAGGCATTGTTGACAATTATAATCAGGTTTCAGGAACCGGCGGGACCATAATCATGCCGGTATCGTGCGGCAAATCGTCGCGCCCATTGTGACCGCGGCGGAATGTGATGCCGCGTTGGATTGGGCTCAACATTAACATTGCTCTGCAATCGCTGCTGGCTGTTTCCGCTCACGCCTTGATCACGATTTCGCGCCATGTCATCCTTTTTTGCGGCGGTGCTGGCACAGCGCCACAGGTCGCAGCCGAATAAGAAAGAATTATGGCGGATCGGGGCTGGTTCGAAAAAAGTGGCGGCGAAGACGGGCTCATTCTCGCCGCGCATGGGGCTTGGGATGTTGGCAATGTCGGTGACCTTGACGCCGGTTTGCGTCGCCTCGCGATACCGGCAAGTGGCCGGGTCTCAATATCACTCGAACAGCTTGAACGGCTCGATACGGCTGGTGCCTGGATTATTTACCGGACCGTCCGAGACTGGTCGGCGAGCGGCATCGCCGTTGACGTAAACGGCGCTTCTGAAGTCCAGCAAGCCCTTTTGGATACCGTCGCCAAGGCGGACAAGGATTGGGAACCGGACCACGGTGATGGGACGGGCTTCCTGCAAATGGTCGCACAGGTCGGCCAATCAACAGAAGAAATTGCCCGCGAGTCAGTCGCGCTGCTCGGCTTTTTCGGCCAGATCGTAACGACGCTCGCTGGGTTGGCGGTGCGACCGTGGCGGATTCGACTTATCCCGCTCGTCTATCACATGGAACAGGTCGGCCTGAACGCATTGCCGATTGTTGGGCTGATCTCTTTTCTGATCGGCGTGGTGATGGCTTTTCAGGGCGCCAGTCAACTGGTCCGGTTCGGCGCCGAAGTCTTCGTCGTCAATTTGGTTGCGGTCTCGATTCTTCGCGAATTAGGCATCCTTCTCACCGCCATCGTCGTCGCTGGCCGGTCCGGCAGTGCGTTTACCGCCCAGATCGGTTCGATGAAGGTGAATGAAGAAGTCGATGCGATGAAAACGGTCGGCCTCGATCCGATGGAGGTTCTGGTGGTGCCGCGCATTCTTGCGCTGGTGCTGACGCTGCCACTGCTCGCCTTCTTTGCCGATGTCATGGGGTTGCTCGGCGGCGGATTGATGTCGTGGGTCGTGCTCGGAATATCACCAGGCGCATTTATCGAGCGGCTCAATGATTCGGTCGGCATGTGGTCGTTCTGGGTTGGTATCATCAAGGCGCCGGTGTTTGGCTTCCTGATCGGCATGGTCGGTTGTTACGAAGGGTTGCAGGTTGTCGGCAGCGCCGAAAGTGTCGGCCGGCGCACGACCCGGTCCGTGGTTGAAGCGATATTCCTGGTTATCGTGGTGGATGCGGCTTTTTCGATTTTCTTCCAGTTCATCGGCATTTGAGAGGCGAGCATGATCGATCATGCCGATGAAATCGCGATTCGCATTCGTGGCCTCCGGAGCCAGTTTGGACGCCAGGTCATTCACGAAAATCTTGATCTCGATGTGAGGCGCGGTGAAGTCCTCGGTGTCGTCGGCGGGTCGGGCACCGGGAAATCCGTCCTTCTGCGCACCATCGTTGGTCTCAATCGCCCGCGCGCAGGATCGATTGAAGTGCTCGGGCAAAACGTTCGCGGCGTGAAGTCGCGGCAATTTGCCAAGCTCGAGGCGCGGTGGGGCGTTCTGTTTCAGGACGGCGCGCTGTTCAGTTCGCTGACGGTTGACGAAAATATCCAGGTGCCATTGAAGCAGCACACCAATCTTTCGAAGGTGATGCTGGAAGAGATTTCGGAACTTAAAGTTTCGATGGCAGGGCTGCCGCCCGACGCCGGTCACAAGTATCCCTCGCAACTTTCTGGTGGCATGCGAAAACGTGCAGGTCTTGCGCGCGCACTAGCACTTGATCCCGACATTGTCTTTCTCGACGAGCCGACAGCGGGGCTTGATCCCATCGGCGCAGCCGCGTTCGATCAGCTCATCTTGCAGCTACAAAAGTCGCTCGGCTTTACGGTCTTCATGGTCACTCACGATCTGGACAGCTTGCATACAATCTGCGACCGTATCGCGGTTTTGGCGGACAAACGTGTCGAAGTCGTTGGGTCAATGAATGACATGTTGCAAAGTGACCATCCTTGGATACGCGAATATTTTCACGGCGCGCGCGGTCGCGCCGCACACGGTTGATTCGATGCGCGCGGCGGGCCAGAAATAAATGGAAACCCGGGCACACCATATTCTTGTCGGCGCATTCGTACTGGCGATCCTTGCGGGCCTGTTCGGGTTCGTCATATGGCTCGCCAAAATCGAGATTGATCGTGAGTTCAGCCGCTATCTGGTCTTTTTTGAAGGCTCCGTGTCCGGCCTCACGACCGCCAGTAGCGTCCTTTACAACGGCATTCCTGTTGGCACCGTCATGGATATCAAGTTGGACCCAGACGACCCGAGCCGGGTCCGGGTGATCATCGAGGTCAACGCCGACACGCCGATCCGTTCCGATTCGGTCGCCACCCTCGAAATGCAGGGGATTACCGGCGTATCGCTGGTGCAATTGAGTGGCGGCAGTCTAGGCAGCCCGGTGCCTGTCGCCCGTCCCGGCGAGCGGCTTCCCGAAATCAACTCAGCACCGTCCCAGTTTCAGCGCATATTTGCCGGCGCCCCTGAGTTATTGAAGCGGGCGACGGTCCTGATCGAGCAATTCACAGGTTTGGTAAGTCAGGACAACGTCCAGATTTTCAGCGACATCTTGGCCGACGCTCAGGCCGTTTCGGGACAGTTGGGTGCGCGGTCCGAAGACCTTGGTTCGATCCTCGATAATTTTGAGAAAACCTCGACCGAAATTCGTCAAGCGGCGGAGTCGCTCAATGATTTGATCGTCGGTCTCGATACGCAAGTCGCGATCATTGCCGACGGCGTGGAAGCGACAATGTCGACTGCGCGCGGGACCCTGTCGGGTGTCGACACGATGGTCGATTCTCAGCTGCGGACGCTGCTGGATCAGGCTGAAGAGATGGCGCGGTCGATCAGCGAAGCGTCTGAAAGTCTCAGCCAAGTGGTCACCGATACGCGACAGCCGCTCGCGGATTTTTCCGCCGAAGGGCTGTACGAATTTACCGGCCTGATCGCCGACATGAGACAGCTTATGGGGAGCCTATCCCGCCTTACCGGTCAGATTGAGTCTGATCCCGCACAATTCCTTTTCGGAAATGCACAACGGGGGTTTGAAGCCGAATGACCAAGAACTTCAGCCTTCAAAAAATTGCGGCGGCAGTTGCCTTCTTATTTATTGCCAGCGCCTGCACGGGTGTAATACCGGGCACCGGCCCGCAACCCGATCTCTATACGCTCAGTCCGAAAAGTACATTTCCTGATTCGATTCCGTTGGTTGGGTGGCAGCTGGTTGTTGAAGAGCCGATTGCCGCTGGCGGCCTCAATACCCAAACCATTGCGTTACGGACGACGCAGCTGGACCTGAAGTATTTCGCTGGGGCGCGCTGGACCGAACGCTCGACCAGGCTTGTGCAGACGTTGATGGTCGAGTCGTTCGAAAATTCGGGCAAAATCATGGCCGTCGGCCGCCAGGTCATTGGCCTTCGATCTGACCTCAACGTAAAAAGTGAATTGCGTGAATTTCAGGCAGAATATTTTGACGGCGTCGACAAGGCGCCCAATATTCGGGTCCGGCTAAACGTCAAACTTATTCGCCAACCGCGTCGTGAAATTGTTGCGTCGCGGACCTTCGAGACGCTCGTTCCCTCCACGGGCACGTCGATGCGCAGCATCGTTGAGGCCTTTGATGAGGCGGTCGGCAAAGTACTGAAGAACGTCGTGACCTGGACTCTGACCGAAGGCGACGTCGCACTTTCCAATCGCTAAGTCCGGTCAGGCCAATTGCTAAATTCGGCCAATCGCTAAGTCCGGTCGCGGCAACTAACCCAAAATTGAAAGCGTGCGGCTGGGTTTATTCGGCCGCCGTGGCCCGGCCGCGAAATTCGTCCTGCGCGTCCAGATCGACCACCGCGTCGGTGATTGCCCGGTAAGTCGCAAGCCGGTCGCCGCCCAAATCCTGATAGGCCAGTTTACTGTGCAGGTGCTGCAAGGAAAGCTGCGCTTCGACCGCCTTGTACCCTGTTGTTAAGGGGTTGAGGACCGGTGCCGGGACCCGCGCTGCGATCTCGGGCGCAATTGGCGACATGCAGGTACAGCCCAACATGATGGTATCGGCGCGATCCTCTTCGATCGCTTTCATGCATTCGGCGACAATTCGATCCTGCTGCGTAATTTCTCCACGGCGCATTTCGGTAACGAAATTTTCGTCGTTGCTGAGGGTTTCCAGCTCGTCGTCTTGGGATACGCACCGTACCGAAACGCAATGATCTTCCATGCCGTAAAGGCGCAAAAGGTCGGAGTAAATAAATCGCAATGATTCCGGCCAAATCGTGACAATCGAAAACCGTTCACCCAACTGGGCGGCAGCGTGCATGGTCGCCTGTCCGGCCCCAATCACTGGAATGGAAAGCGCCGACCGAAGCGCGCCAAGTCCGTAATCCCCAACCGTGTTGATATAGACTGCGTCAAAACCCTTATCGGCAGCGGCAAGACCCGCTTCGATCGTACTGATCTCGATTAGATTGCGATTGATCTGATTAACTGGAAACGATGGAAGACGCTGTTCGACCAGCCGCGGATCGAACCCCGGCGCCGCTACATCCAATATTGATTGCGGCGGTTTGTCGTGACCTTGACGGCGAAAACCCGTGCCCATAATGGCGATCTTCATTGTCCGCATCCCCAACACCCAAATTGAGTGAAAAGCCTATCAGCACTAGGTGAATATGTCATTTATCGGCGCAATATGGCGGCTGAGCTTGTGATCGGTTAGCATCGATTTATGACCGGCAATCGCATGACCCCATCGCAAACACGCTACCTCAAGCGTGGCCTGGACCAAGCTGGCGGCAAACTGCCGCTGTTTGATAGCGACGGTCAGAAAATCCATACAAAAACGATCCGCGCCTGCATCGAGAATGGATGGGCCGAACCGTGGTTTGAAAATCCGATCAAGCCTGACTGGCTGGTCTGCAAGCTGACGGAAGCGGGCCGTCGCATTCTCGGGCGGCGGCGCCCCCGCACGGCCTGAAAGGTCAAATTTTCGCGTAGGCCGGCGTCTCACCGCGTCCTATCCACCAGTTTCCGCCGGACAAGGCTGCGAATCTGGCTCGCCGTTTTTTTATTTCGAAAATCGATTCTCGAAAATACGAAAATATCCCATTCAAGATCCTCTCCGAAATTACGCTACGGACCCAACGCCGATATGCTCGTCATGGGCGGGTGTGGTCATGCCCGGCATCGGGAGATCGTGTTGGGCGGAGCGACACGCCACCTGTTACATCATATGAACGTGCCCGTGCTAATGGCGCATTAGGCACGCGCATAGGTTTCAGAGCAGGCGCCATTTTTTTCGAACGGGCGGCGACGCATTATCTTAATACCCTGAATTTTTAGGTGGGATTGCGCCGTATCACCGCTGGCATTCAACAATCGATCTGCCGGTCGCCTGAATCTCGTTCAGGGATTGAACTCACCTCCATCATAAGATAATCAACTCGTACTCAACCTCGGCGCGCTGTGGGGAGCGCTGAATGCGGAGATTAATGAAAGATTTTAAGCAATGAGCTTCAAGGTTAAATTCTGGGGCGTACGTGGAAGTATTGCGTGCCCATCCCCTCGCCACGTGGCGTTTGGCGGTAACACCAGTTGTGTCGAAGTATCACTCGGCGGCAATCGAATCATATTCGACGCTGGCACGGGCATCCGTAATCTCGGCCACTGGTTAAAACGAAAAAACGTCAAATACGCCAAAATATTTATGTCCCATACCCACTGGGATCATATTGACGGGTTCCCGTTTTTCTCCCCTGCATTCTCAAAATAAAATCACTTCGAAATTTGCGCCGGACATTTATCCGATGCGGGCGGCATTCAAAAAGTGATTTCGACTCAGATGTCACAGCCGACATTTCCCGTGCCGATCGAATTCATGGACGCGCGAATCGACTTCGCGGATTTTCGCGCGGGCGACACCTTCTCGCCCTTCAGCGGTACGGTGATGAAGAGCGCCGCGCTCAATCATCCGAACGGCGCAACCGGCTACCGGATTGAGCACGCCGGAAAATCTCTTTGTTATGTAACCGACACGGAACATGTCGTTGGCAAGCTCGATGATGCAATTCTTGGTCTGATCCAGGGCGCAGACCTGGTGATTTATGATTCCACCTATACCGACAAGGAGTTTCCGAACCACATTGGCTGGGGGGCATTCAACTTGGGAAGAAGGCGTCCGGCTGTGCATAGAGACGGAAGCCAAGACATTGGCAATTTTTCACCACGATCCGGATCATGAAGATAGTTTCATGGAGAAAGTGGAAAGCGAAGCTCGCCAACTCTGGTCCGGTGCCATCGTCGCGCGGGAAAATATGCGCCTAAACCTTATTTAGGGGTTGGATAAAGGCGAGTTGCGCGGCGACTTCCAAAACGATTATATAATGCCCGGTATCCTGGGGGGATAGACCACGTGCGGTGCAGCGGGACCTGATTCTGGTTTCGAGCGCCCCGGTCTGTTGCCATCAATAAGTAACGAGTGGTGACGGAATGGCGTTTCACGTTGCGATCGTCGGGGCAGGCCCGGCTGGGTTTTATACGGCCGAAGCGCTTCTCAAGAGCGACACAGATTATCAAATCGACATTATCGATCGTTTGCCGGCGCCCTATGGCTTGATCCGGTACGGCGTCGCGCCGGACCATCAAACGACCAAGCGCGTTACAAGAATTTATGAGCGCACGCTCGGCAAGGACGGTGTCACCTATTTTGGCAACGTCGATGTTGGCAGCGATATTACGTTGACGGAATTGCGCTCAATGTATGACGCGGTGGTGCTTTCCGTCGGTGCGGCGGAAGATCGTACGGTCGGAATCCCGGGTGAAGACAAAATTGGAGTCATCGGTTCTGCAAGTTTTGTCGGTTGGTACAACGCCCATCCCGATCTTCGTGACCTCAATCCTGACCTCAACTTCAAAGCTGCCGCGATCATCGGCAATGGCAACGTCGCCATCGATATCGCCCGCGTGTTGGTGAAATCCCGGGAAGAGATGGCCGATTCGGACATCACCGAATATGCGATGGCGGCGATCGAAAGTTCGCCGATCACGGATGTATATATGTTCGGCCGTCGCGGCCCGGTCGAAGCAAAATTCACAAATGTTGAATTGCGCGAAATGGGGCATCTCAAAAATGCCACGTCGCTGGTCGATCCGGCACAACTGCCGGACGACGCCGGCGACATGGAAGAGGGGCGGGCGCGGCGGTTGGTTGAAAAGAATCTCGCCACGCTGCACGAATTTGTCGCCGCCGAGAAAAAAGATCATCCCAAGCGCGTCCATTTCTCCTTTTTTGCCAGCCCCGTAGAAATTCTGGGTGGCGACAAAGTCGAGGGGCTGCGGCTCGAAAAGACTAGGGTCATCGATGGCCGTGCGGTCGGCTCCGGTGAATTTTTTGAAATCGAATGTGGCCTCGTCATCCCGGCCGTCGGATATCGGTCGGCCGCCGTCGCCGAAGTCCCGTTTGATGACCGCTCGGCAACGGTCATCAACGAAGATGGTCGGGTTGAGGCGGGTCTATATGTGGCTGGCTGGATCAAACGGGGTCCGAGCGGCGTCATTGGGACCAATAAGCCGGACGGCGTAGTCGTCGCCGAACACATCGCGCGGGATTGTCAGGAATCGGGTAAAACCGGTGGCGCGGCCCTTACGGCCCATCTGGCTGAACGCAATATCCGCGCAGTATCCTTTTCAGACTGGAAGAAAATAGACGAGGCGGAAATTTCGGCGGCGAGCGAAACCGCGCCGCGGCGAAAATTTGAGACCGTGGACGACCTGCTTGCAGCCATGGATTAGGCTAATAACTTGGTCAAAATAAGGATATTGAGCGAAAATTCCTATCATTCGAGCATCAAATGCCTCTTGATTTCAGGTCCCCCCCGGCCCTAATTTCCGGGGGTTGGTTCAAAAGACGGGCCATGCGCCCCAGGAGCCGATAAATCCGCATCATCTAATACGACAGAGTAGACATGCCCACAGTTACGACGCCCGCGATGGGCGAAGCCCGACACATGCCACCGAGCCAAGATCTCGATTCCGCCGTCGTTCGATTTGCCGGCGACTCAGGAGACGGGATGCAGCTTACTGGTGCCCAGTTCACCCAGGCCGCAGCGCTTGCCGGAAATGATCTTTCGACCTTTCCGGATTTCCCGGCGGAGATTCGCGCACCGATCGGCACGACGTTCGGCGTCTCGGCCTTCCAGATTAATTTTGGTTCGCGCGCCATCAAAACCGCTGGCGACGCACTCGACATGCTGGTCGCGATGAACCCGGCGGCGCTCAAAGTTGAAATTGCCGATTTACGTGTCGGCGGAATGTTGATCGTTGATTCGGGCGCCTTCAGCGACCGCAACCTGCGCAAGGCGGGATTTGACGAGAACCCACTTGAAGATGGATCGCTCGACGGATACCGCGTTATTGAAATCGATATATCCCGGCTAACGCTCGAGGCTGTCAAAGATCACGGCGTGTCAAAGAAGGACGGCCTTCGCTGCAAGAACATGTGGGCGCTCGGGTTGGTCTACTGGATGTACGAACGTGACCGCCAACCGACGACGGATTGGCTTACAACAAAGTTCGCCAGTAGACCGGAGATCGCAACTTCCAACATCGCCGCATTGAACGCTGGTCACGCCTACGGTGAAACCGCGGAGATGCCGGAAGGTGTTGCCCGTTTCCACATCCGGCCCGCCGAAATTGAGCCGGGGCTCTACCGCACCGTGACCGGCGGCGAGGCTCTGTCATGGGGTTTGGTTGCAGGCGCGCGGCTTGCCGGTCTGAAGCTCTTTCTCGGCTCTTACCCGATTACGCCGGCGTCGCCGATCCTCCATATCCTGTCGCACCTCAAGCATCATGACGTTGTGACCTTTCAGGCCGAAGACGAAATCGCCGCCGTGTGTTCGGCGATTGGCGCGTCCTACGCCGGCTCCCTCGGCGTGACGTCGAGTTCTGGCCCGGGCATCGCCCTGAAGGGCGAAGCAATCGGTTTGGCTGTTGGCGTTGAGTTGCCGCTGATCATTGTAAATTCACAGCGTGCCGGGCCGTCGACGGGCCTTCCGACAAAAACCGAACAGTCGGATCTGTTTCAGGCGGTCTACGGCCGGAACGGAGATTGCCCGATCATTGTTCTCGCGACCCGTTCGCCGTCTGACTGTTTTGACGTGGCGATTGAAGCTGTCGCGCTGTCGACAAAATATATGGTGCCGGTTCTAATTCTGACCGACGGGTATATTGCCAACGCGGCGGAGCCCTGGCGCATCCCGGACTTTGATACGCGCGAAGGCTTCCCGGTCAAATTTCGCACTGATCCGGAAGGGTTCCATCCGTTCCTGCGTGATCCGGATACTTTGGCGCGTGGCTGGGCAATTCCCGGAACGCCAGGCTTGCAGCACCGTATCGGCGGCATCGAAAAGGATTTCGACTCCGGCCACATCTCCTATGAGGCGAAGAATCACAAGCGGATGACGGATGCCCGCATCGGCAAGGTTTCAGGGGCTGCCCGGGATATCGCGCTTCAGGAAGTTGTGGTCGGACCCACAAGCGGGAAACTGGCCGTTGTCGGTTGGGGCTCCACATTTGGGCCGATCAACGGCGCGGTTTCTGACCTGCTCGAAGAGGGTGTCGAAGTGTCGCAAATTCATGTTCGCAATATTTGGCCGATGCCGAGAAATCTCGGCGATCTGCTTCGCGGATTTGAACGCGTCATTGTTCCTGAAATGAATGCCGGCCAGCTGGTCAAGTTGCTGCGCAGTGAGTTTCTTGTTGACGCCAAAGGCATCAGCAAAGTGACCGGCCAGCCATTCAAGATTGAAGAAATCAAGACGGCCATTCGTGCCGAAATGGAGAGTTGAGATGAACGTCGTTCCGGCACCTGAAAAACTACTGCCGAAGGATTATGCCACCGACCAGGAGGTCAGGTGGTGTCCCGGTTGTGGCGACTACGCAATTTTGAAGGCGATGCAGAAGACGATGGCGGAGATCGAAGCCGATCCCGCGAAAACGGTTTTCGTTTCTGGAATCGGGTGCTCATCCCGGTTTCCGTATTACATGGAAACATACGGTTTCCACACGATCCATGGCCGGGCGCCTGCGATCGCAACCGGCATTCGCCTGACCAACCCCGAACTGGATGTCTGGGTCATCACCGGCGACGGCGACGGAACATCGATCGGCGGCAATCATCTTTTCCATGTGCTGCGCCGCAACGTGGATCTGCAGGTCATTCTTTTTAACAACGAAATTTATGGGCTCACCAAAGGGCAAGCATCGCCGACGTCGCGACCCGGAACGAAATCGCCTTCGACTCCGGATGGCTCGTTTGACAATCCGGTCAATCCGTCGACCTTTGCACTTGGCTGCGGCGCGCGATTTGTCGCGCGGTCAATTGATACCGCCCTGAAACATCTGCCGGTCGTGTTTCGCCGCGCGCATGAAAATGTTGGCGCGTCGTTTGTCGAGGTTTTCCAGAACTGCATTGTTTATAACGATGATGTCTTCGCTGATTTCACCGATAAGAAAGTTGCGGTCGATAACCAGATTTTCGTCGAACATGGCAACCCGTTGATTTACGGCGGCGAGGTCAAGCGTGGCCTCCGCCTGCGGCCGGGGACGGTTGAGCTCGAATCGGTTGTTATTGGCGAGAACGACGTCACGGAAAACGATATTTTAATTCACGATGAAACCAACCACACGATGGCTACGTTGCTTGCGGCGATGCCAAGGCCACAATTTCCAGTTGCTCTGGGGGTTCTTTATTGTGACCCATCGGAAAGTTATGACCGAGTGGCGCAATCGCAGCTGGATTTAACCAAGAAGAAAAAACCTGACGATAGTCTGAACAAACTGCTTCGGCAGGGCTATACTTGGACCGTTCAGAACTAAGAACGACAATCCATATTGGGGAACGTTAGGTTGCGGCGGGTCTTGTCGCGGTAGCCAGCGAAATGATAGCGTCCCGGCACGCTGGGCTAGTCTTTGTGCTGCCGCCAATAGGTAGTGTGTGATGGAAGATTACAACCTGAGTTTGTTCACTGTTATGGTGGTCGACGATAATTCGTACATGCGTAACCTTTTGCGCTCTGTATTGCTCCGCCTTGGCACCGGTAATGTTGTGGTCGCCAACGACGGTGGTCAAGCCATCGAGCTACTCAAATTGATGCAGGAAGACCCTCGGAAAGCTGGATTCAGCGGCCTTGATTTCGTGATGTCGAATTGGGAAATGTCCCCGGTCGGTGGCCTCATGTTGCTGCGGTGGTTGCGCCGCCACAAGGATTCTCCCGACAAATTCGTTCCCTTCGTATTTGTGACCGGCCATGCCGATTTGGTAAAAGTTCAAGAGGCGCGGGATCTGGGCGCGACCGAAGTTCTTGCCAAGCCCTATTCGATCGATAAATTAGCCCGCGTATTGGGCCAATTGATTGAACGTCCGCGGCAGTTTGTGTTGACGCCGATGTACTTTGGTCCGGACCGCCGCCGCCGCCGCGATGAAGCCAAAAAGGGCGAACGCCGAATTCTTACCGAGAAAGAAGCGATTGTGGTTTACGACGATGGGAACTACTAGGCGATGAACACGAATGTCCCAACGTCGGGCTCCGGTCCGAAGAATCGAAACGAAACGAAAGCGAAGATTCGATTCTTCCGTTTGCGCAACAAATTAAAGGACAAAGCGGGAAGCGGTGTTTCGGCTGGCGGTCTCGGGTTTGCGTTGGAAGCCCTTGATGAAGCCATGGAAGAAATGGGCAAGTTTTCTGCGGGTTATCCCGAATGGGTTGCCGGTTCCATCAACGAGCTTTCAGAGGCTCTGAACGTGGCAAAAGGTGCGGAAGAACAGGAGAGGGCGCGCCCCTACAAGATAATAAATGATATTGCCCATGACATGCGCGGACAGGGCGGCACATTTGGATACCCGCTTGTGACGATGGTCTCGAAGTCGCTGCATTTGTTTACCGGACGAAATCCGGGGACCACCGATAACCACGTTGAGATTATCAAAGCCCACATCGATACGATGCACGTCGTCATTCGCGAACGCATCGAAGGGGACGGCGGGCAGGTTGGTTCAGAACTGATGGAAGCCCTCGACCAGGGTATTCGAAAGCTGAGCGGCCGGAAATAATCGGACCTGCCGCGCCGGTGCAGGCCATCGCCCGCCGCTATCCGCTTTGGGCGGATCGATCCAAAAATTCGAAGATTAGTAAGGTGAGCCGCTCGGCCTCGCCATTTTCGACTCGCGGTCCATCATTGGTAAGCGGCATTAATGCATCCAGGATTTTTTTGCGCCGGCACTGAGGTCCATTTCTCCGAATGTTCCGGCGGCACCGGCGAGACTGTGGACATGGCGATGAAGGTCGGCGACCGACGTCGCGGACCAATCGTTATCTTCGGTATTTTTGAAGGCAATGCGGATTGCGTCGAGACGGGCCGGGACCGACGCCGTAAATTCGCGCGTCAGTTTCGCAAGGGTATCGTTTAGGTGCTGGTTTGAATCTGGAGGACGCACGGCACTGGCCTTTGAAAATACTTCGGCGGCCCCCAAGACCCAATGAAAGTGCCTCCTGAAGCGCCGATACGCAATCAAAATCGCGCCTTGGAGGGCATCGCCGATTGGCAATATTCGGCGCTGACAGGGTGCACGAAGTCGGTAGCCTGGTCCGAAAAGCTACGAATTCCCGCCGCTTGACAATTTCCGTATGCTCCCCGAATCTAGGGAAAACACGGCATAAATCTCTAATTCAGGGCAGGAATATCCATGGAAGCGTCGGACCTCACGCCACGCCAGTATTACGAGCAAATAAAAAGCACGCCCAACCGCGCCAAATTCGGTTTTGGCCGGAAAGCGGCGCTGGTAAACATCGATTTACAGAAGGCTTACACCCGCACCGACCTTTTCAAAACGGCCTATGAGACCGACCCGAAACAGCTCGATTACGTCAATCAGCTGTCGGATCTTTGCCGCTCCAAGGGCCTTCCGGTGATCTGGACCCATGTCGGATATGCCGATTCGGGTGAAGATTGCGGCGTCTGGGGGACGCGCACCGATACGCCCGATTCGCTTCAGAACATCAAGATCGGCAGCGAGAGAAGCGAAATTGATGATCGCCTCAACATCGACCGAAAATGCGATCTTGTTTACCTCAAACGGATGCCTTCTGCGTTTTACGAAACGCCGCTCGCCTCGCTTCTGGTATTTCATCAGATTGACACGGTGATCCTCACCGGTGGTTCGACCTCAGGATGCGTCCGTGCGACCTGCGTTGATTCGCTTGCGCATGGCTACCGCACCATCGTTTGCCTCGAAGGCGTCGCCGACAAACACGAGATTCCGCATTTCGCCAATCTTGCCGACATGCAGCTCAAATACGGTGACATCGAATCGTTTGAGACGGTGAGCAATTATTTGAACGAATATCAGCCGGTCAATTAACCAGCGGCTCTAAGGCGCATTAACAACAAACAATTGGGAGGCTGTCCGTGAAAAGCGATCTCGGGCTATACGACTTTTTACCCTATTTGAACCGGCCGGGGATCAAGTGGCCGGATGGTGCGCAACTGGCCTTTTGGGTTGCGCCGAATATTGAATCCTACGAACTGGACGGCCCCAAGAATCCCGGCCGCACACCGTGGCCGAAGCCGCCGCCCGATCTCGTCCCCTATTCGGAGCGCGATCACGGCAACCGGGTTGGCCATTGGCGGCTGATGGATGTGATGGACCGCTACGGCGTGAAGGGATCGATTTCGCTGTCGGTGGCGCTGCTCGATCACCATCCGGAAATCATTGAGGAATGCGTCAAGCGCGACTGGGAATTCTATTCTCACGGCATTTACAACACGCGTTACTCCTACAACATGACCGAGGCACAGGAGCAGGCGATCCTGACCGATTCCATCGAGTCGGTGCAGAAACATACCGGCCAGCGTATTCGCGGCTACCTTGCCCCGGCGCTGACGCACACCGAACGGACGATGGATCTGCTCGCGGAAAATGATTTCTATTACACTTGCGATCTTTTTCACGATGACCAGCCGTGCCCGGTCAAGGTTAAAAAAGGCCGCCTCATTTCGATCCCGTATTCACTCGAGATGAACGACATCATTGCCTACAACCAGCATTTCGTGTCGCCGCGCGTTTATACGGAATGGCTGAAAAGCAATTTCGACCGGCTTTACGCCGAAGGTGCGGACTCCGGCACCATCATGTGCATTCCACTGCACGCCTATGCCGTTGGCCAGGCGCACCGGATCGCCGGCTTTGAAGAAGGTCTCAAATACATCACCGGCCACAAGAAGGTCTGGGTGACGACCGGGACCGAAATCGCCGAATGGTTTTACG
>JAPYRS010000193.1 GCA_029936875.1 Alphaproteobacteria bacterium | reverse complement strand
GGCCTTGATGGGTCGTTTCTCGGAAACCGCGGACAGCAGGTAAATGTCCTGTCCCGCCGACAGCAGACGGTTCAGAATAATGACCACATTGATCGCCACATAGGCCGAGATGAACCGCCGAACCACGCCGGCAATGTCCGGATACTGGTCAATTCCCAGGTAAAGCACGAGCGCCGGCGCAAGATATGCGAGGTGGCCGAATACGCCCCAGTCGGCCAGGGTGTCGTCCCACTTGGTCTCGGTGAGCCTGGTTGCCTTTTTGAGAAGCCACCCCAATACGAACCGCGCCACAACGTAACTGACGGCGGCGGCCAGCAGCAGGAGACCGAGCGAAAGGTAATCCTCAGAGCCCAACCAATTGTACAGTATCGAGGGGAATTCGTTTTCGCCGCTCATGGCCCGTACCGCCGGACGGGCAGACAGTTCAACGCAATCGTATGTTCGCTCACCCCTCGCACTAGGCCACTCTGAAAAATGCCACGAGGCGAATTTCCCAACATGTTGAATTTGTCCCTCTGAACTGGAGTTGATAGTAGCGCAAGCGGAAGAACTTAACCATCAGCCGTGCAATCACCGCAGTCGTGTCAATATTCGATTGCGATGCGGTGGGCGGTTCCCGACAAACGCCATTGATGAGTTAAATTACGATGATGATCGATGTGTCGCGTATGTCCGAAGCTGAGTGAAGAGCAGACATCCAAAGCGCAAAATCCGTTTTCCCGAATCAAATGTCCGTTGCCGGGGAGAAAGCAGATCAAAATCATCCAGGCTGAAAACCGCCGCTTTTGACCCAGGCTGTGTCAAAACAGCCTCGGAATGTAGTCGACGCGATTTTCTACGGTTATTGAAATTTTCGGACTCAATAAAATCAATAACTTATCAGAATTCGATTTTATAAAACTTTCCAACTTCTCGCCTATCGGTGGTGTTCGCCTGAGTTTTGACACAGCCTGGACCCGAAGCGGACACCTCGGCGAATTTCAAATAGCCATTTTTGAGCATGAGGGTCCGCGACGTACATAACTTGCATCTGATTCCTGCTTCACGACCGAGCGTCACGAAATGTCACCAGCCGTCGCTGGGTCTCGTCCCAAAGCGCAAGCCGTACGCAGCCGAGGCTTTGAACCAACGAGAGTCGGTTTGTACCGCCTAGAGAGGGGTGGTCGTGGAGTACGTGCGGAAGCCGGTAGAAAGGAATGCGGCTGCACAGATGGTGGACGTGGTGCACACCGATACTCGCCGTAAACCACCGGAGAATTCTCGGCAGGTCGTAGTGCGAGCTACCGTGCAGCGCGGCCACTTGCAAATTCCATTCACCGTCATGCTCCCACGACGTCTGCTCAAACTGATGCTGCAAGTAAAACAGCCACACACCGATTGAAGCGGCAATAAGAGTAATCGGGAGGTAGATGAGCAAGAACGGCCCGATTCCGATGAACCAGATCAAAACGGTAACGACAACAGCTGAAGCCAAGTTGCTGGCCATAGCGCTGATCCAGACCCGCCCATTGCTGCGGATCAAGTCGTCCGGCAATCGTTGCCGCAGCAAGAACACGTAGGCGGGGCCGATACCGAACATGACGAGCGGGTGTCGGTAGCCACGATAAAGAATACGCCCCCAGCGTGATAGCGCGCGAAATTCGCGCACCGACAGTGTCGTGATGTCGCCGATTCCTCGGCGATCTAGATTACCGGTGCCAGCGTGGTGTTGGGCATGGTTGCGACGCCAGGATTCGTAGGGCGTTAGTGTCAACACACCGATGATCCGTCCAATCCAGTCGTTCGCACGACGACGGCGAAAAAAGGCACCATGCCCACAATCATGTTGGATCATGAACAGTCGCACCAGGAATCCGGCGGTTAGGATCCAAAGAATTGGCGACACTTCCCAATAGCCAAAATGAATTGCCGCCCAGGCGAGTGCCCAGAAACCCAGAAACGGTACGAGCGTGGCCCCAATTTCGTAGATGCTACGACCGTGGTTAGGCTCGCGATAGTTTCTTAGAATCCGCGCCCAATGCAGCGCGTTAGACGGCAACGGTCGGGCCGTGACTTGCTCGCTTTCCAAGGTGTCAATTTCCTTTCAGGCTATGATGATGGCTCTTTGACGATGGCGTTATGCCCGGCATCGCTTTCAGCTCAATCCGACAAAAGAGGTGCCAAATTGATAGACCGGAAACTCGGTTCATTCGTGCGACAATTACATTCTCCAGTCATTCGAAATCATGCGGGATGTGCGATGTCGCTGTCAATATTCCAGCCAAAAATCAAATTAGCTTTAACGGTCGACGATCTATCCCTTTGGAAAGGACACCCCTAGTCTGAGAGTTATAGTCCGGCGACGATAGTACCGACAATGACGAAGGCATTTGCGCGTCACGACCTTAAGAATGTTTTGTCGGGTTTGCCCGTCGTCGTCGTTACGGCGCGCGGCGAAAAGAGTGGATAGCCACGGTCCGTTCCACGCCTTTTCATCCGAATCGAGGACAAACCCGGCGAGTTCGCGATCATCGTGACGAACCTTGGGCGATCTCAATATCCAGCCTGGTATCGAAATCTGAAGGCGAACCCCGAGGCCAAGGGCACCATAGACGGAAACACCAAACGCTACGTCGCGCGCGAGGCCGATGCGGAAGAATACGATCGTTACTGGCAGCTCGCCGCGAACACATATTCCGGATTTATGAAATACAAACGGTGTATCGGTGACAAGCGACCGATCCCGGATATGGTGATGCGACCCAAAGACCCAATTGAAGCGTGACGCCAACGACAGATTCAATATGGTGCAGGGGTAATCGTAACTATAGATGGACATCAGCGTGCAATGAATTCGAAACAGCCCGACTTGAGCGGCCCGCAGCATGCACCGACCAATGGTGCGCCACCAGAAAATTTAGTAATTTTGTTGCACGGCGTTGGATCCGACGGCAACGACCTGATCGGACTGGCACCACACTGGGCGAAACACCTGCCGGACACGGAATTTGTATCGCCGCATGCACCATATCCTTACGACCAGGCCGCCCAGGGCCGGCAATGGTTCAGCATTCGTGATTTTTCGCCCGAGATAATGCTCGCAGGTGCGCGCGAATCTGCGCCAATTCTTAATCAATATATTGACGAGCAATTGGCGCGTACGGGGCTAAGCGATGACCGGCTCGCCCTGGTCGGGTTTAGTCAGGGTACGATGATGGCTCTATTCGTGGCGCTGCGCCGCGCCCGGCCAATGACCGGTGTTCTTGGTTATTCCGGGCGCATGGTCGGTATGGAGACGACGGCCGACGAAGTTCAATCGCGACCTCCGGTACTCCTTATCCATGGCGCGTCCGATGAACTGATTCCAGCAGATGCGATGCTCGAGACCGTTCAAAATCTAGCGCTGTCCGAAATTGCCGCCCAGTGGCATATTTGCCCCGATCTTGGTCACGGTATTGATCAAGCAGGCTTGGAG
>JAPYRS010000037.1:4396-19583 GCA_029936875.1 Alphaproteobacteria bacterium | reverse complement strand
GGTGGTCCGGTCATATACGAATACATGGATTCGCTGCACGACGGGTCGAAGATGTTCCCGGCTTCCGGCGACGCGAAATGGAATGCACTGCGCCTATTCGGATTGGGCGAGGGATTATTTGACAGCGCCGATCTTCGGGTTGTCGAAGTGCGCCGCCCCGACGGCGAGAAGTCTTTGGAAGCCATCGAACGGTACCAGTCGGCGGTGCTGCGTGGGCTCGATCGGTTGGAACAGGAAGCGGCCGATTTCCAAGGCTTTCACATCGGGCTTATTTCGATTGCCGGCCTTTTGATGTGGATCGACTGGCTTATGGAGACGCGCGGTGGTCAGGAAGATTGGCGGCCTAACCGCCCGACCCTCACCACTTGGTACGAGAAGTTCATTGAGCGCCCGTCCTACCTGAGGCGAACGGAACTGCACCCGCTGGACGACGCCTACAAGGCGCCGACAAACTAGATCAAAGGCTTTCCCGCACGATCGCCGCACCGTCGGCGAGCGCACGCAGCTTTTCAAAAGCCACCTCGTGCGGCAGATACTTCATGCCGCAATCTGGCGCGGCAACGATCCGTTCCGGCGGCAAGACCTCAAGCGCTGCACGCAAACGATCGGCAACAATCTCCGGTGTTTCCGGCGTTTGATCTCCGAGGTCAATCACGCCGACCATCACGGTCTTGGTCGGTAGGTCCTTCAGGATATTGAGATCGAGTTTGGGCTGCGCGGCCTCGACCGAAATTTGATCGGCGATACAGGCATCCAGTTCCGGCAAAAACGAATACCCGCTCGGCTTTTCTTTCACGACATAGGCGTACCCAAAACAGACATGGACGGCGGTCGTGCCGGCAGCGCCTTTTAACGCACGATTAATTGCGGTGACCGCATAGCGCCGCGCCTCTTCCGGTCGCGCCTGCATCCACGGCTCGTCCAGCTGAACAATGTCGGCGCCCGCCGCAAACAGATCAGCCACTTCCTCCCGGACGATGTCGGCAAAGGCCATCGCGACGGCTTCATCAGCACCGTAGTGTTCGTCCTGAGACACCTGGGCCATGGTGAACGGCCCCGGCATCGTGATCTTTACCGTCTTGGACGTATTCTCACGCAGGAAGGCCACGTCCCTCGCCTGCACCGCGTGCCGCCGGAACAGCGGTCCAATTATTCGCGGAATTTTTATCGGCTTGCCGGAACGCCCCGTTATTGTCGCCGGTTCGTCCAGTTCCATGCCTTCAATCGCCGCGTGGAACCGATTGGAATAGCTTTCCCGGCGAATTTCCCCGTCAGTGATGACATCAATGCCGGCGCGTTCCATTTCCCGAACGGCCATCAAGGTCGCTGCGTCCTGCGCTTCTTCAAGCTGGTCTTCGTCGATTCGCCAGACATCGCTCGATCGTACGCGCGGCGGCGGTGAACCCGTCAGTTTGGCGCGGTCAACCAGCCAATCAGGTTGCACATAACTTCCAACCAGTGTCGTTGGAATTAACGGAAGGGTCATGATGCTTGGCTCAAGTCTAGGTTGCGGCAAATGCGAAAATATTACGCGTCAAAATTGGCGCAGGAATGCCAGTGGGGGCCTGACGCCATCAAATCCGTCGATAGACGCCTAGTCGGTATGAACACCGGCATCTTCCCGGTTCCAGCCGACAATTATTTCCTGACCGGCGGTGCCGCCAAAATCGGCATCGTCGTCAGAAATTCGACGAACCGCCACTTCAACACCGTTTGGCAGTCGAACCAGATGCATGGTCGTTAGGCCGAGATAAACTTCTTCCAAATAGGTCGCCGGAATTTTCTGCACACCTTCCGCCTGCCCATCATTGCCGTCCAAAATTCGAATGAGTTCGGACCGAATCGATATTGCGATTTCAGATCCGACAGAGGCCTGTTTTTTTGTGATTGCAGCGAGCTCGGCAAAACCTGCATCCATGGTTAGCCCGTCGCCGTTCACGTTGATCACCTTGCCTTCAATCAGGTTGTTCTCGCCGACGAAGGCGGCGGTAAACTTCCGTTGCGGGCGTTCATAAATCTCGCGCGGCGAGCCTTCTTCTACAATTTTACCATCGGCAATAATGGCGATCCGGTCCGCAATCGTCATCGCCTCTTCTTGGTTGTGGGTGACATGAACAAAGGTGATACCGATCTTTTCCTGAATGCGCTTTAACTCGATGCACATGTCTTTCCGCAATTTTGCGTCAAGCGCCGCCAGCGGTTCGTCGAGAAGCAGAATGTCCCGCTCAAGGACCAATGACCGGGCAAGCTGCACGCGCTGTTGCTGGCCACCGGAAAGTTCGTGCGGCATTCGCTTGTTGTAACCCTCGAGACCGACCAGCGATAAGATCCGTTCGACACTCGCGGCAATATCGGTTTTCGTCTTTTTCTGTATCTTGAGTCCGTAGCCGACGTTCTTTTCAACATTCATATGCGGAAAGAGGGCGTAACTCTGAAACACCATTGTCGTCGGTCGCTGGTTAGGAGGAAGACCGGATACGTCACGACCGTGCAATAATATTTTTCCGGCTGTTGGTCTGATAAATCCGCCGAGCAGCCGTAACAGTGTGGTTTTGCCGCCGCCGCTCGGTCCCAGCAGAACAGTGTAGCCGCCCTGTGCGATGGATAAGTTTACCGAGTCGAGCGCCTTAACAGGCCCGTAGTTCTTACCGAGACCCACAACTTCGACAGCTGGCGGTTCGGTGTTCGTACTGGAAAAAGGTTCGGCCACAGGGTCCTGCTAATTAATTGGGTTGGGTTCGGCTTTGGGTTGAAATTTGCGTTCGATGCCGCGTGCACGAATCAGCGTGATAATGATGATCGATCCAATGAATACCATCGAAACAACGGCCATGATGCCGGCCATCGCGTAAGATTCACCGGACATGCCGATGTTTAACATCTGCGAGACCAAAACATTCGGGAACGTGTCGAAGCCACCTTTCAGCAATGCTGTTCGCGTCGCCTCGTTAAACGACAGGATGGTGACGAACGCGAGGGAACTGAAAACGCCGACCTTAATTTGGGGAAACTCGACCTGCCAGAAGGCTTGCCATGCGTTTGCCCCACAGCCGCGTGCCGCCTCGGTCTGCTGATCCCGGTAGCGCGACATGGTAATCAGGATGACGATGAACGCGTAAGGCACCGTGTAAATAATCTGACCGATAAGGGCGGTGGTGAATCCAAGCTGGAGAAATCCGTGAAACCAGGTGACGCCAAGGAAAGCGCCAAACGCCTCAACCGCATGATTGATATTCTTAAAATAAATTAGAAGCGCCGATCCCATGATGTCGGCCGGGACGAACAGTGGTGACAGCATCAGCGTGACGAAGGCAACCTTGTGGCGCGTGCTTTTATAAAATTTTGCCGCGAGCAGCCCCATCGGCACCGCAGTCGCCATCACGCCGACGGCCAAAAATCCTGTCCATTTTAGTGACGCGACAAGAATTTTGTCGGCAAGGATCAGGGTATACCAGTCCGTTGTGAATTCATAAATTCGTGCCCCGAATGTGTATTCGTTGAACGAGATGTAGACGATGTAGAGAACCGGCGCGAGCAGCAGGAAGACGATGAACAGGACATAGGTCCAACCCAACCGGTAAAGCCAAATATTCATGAATCCGTCTTGCATGGCTCTAACTGATCGGTTGCAAAATTTTGGTGAGATCGAAAAGCCGATGACCGACGTACAGCAGCACGACCAGCGTCAGCAACATGATCGCGCTAATCGCCATCGCCAACGGAAAATCCAGCGCAACAATCGCCTGATTTACGATGAGCCCGGCATTGACGGCGCCGGGGCCACCCAAAATTGTCGGCACCAGCGCGACGCCCAATGAATTCACAAAGATAAAGACGCCGCCGGCAAATATTCCAGGCGCGGCGAGCGGCACAATGATGTCGCGAAAAGTCCGGGCGCGGCCAACACCAATGTCGTCACAAACCTCAAAGATGTAGGTCTGCACCGCCTCCATCGCCAGGAATCCAGCAAAGACCATGAACGGCAAAAACGAGATGACATCGCCAATAACGACACCAATCGGTGAAAACAGAATGATGGTGATGGGTTCGGAAATAATGCCGAGTTCCATCAGGCCGGTATTCAGCAAACCGTTGCGGCCCAACACCGGGCGCATGGCAAATACGCGCACCAACTCGGAAATCATGAACGGCAAAATGAACAACAAAATGACACGATGCTGGGCCGCCTTGACGACACGGCGGCGGACAAACACGGCGATTGGAAATCCAATAACAAAGGACACCACCACAGCAACCGCCGAATGGATCATCGAATAAACGTAGTTTTCGGCCCGCGCTGATGTGAAAAAGTTTTCGTATGCCGCAAGCGTAAAGCCCGGCTCCATCCAGAACATGGTCCGCTCAAAAACGCTCCAGACAAGCGTCAGCGCAACTGGTGCTGCAAAAAACAGAGCCATGAAGACGACGGGAATATAAAATGCCCATCGCTGAAGACCTCGTTCGCCCATTAATGAATCCCGAATGGCGAGGAGGGCCGACAATTGCCGACCCTCCTGCCGAGTTTAGTTTGGCTCTGAACCTGGAGAGGTTGTCACTCTCTAGGCGGCTTGAACGCGTGCCCACCAATCGGTGTAAGCCCGAAGATTTTTCGGGAAGACATTTTGCCAAGCGTTGCCACTAATCGCATAACGATCATTCTTCGAATTTAGAATTTGAATGATCCGTTCTTGATCAGCATCAGAGAAGTCGGCCGGATTGGCCTTCACGTACGCATCGACGCCGGTCATTTGCGGCGCAAATCCGAGACCGCCCAAGGTACGGGCACCAAACCACGGTGACAGATAGACATTGGCTAGCGCGTTGTATGCCGCTTCCTGGCCACGTTCTTTGCCGCCGCGTGTCAGCATGACGATGTTGTTCCAGACCTGGTGGCCTTCTTTCATGGTGCCATAGCGAATATCGCCTTTGTCACCAATGTTGCGCTGGGCAACGATAGCGATCGCTTCCCAAGTCGAGGACATCAACACTTCGCCGCTCGCCAGCAAACCAACGCCGTTCTGGAAGCCGTCCCAGAACGTCCGGAACTGACCATTTTTCTTGTGGCCGATCAGGAATTCAGCAACATCCTTCACTTCGTCCGGCGCCATGTTCGACGCATCCTTGATCGTCGCCATGCCCGATTCTTTTAGGTAGATCGCGGTATTCGTCATGGTCGGACCAAAATCGTTCTGCATGGCCACGCGGCCCTTGAATTCCTTATCGAACAGAACGCCCCAACTATCGGGGTGGAAACCAAGTGCCTTGTAGTCGTACGCCATCGAATCCGCATTCGCGATCATCGGTGTGGCAAATACCTTGCCTTCATAACGAATGGAGTGCGCCGCTAGCCCGCCCTCGTTGTAAACCGGAAGAATATTTTTCCAGTTGGGAATTTTCGACGGATCGATTTCCGCAATCGCATTCTGAGATGCGAGCGCGTCTTCCATGCCGCCGCCGTTGTCGGTCATGGCATCGAATAACCGGTTGCCGTCACCAACGACCATCTTCTGAATGGATTCGTCAGCGCGGGCGCTCTTTGCGGTTCCGGCAATCGTAATGCCACCTTGCGCGCCCATGGCGCTCCAGTCCCGGCTACCGACCTGATGGACACCCGGATTGGCCCAAAGTTTCAGCGCGTCGCCTTCAGCGGCGGAAACGCCAGGAATACCGCCTGCTGCCGCCAGTGCGGCAACGGATGCCGTCATCTTGAGCATCGCTCGACGGGTAAATTGTTGTTGGTTCATGCTCCCCTCCTCAGTTGTTTCGGCTTCTGATCGGCCGAACGGTATATTTCAATAATAACCAAGTGCATTAATCGGATATGAAGATTAACGCAATCCGCCAGCAACGCGAAGTGTCAACACGGCATTGTTAGCCGAATCTCAAAATTCCCAACCAATTTGCCGGGACTAGTCCCTAGGGCCAATGGGGCCATTGGGTCATGGTGCCGTTTAGGTTGGTCGCATCAGCAAGGCGCGCAGCACTGGTTTGCTGCGCTACATCTGGCTCCTACAGGGCGCCGCCTGCTATGATATTTGCCTATTGCAAGATTATTGTGTTGGAGGAGACGATGGACCAACGAGTGGACGAGCGGGAAACAGCAGACGCAAAGGTTGTATTAGGATTTTCGGCCGATGCACCGGCGGATCAGCTGGTATCGACATTTAGCGGTTTTGGCGATCACGCCATACGCGTCGAAACCAGTCACGACGAAGATGCTCGCAGCAATTTCATGATGGACCTCTATCGCCACCTCGGCCAGAACATGGCACCGGGGCGCCGTGACATTTACGAAACAAAAATCAAAAAGAATTTTGTAAAGGAGCACGGACGGGCACCCAAAGACCGCCACGAAGTGCGCAACGCGGTGAAAAGCGATCCCTACTTTCAGTTTTGGGGTCACCTCCGCGTTTATTGCAATCAGAACCTCTTTTATGAAAACGGTCGTACCGTTGAACGCCAGCTCGATGACCTGATCGAAAAGGCAAAACCCCGCAAATCCGCAAAAGGTAATCTTGACCTCGACAAGAATTTCAAGATTCCAAAATACCAAGAATCATTCGACATGCATTGGATGCCGGGCAGCTACTTCACCAAGATCGCCGAGGATGATGTTGCCGCTGGCGCCATGTACGATTCCGGCGGGCTTTATGTGATGACCTCGGGACACCTCGGACCCTTCGGTGACGGTGCGGCCTATTCAATCGTCAACTATCTGCGCGAGAAGTATCCTGATTTCACGCCCGAGCATGTCCTCGACCAGGGCTGCACCGTTGGACACAATACGCTGCCTTTCAAGGATGCCTGGCCTGACGCCGAAGTGACCGGCATCGACCTCGGCGCGCCGGTTCTGCGTTATGCCCATGCCCGTGCGGAAGCGATGGGATATGACATAAACTTCTCGCAGCAGAACGCGGAGCAAACGAAGTTCAAGGATCAGAGCTTTGATCTCATTACCTCAACAATGTTCCTGCATGAGACCTCAAAGCGGGCGGTAAACAATGTCGTTCGCGAGGCGCACCGTCTGCTCAAACCCGGCGGGCTGATGCTGCATGTTGAACAACCGCCGTTCCGCTGGTTTGACGATCCGTTCGAGCAGTTCGAGCGCGACTGGGACACCCATAACAACAACGAGCCGTTCTGGGGCCCAATGCACGACATGGACCTCGAAGAAGTCGCCGTGAAGGGTGGCTTTGCCCGCGAAAATGTACTCCAGGAATATGCCGACCTGATGAAGCCGACCGAAGACAACCGTTACGCGCCCGCGGCTGGCCAGTGGTACGTTTTTGCAGCCTGGAAAAAATAGCTGAGCAACGAAACGCGGAAATTCAGTTTGAATTCGGGCCTTGCCCCTCGCTCGATGACACTCTGCGCGCAAGTTCTCGCGACCTGCGACCTATCGCCGCGCTCCGCTCACATCACATCATTGACGTCACACTTGGTTGACTAGGGTTGGCGGGCAGACCAAAATCAAATGAGGGAGTGGCCTAGCGACTGGGCCAAAAAATAATAACTGCGGTGCCAAAGGCTTTGCCGGTATCCGCTGCTGGGGCCACCGAATTGGAAATTTCTGAACAGCCCAACCAAGAGGGCTTCATTGAGCGCACGGCCCGTGTGTTGGCCTGGATATCGGGCGGGTTAATGCTGGGCTGCGCCCTCCTAATTACCCTCGATGTATTTTCGAGAGAGTTTTTCAACGATAATTTTTTCGAAAGTTTCGAAATTACGATCTATACCTACGCAGTGACGGTCGCCTTTTCATTTGCGTTTGCCCTCACGACCAAGACGCACATTCGAATTGACATCTTGTACGCCCGAGTTCCGCCCTATGGCCGCGCACTGCTCGATATTTTGTCAATCTCACTTTTATCATTGATCGCCATCATCTTTTGTTATTACGCCTGGTCAACCACGGCGACGAGCTTCAGCTATCCCGGCCCAAGCTGGATGGGCGCGGCGTCCGCTTCAGATTTATCTGTTCCGCTTGTTATTCCGCAGTCAATTTGGTCGCTTGGCCTGACCTGGTTTGCCGCGGTTTGCCTGATCTATCTCTTTCGGGCGGTAAGGTCGTTGTTGCGAAAAGATCTGAGTGCCATCGATTCCCTAATCGGAATTGATTTGAGCGAGACAGAAGGAGAAGTCGAAGAAATTATTCAGGCGAGTGCTGATCGAGACCCGAATGCTTCACCTGGGGGCAACGCCTGATGGCCTTCCTCGCACTTGGCGTTTTACTTCTGCTTGCGGCGTCCGGAATTTATGTCGCGGCGATTCTCGGCATCATGTCGATCGTTATGGCCGAGGCCTTTTCATTTTTTCCTTTGTTGCCGGCGCTTGGCGATATTACCTGGTCAGCCAGCACAGAGTTCATACTCGTTGCGGTGCCGCTGTTCATCTTGATGGGTGAATTATTGCTGCGCACCGGCATTGCCGAGGATATGTTTCGGGCGCTCGATCGCTGGGTCAACTGGGTGCCGGGCGGCCTGATGCATACCAACATTGCGTCAACGGCAATGTTCGCGGCAACCTCCGGGTCGAGCGTCGCAACAGCGGCAACAATCGGCACTGTGTCGATACCGAACATCGCGAAGCACAATTACAATCCGTCTTTGTTTCTAGGGTCGCTGGCGGCCGGCGGCACGCTCGGCATATTGATCCCGCCCAGCATCAACATGATCATTTACGCCTTCCTGACCGACAGTTCGGTCACCAGTCTTTATCTTGCGGCAATGATCCCCGGCATATTGCTGGCAGTGATGTTTTCGATGGCCATTTTGCTCGCTTGCATCGTCAAACCTTCGTTGAGCGGTTCACGGTCCCGTTCCAGTTGGACGGAACGGTTTCGGTCCTTGAAGCATCTACTGCCGCCGATTGTCCTGTTTGTTGTCGTTGTCGGCTCGATTTATGCGGGCTTTGCAACCCCGACTGAGGCCGCATCGTTGGGCGTGGTTGCCGCGCTCCTTTTCGGGTTTTACCGAAAGCGCATCAGCGGGCCCGTGTTGCTTGCCGCCTTTGAGGGAACCATGCGGACAACGGCGATGGTGACACTCATTGTCGTCATTGCATTTTTCCTGAATTTCGTTTTGCAGTCCCTCGGCATTATCCAATTTGTTGAAGACTTCATGGAGGGTCTCAACGTCAATCCGACCCTTGCCATGCTGGCGATTTTCGTTTTTTACCTGCTTCTCGGCATGTTTATGGAGACGCTGTCGATGATGATTGCGACCACGCCGATTGTCGTTCCGGTCATTCTTTCGCTGGGATATGACCCGATCTGGTTCGGTGTCGTTTTCATGATCTTGATTGAGGCGGCCTTGATCACGCCGCCAATAGGCGTCAATCTGTTTGTGGTTCAGGCCGTCCGTGGACGTGGGCCGTTCCGCGATGTGGTGTTGGGGTCGCTACCATTCCTATTGATGATGATCGGCATGCTTTTATTGCTGCTCGCATTCCCGGACATGGCGTTGCTGCTTCCGAGTATCTTCAATTGAGTGGGGAAATCGAAACAAACGTTCAAGAGTACCGAGTCGTTAACGAAATGGGGCCGGCCATTCCTGCCCTGCACAAAAACCCAATAGGGAGGAGAACTATGCGTACCTTTAAAACCAAGGCGATTGGGGCAGTCCTAGCGGCTGGTCTGGTTGCGATGAGCGGATCGGCAGTCCTTGCTGACGAACCGGACGGCGTGATCCCGGAGACAAGAATCAATGTCATCGGCAACGTCAGCGTGACGACGCAGTTCCGTGACATTCAAAAACCATTCTGGACCGAAGTGATTCCCGAATTATCCGGTGGCAAGATCCAAGTCACGTTCAAGGGTTGGAACGAGATGGGCCTCAAGGGTCCTGAAGGTCTCCGGCTTGCGCAGAAAGGCACGACGCATTTCGCCTCGTTCCAGTTGGGCCATGTATCCGGCGAAGCACCGATCAACGACACCACCGATCTCGCTGGCATGTCGCCGACGATTGATGATTTCTACAAAGTGACCCAGGCTTTCCGGCCGGTGCTTGAGAAATTTTACGAAGATAACTTCGGCCTCAAGATTTTGACGATGCAGTCGTTCCAGGCACAGATTCTTTATTGCCGCGACGAAGTCAAAAACCTTGCCGATCTCAAGGGTCGCAAGATCCGCGCGTCCGGCGCATCACAGTCGGATTTCCTCGGCCATATCGGCGCTTCCGGTATTCCGATGTCATTTGGCGAAGTGCAGCAGGGCCTCAAACAGGGCGTCATCGATTGTGCGCTCACCGGCACGCTCGGCGGATATTCCGCGAAATGGTATGAGGGTGCGAAGTATCTCTACACGCTTCCGATCAACTTTGCGGCTGGCGTAACCGTGGTCAACATCAAGGCGTGGAACGGTTTTGATGCCGATCTCCGCAAACTGATCTCTGACAACATGAAGGCTCACGAAGATGCAATGTGGGCGCTCAATCGCAGCGAAGGCGAAATGGGCATTCTCTGCAATACCACCGGTCCCTGCCCTGAAGGCGAGCCCGGCGGCATGATCCGCGTCGATGCTTCTGCAGCAGATCTCAAGCTGCTTCGTGAAATCATGTTGAAAACCGTTCTGCCAAAATGGGCGGCACGCTGCGGCGCCGGTTGCGCACAGCAGTTCAACGACACCATCGGCAAGGTTAATGGCCTAACCGCCCCGACCAGCTAGCCGAACCAAAATCAAAACCCCGGTCATCGAACGATGGCTGGGGTTTTTTTGTGCCAAAAAGACACGCGCCTAATTCGGCAGCGTCCTTTGCGATTCCCGGCTTCGACCCTGAACACTGCCCTGTCTTCAGCACTCGAAACGGTCATTTCGAACTGGGTATAGGATCGAAGGCTTGGTTGGTGGCATGATTGACGGCGTTTGGTTTTGCCGCCGTCCTTGCGGTTCTGGTCGCCCCTGGCGGGCAAGGTGCCACTTGATGCCTTACAAAACCGGGGCCCAATATGGCCGCTGAGAAAGATCATTGATGGATCACGAAAATATCGACAGGCGGGCACTGCTGCGAGGGGCATGGCGACAAAAGAAGGTCCCCGGGCCGGTGCGGTCACCGGGCGCAGTCGACGAAAAGTTATTTCATGATCTCTGCAATGGGTGCGGTGACTGCGCGGCAATCTGCCCGGCCGACGCCATCGTCATGACCGCACCTGCGACGAAGACGGGTAGCTCAAGCCCTGAAATTCATGCCAATGAGGCCCCGTGCGTGATGTGCGACGGTCTTGTTTGCGCCTCGACCTGTCCGACCGATGCGTTGATACCGATTATCCCGACGGTCATGAAAATTGCAGTTCTCGATTTTGAACCGGCGAGCTGCTGGGCCACAAGCGGAATCGATCCGTCCTGCGACCTCTGTTTCGATCGATGCCCGCAAAAGAATCTGGCGATCACCTATACGCACGGCCAGGGGCCTTCATTTCATTATGAGCACTGCACAGGTTGCGGCGTTTGTGTTTTCTACTGCCCTTCGAACCTGAAGCCCCTGTCGCTGACCGCGCCGATCAGGTGAGGACCGCCCAGGGGAACAGCGTCAGATAGATTCCGCCTCCGACGCAACGGCCCTTCGCCTCGGGTGAAAGGCGATGGCAAAAAGTGTGGCGATAAGACCGGCCATGCCCAGCAGCAGCATCAAGCTAAACATCCCCTCCCCACCGCCGTCGTCGACGACGCCAACAAGAAAGCTTGCCGGTGCCGCAAAACCGAATGAAATGAACCCATAAAGGGAGGACCCGGTACCGGCGCGGGCCGGGTTGATTTCGATTGCGCCCGCGGTCGCGTTTGGAATGTGGAAACCAACGCCGAGGGTGTAAGCGGGCGCGAGTACCGCGATCCAGTAGACCGTCAATATTCCGGTGCCGTGAAGAACGGAAAGCGTCAACGCGGCGCCTGCCGCAACCAACCCGCCGATCACCAATTGCCAGGTCATGGCGACATGGCGATTAAGCCGGTTCGACAGCACATTGCCGACGATAAAGCCAAGCGGCATAAGCGACGTCAAAAGACCGATGCCGTCGGTCGAAAGATCGAATGCGGCGACGAGATAAAACGGCGCGCCCGCCATGAACGCAAAGATCGTACTATTAAGAAACGCCTGCGACAGCGAATAGGACATGAACAGCGGCGACTTCAGAAATACCAACAGATCGCTGATTGTGCTGGTCGATCCTTTTTTCGGCCGCGAGGATTCCGCCCTTGTTTCGCGCAAGATAAAGAATGTCGCGGCAAGCAAAATCAATGTCAGCGCGGTGCTAATCCAAAACAGGCTGCGCCACCCGAACCAGGCGGCAATGGCGCCGCCGATCAGCAGAGCGATTGCCGGGGCGAGCGAGCTGCCGATATTGAGAACCGCCATGCCCCGGACCGAGCCCTCAAAATCATTGATGTCCCGAACAATCGCGCGCGCCAACACGATACTGCCGGCGGCACCCGATGCCTGGACCAGTCGTGCGACGGCCATGAACCCGACGTCCGGCGAAAGCGCCACGGCAATGGTACCAACCGCTGTTAGCACCAAACTGGCAAGCAGGACTGGCCTTCGGCCAAAGCGATCCGAGATGGGTCCGTAAATGAGCTGGGCGGTTGCGATACCAGCCATAAAGGCGGTCAGGGTCAGCTGAATTTCGGCGTCGCTGACGCCCAGTTCCTGTGCCACTGCGGGGAACGCCGGCGTGTACATGATGCCGCCGACCCAGGCGACAGCTGTTAGCAAGACAAGAAGGAGCATCATAAGGCGAAGGGCCGATCCGACAGAGCTGATTTGGCAGGGAAAATCTAAATCACAAAGACTAACACCAAATGGACAAATCTGCCGGGACCGTCAAATACGAGGCACTTTTTGGCTAATCTTTAATCCCATTGAGGTGCTGGGAAGGCTGGCTCATTAGCTTCCACGGCAAGCGCAAGGGCGAGAATATTGCGGTCGCTGTTTTGAGGTCCATCAAATTCCATGCCGACCGGAAGCCCACTCGGCGTCAGCCCGACCGGCAAGGTGACACCTGGCGTGCCAGCGATACTGGCGGGACTGGTATTGCGGAAGAATGTGTTGAATGCCGCCACATCTTTTCCGGCAAGTTTGACCGTGTCCTCGCCGATCACCGTGGCCGGCAAAGGTGTCGTCGGAAAGACGGCGGCGACGATATTGTTTTCCGAAAAATAGTCGCGGTACATCGCCTGCACCTGCGGGAGGAGTGTTTCGGTGGCATGCCGATAGGCTTCGGCATTCGGAACATTACCGGCAATGAGTTCATCAAGAATTGCCTTCACATCGGGGCTGGCGACGGCGGCAACAATCTCACGTGGAGTCGGGCTGCCGTCGAATTCGTCGAGGTATCGTTGCAAATCCAGAATCGCTTCCCTCATAACAATGACCTGATCTGCCGCAATATGAACGGGGCCGATGCTTGCGATGTCCGCCTCAATCAGTTCAACGCCGTAGTCCCCCAGCCTTTGCAGGGCGTCCTCCATTACGGCCGCGGTACCATCATCAATATTCTCATAATAATGCTCTCGCGGCACGCCAATGCGGAGGCCTTTGAGGTCGATCGGTTCGACAGTGAGAGGTGCGCCGGTGATGACGCCGTCGAGCAACGCAAGGTCAGCGATCGAGCGCGCCATCGGGCCGATCGTATCGCGGGTACTCGAGATCGGGATGACACCGGCTTGGGCGTAACGGCCCATCGACGGCCGGAGACCAGACACGCCGCAAAGCGATGCGGGGATTCGTACCGATCCGCCGGTATCCGTGCCAAGACCCGCTGGCACCAAACGCGCGGCCAGTGCCGCCCCCGTTCCGCCACTGCTGCCACCGGCGATGCGAGCTGGGTCGTAGGGATTTCGGGCAGGCCCATGGGCCGCATTGTTACTGGTCACACCGAAAGCAAGTTCGTGGAGGTTTGCCTTGGCAAAAACGATCGCGCCGGCGTCCACCAGGCTTTGCACGACCGGCGCATTGCGCCCCGGCCGATGATCCTTGAGCGCGGGCGTGCCGCCGGTGGTTGGATAATCAATCGTGTCGATATTGTCCTTGAGGGCAAGCGGCAAGCCGAGGAGCGGGCTGAGCTTATTGCCGGCGCGACGCTTATTGTCAGCACTTCGTGCCGCCGCCAGAACCTGATCCGCATCGATAGCGATAAATGCGTTTAGATCGGCCGCCCCATCGGCCCGCATAAGAAGTGCTTCGGCGTAAATTTCGGCCGTGAGGTCGCCGCTTTCCATCAAGGCAAGCGCTTCGGTCGCGGTGAGGTCTGTTTCGGTCATCGTTTTGCCAACGTCCTATAACGACTGAGAATTAGGTAACCAGTTCGAATTCGACATGGCCAAAGTCCTGACCATTGATGCGAAGCGACACCGCCGGTGTCCCCCCATAATAGCGCCGCGTCGTGATCGGGCGAATTGAATGGGAGCGGCTGAGGGACGGCACCTCCCCGGCCCGGATTGTAACCCGCTTCCAATTGAAGACCTTGCCCGATGTTTTGCCGTTGGCTTTCTTGAAGTGCACCAGATAGTCGATCACCAGCGCTTGCGGGCGGTCCGATGACGACTTCAATTCTGCGGTGAACTTAAACGCACCGCCAAGATTCACCTTCTTCGGCTTGATGGTAAGCGAATCGACCGTGATCTTGGGCTTGCCAAATCCGAATGCCTTGAGCGCACCCGGATGGCCATTCTTGATCAGCGTCCGGCAGGCGTGGCGCACAAGTCTTTCCCGGTTTTTGTCGGCACCTTTCATCCAATCATGGGCCAAATCGGCGACGAGGTCGGGATGATCCTTGGCGATGTCATTGAGATGATTGGCAACGGACCGCCGGACATATTCTTCCTTGTCGTCTCGCAGGGCTTTCAGGATGGGCAACATCGGCGACGGATCTTCCATTAGTTGCGGCAGTTGCATGGCCCACGGCAAGCGGGGGCGTGTGCCCTCTGAGACCAGGCGGCGAACGTGGTGACTGGGATCTCATTCAGCCAGCCCCTTAAAATGCGGAGTGTGCGGTCCTGGTCGGCAAGCAAAAAATAACGAATGCCGAATTCGGAAGAAAACCGCTTCGTCATCTCCTTCAGCAGATCTAGCGATCCTTCAAAATCATCGATGCCGTGCTGGCCGACGACCATTGATAACGGCAGGATACCCCAACCCCTGATGCCGCGTTGGTCGCTGGGTGATTCGTCTTCCTCGGGGTGCAGCATCGCATTCAA
>JAPYRS010000037.1:0-4296 GCA_029936875.1 Alphaproteobacteria bacterium | reverse complement strand
GCGATGTGCATTTGAAGGTGGTCTGCGAAACAACGCACCAGCTCGGGCGAGAAATTATTCTTGAAGGGTTCCATCTATGGTCAGGAGAGCTGGTGACACCGAACGGTATGAAATGTCATTTGGCAAAAACCGCGTGGTTTGATCGGCGTGAATAACCTAAGAGCGTTTAATCGTGAAATTGTAGACCTCACCGTCCTGCCCGGAATGAAGCAAGACATGACCGGTCATTTCGCAAAAGGCGTCAAAATCTTTTACTGCGCCGGGGTCGGTCGCCTCGATATCCAGCGTTTGGCCCGCATCCATTCCTTTTAGAATCTTGCGCGCCTTAATGATGGGCATTGGGCAGTTCAGGCCCTTTGCGTCCAATTTTTTGTCCGCCATGTAAATCCTCGTCGCCTTAGATTGCGGGTATGAAATCACCAAACCAGTGGTTTGATGCCGCGTCGCGCTCCGACCGTGCGTTTTTCGTTCCGCTAACGGTCAGAGGACCAATGCGAGTTGAGCGAACCGGCGGCGCGTCTGCGTAAGCTTATGGGAAGCACACTAACCAAAAACCACTGTCTTCTCGCCGTTCAAAAGCACGCGGCGCTGCACGAAAGATCGCACCGCGCGGGCAAGGACGACGCGTTCGAGATCGCGCCCAAGCCGAATAAGATCGCTGATCGAATTTCCGTGTGATACGCGGGCGTTTCCTGGTCGATAATGGGTCCTTCATCGAGGTCGGGCGTTGCGTAGTGGGCCGTCGCGCCGATCAGCTTTACGCCCCTCGCATGCGCCTGTTGATACGGACGCGCTCCCTTAAACCCCGGCAAAAAAGAATGATGGATGTTGATGATTCGTTCCGGAAATTGTGCGCAGAACTCCGGGCTCAATATCTGCATGTAGCGCGCAAGAACCACGAGCTCCGAACCGCTTTTCGAAATCAAGTCGACGATGGCCTTCTCCTGTTCCGCCTTTACGGACGGATCGATGGGGAGATAGTGGAACGGAATATTTGCGGCGTCCGCGACGGCGGCACAGTCCTCGTGGTTTGAGACAATCCGGGTGAGATCGATATTGAGTTCGCCCTGGTCGCGGCGGTAAATCAGATCGCGCAGGCAGTAATCCGACTTTGAAACGAGAATGAGCGTTTTGACGGCCGTGTCTTTGTCGTGCAACTGATACTTCATGAAAAATGGTGCAGCCACTTCTGCAAATTCTTCTCTGAGATCGCCAAGAGTCTTTTCGGGCGGGCGATCAATGCTGACGCGCATGAAGAAGCGATTCGTTTTTGGATCGCCGAACTGGGCCGATTCAACGATGTTGCATCGGTTCTGAGAGAAAAAGCCCGCGACGGAGCTGACAATTCCGAGCGTATCGGGACAGGTCAGAGTGAGCGTCGATTGCGGCTGATTATCGGCTACCATTTCTTAAGCACCCTTCCCTGGTTCAAATTTCCACACCGTACCCAGTTTGGTTCCACGGGCTGTAAGTTCCCTCGAGCGGCAGACTCCGCGTCAGTCCGAGACACCAGCGCCAATGCAAAACTTATAGCGGAATAAAATTCCGGCCCGAAGTGGCAATTTTCCAAATCCACCTCAATGTCCGGCCAATCCTATGCCGACCGCACCGGGCTGCGGTGTGTGCGATACTCTAATCGTCGCAGCGACCGCCATCGGGCATGGAGAAGATATGGCAATTGCAAAAGTAAATGGCATCAACATTTGGCACGAGGAGACCGGCGCGGGTGAAGCCGTGGTCCAACTCCACGGCTCGGGCTTTGGGCATCTCAATTTCGTCACCGCCACGCCCCTTATTTCCCAACACTTCCGGGTCATCGATTTTGATCTCCGAGGCTACGGCCAGTCAGATCGGCCGATCCAGCATTACGACATGGAGGTTTGGGCAGACGATACCGCGGGCCTGATGGACGCGCTGTCCATTCCGAAGGCGCACATCCACGGCACCTCGATGGGGGCAAATGTTGCGCAACAATTTGCGGCAAAATATCCAGAAAAAGTTGATCGTCTGGTTCTCAATTGTGGCGCGGCCAAGCTCGACGCCGCCGGCATCCTGACCCGCCGGAATCTGATTGACGTTGCCAAAGCCAAGGGCTGCGGGAGCCGTACTCTGGCGGAGCTGATTGCTGTTCAGGCTTTGTCGCGGCGCTTTCTTGATAGTGAGCCCGGACAAGGCGCCGTCGACGCAATTCAGGAAATCCTGAGCAAGACCAACGATGTGGAGGTCTTCACGCGGGCCTGCCAGGCTGTGATTGACATGGACCTTAGGCCGCTGCTTGCAAAAATTGGCGCGCCGACATTAGTGATCGGCGGGGACCAGGACATCATGACGCCCTGGGAAACGGCGCCAAGCGGTGCCGGCCAAGCGTATCTCGCCCAGCACATTAAAGGCGCCGTGAAATATGTGATCGAAGGTTCGGGCCACTCCACGCTGGTCGACGCGACCGAAGAAAACTGTCGGGTCGTAATCGCCTTCCTCAAGGGCGAGGATGTCGGAACCTGATACTGCTGAACCGCGAACGCGCAAACATGATTATGGACCGACACGGCCTCAAAGGGCTGGTCGTGCGCGAGAAGCACAATGTTTATTACCTGACCGACTACTGGGAGGCGATTTCCGAAGCGGGCTGGCCGTTCGCTGCCTTTGCGGTGTTGCCGCGCGACGAGAAAGCGCCTGTGACATTGGTGATACCGTCGATCTCGCTGCAGCGACTTGATGGGAAGGTTCACCCTCAACGTTCTTCTGTCTTTCGCTCAGTTTGAACGCGAGATCACAGGTGAACGTATCAGAGACAAGTTTGCAGCATCAAAAAAGAAAGGTATGTGGATGGGAGGTACACCGCCGCTCGGATACGATGTTGAAGAGCGGGCACTGGTGATCAACAACATAGAAGCTGAGCGGGTCTGCCATATTTTCCAGCGCTACCTGCAAATGGGATCGGTTTCTCGTCTGCAGATCAACCTCAGGGAAAGTCAGGTCCTGAGCAAACTCTACGTATCAAGAAAGGGAAATGTCCGAGGCGGTGTCAATTTTGGCCGGGGGGCCCTCTACGTCCTGCTGCAGAACCGTCTCTACATCGGTGAAATCGAGCACCGAGGCAATATTTATCAAGGTATGCACCAGGGTATCGTACCGGCAGAGCTCTGGAGCGAAGTCCAAGATCTTCTCTCAAGAAACCGTCAGAAAGAAAAGGGCGGGAAAGCCAAGACCATAATTCCCTTTCGCCATCGGGCACGCCGTCAGGTTCGCAACGCCTAGAATGACCACACCCGCGATATGCTGTCGACCATGCAGCATGGTTCCGTGATCGCCGATGTAGAGATCGATCAGGGCGGATGCTTCGAAACCTCAAAGGCGACAACGCATTCGGACCCAACCTACGTCGTCGATGGCGTCGTGCATTACTGCGTCGCCAATATGCCCGGCGGCGTCGCCCGCACCTCGACCTATGCGCTCAATGGCGTCACGCTGCAACACGCCATCGCCATTGCCGACAAGGGCTGGAAAAAGGCGCTCAGCGCAGACCCCCACCTTAAAAACGGCCTCAACGTCGTGGGCGGAAACATCACTTATCAGGCCGTAGCAAACGACCTCGGTTATGAATATAAACCGGCTGATGATTTCCTGGGGTGAGGCTCTTTTTATTCAGCGTACTGGAGAAAGCAGGAATGTCCGTCATCAGAGTTTTAGGCCCAGACTTTGATGACGGACAAGTTGCCAATTTGATCCAATAGGTGCCGCATTCGTTCAGTCGGATAGGACTGTCATCAGCGAGACGCCAATTAACAACATCTCTTTCCGCTTCAAAGGAAATCAGGTCTACATAGAGACAGTTTGTGAGGCCAAACGCTGAGTGTAATCAGATGCCGCCAGATTTAGAGCCGGTTACGGTGTCGTAGATGCCGCAGGCATGACTCCAAGCTATTGGTTGTGAGCTTCAGGGCATCACGGCAAAGCTGATCCCCCTCCAAGACCCCCATTCACGACATTCTCTGTTAGACTATTCCTATAGGAAATCTGACCGCCACTCTCTGCCTGACCCTTGCCGTGCTTCTTGCCGGATGTGTAACGTCGGGTCCAAACAACCTGTCCACGTATTACAAAAATACATCTGTTTCAGCAGAATTATATAGCAGTGGAAAAATTGTTGAGTTGAACTCCTTCGCGATCCACCAGCCAAAAGATAAAATAGTAATTCTATTTAACCACGGTACGCGAAGTTGGAGAGAAAGTCAGACATGTCGTCCTAGTAAACTTGGAATTGTGATCGACGCGTTAAGCAGGACAGTGATTAAC
>JAPYRS010000192.1 GCA_029936875.1 Alphaproteobacteria bacterium | reverse complement strand
ACATGGGCATCCTGCGTTCTCTTCTCCTGATCATCCTGATTACTGCCGGCGCCGTCTTGATGATTTCAACGGACGCTGTGCTCGGCTTGCTAAGCCTCAGTTTTGTCCCCTTCATCGCGTGGCAATCCGCCGTTGTTCGGCTGCGGCTTCGCGCCCTATGGCTGAAGCTGCAGCAAACGCTTGCCGTTCTCGGCCGGATCATGGACGAAAACCTGACCGGCATTCGGGCGGTGCGCGCGTTCGGTGCGGAAAATCACGAGCTCGCCAAGTACGATGAAACCTCGAACGGGGCGCTGCAAATTTCGCGGCGACGGATCGCGGTTCGCTCTTCTTCCGTCAGCGCCATGACATTTGCATTCCTTATCGCGATGGGTCTGGTCCTCTGGGTCGGCGGGCTGCGGGTTCTGCACGGCGAAATGAGTGTCGGCACGTTGACCGAGTTCCTTGCCTTTATGACCATCCTGCAGCAACCGGTGCGCCAAATGGGCATGGTCGTTAATGCTTTCGCCCGCGCCTCAACCTGCGGCGGCCGGTTGTTCAATATTCTTGATTTTGAGCCGGCGATAAATAATTCGAAAGACGCCACACCGTTGCACGTCACCGACGGCCGGATTGAATTTGAAAATGTATCGTTCGGATACGCCGGACAAGCCGACGATGCGGTCCTTCGCCATGTGTCATTTACGGTCGAGCGCGGAAAGACGCTTGGCATCGTCGGGCCGCCGGGCAGCGGCAAATCGACCATCGTCCAGCTGCTGCCCCGCCATTACGACGTGGGAGGCGGTCGCATCACAATTGACGGCCAGGACATTCGCGACGTCACCACCGATTCATTGCGGGGTGCCGTCTGTGTCGTGCAACAGGACCCGTTTCTGTTCACATCATCAATTGAAAACAATATCGCTTATGGCGACCCATGGTGTGACGAAAACGAAATTCGAAGTTCCGCGTCAACCGCACAAATCGGCACCTTTATCGACGCCTTGCCCGACCAATACGAAACCCTGGTCGGTGAGCGCGGGGTATCACTGTCGGGCGGGGAAAAACAACGCGTGACCATTGCCCGAGCCGCCCTTTTGCAGTCGGCGGTGCTGGTCCTCGACGATTCAACCGCGGCAATCGATTCTGGTACTGAACGACGGATCCATCAGGGATTAATGGCCGATTCCGATGCCCGCGCGACCATCATCGTGTCGCATCGCCTCGCGACACTAAAACATGCCGACGAAATTCTATTTCTTGAAGACGGCATGGTGGTTGAGCGGGGCACTCACGAATCGCTGACTGCCGAAGGCGGAAAGTACGCGGCGCTTCACGAATTGCAAACGATGGGCGCAGAAACCAACCCTGTCTTGCCGGGATCAACCGAATGACGGTCATTGATTCAACCGGGGACCCCACCAGCGACACAACGGGCGCGGCGTCTCAAAAGAAATTACGCGCCGTCGTTGGCTCGCAAATTAGCCGCGATGAGGAAATTTTTGGTGCCGCCTTCGACCGCAAGGTGGTGCGGCGATTTATGGGCTTCGTCCGGCCCTACCGGCGCGCGCTGGCATTTGCGATCCTTGCCGTTCTCACCTTTACCGCCAGCCAACTCGCAATCCCGTTGGTCGTCCGTCGTGTGATTGATGATGCCGTTCTGATCGGCAACGGCGGCGAGGGCCTTCTCACCCTGACGCTGATCGTTTTCGGGGCCGTAATCGTGATTAATTACGCTGCCAACTGGCTGCAAGACTGGCTTGTCGGATGGACCGGCGAGCGCGTCATATTCGATCTCCGGCGTGCAATGTTCTCGCACATGCAGCGGATCGCGATGTCGTTCATGGACCGTACCGAAGTCGGCCGCATGATGTCGCGTCTGCAAAGTGATGTGAACTCGCTGCAAGAATTTCTCGACAACTCGATCACGGCAATCGGCGATATCGTGCTTCTGCTCGGCATCGTTGTGATCATGCTGGTGCTCGACTTCTATCTCGGCTTGCTCACCTTGAGCATCGTGCCGACATTGTTTTTTGTCCGCCTGGTATGGCTGCCGCGCGCACGCCGTGCTTTCCGCCGTGCACGAGAAACCAATTCGACCCTCAACGGTGCGCTTGCCGAGGGCATTCGGGCGGTGCGAACGGTTCAGGCGATGCGCCGGGAGGACGTGAACGCGCGGCTGTTCAACATCAAGGCGCAGGATAATTTGAGAGCCCATCTGCGCGCGGCCAAATTTGCGCAGACCATGGTGCCGATTGTCGATTCGCTAACCGGTGTTGCACTGGCAATCGTCATTGTCCTCGGCGGGACGTTTGTCCTTGATGGCGACCTCGACATCGGCGTTATCGTTGCCTTCGTTTTTTATGTACAGCGCTTCTTCGATCCGATCCGCTCGCTGACAATGCAATACAGCGTTATGCAGCGCGCCATGGTCTCTGGGCAGCGCATCTTTGAGGTACTGGACGTACCGCTTGCGATCACGGACAAACCGGACGCCGCTCACCCGGCCGAAATCGAAGGCGGTGTCGAGTTTCGAAATGTGACATTCGGATACGAATCAAACCGACCGGTGCTGCATGACATCAACTTCAAGATTGCACCGGGTGAGACGGTGGCGCTGGTCGGCCCGACCGGTTCCGGCAAAACCAGCATCACGGCGCTGCTGCACCGGTTCTATGAAATTTGGGAAGGAAGCATCCTGATCGACGGGCGGGATGTGCGCGATTATTCCAAGGCGTCTCTGTCGCGCCATGTTTCGATGGTGTTGCAGGATCCGTTTCTGTTCACCGGAACGATCTACGAAAATATTCGCTTCAACAACGAGACGGCGACTCGCGAAGACATCATCAATGCCGCCGAAGTTGTTGGCGCGCACGATTTCATCATGAAATTGCCGGATGGCTACGAAACCATGTTGGTTGAGATGGGCCGGAACCTGTCACTCGGCCAGCGGCAACTTCTTAGTTTTGCCCGCGCGCTCGCGGTCAATGCGAAGATCTTGATTCTGGATGAGGCGACCGCCAGCGTCGACAGCTATACCGAACGCAAAATCCAGATTGCCCTCAAGCGGCTGCTTGAGGGGCGCACCGGGATTGTCATCGCCCATCGGCTGGCGACCATTCGCGGCGCCAACCGGATAATTGTGCTGCAGGACGGTCGCATTGTTGAAACCGGCCCGCACAAAGAACTGATCGAGTCGCACGGCCTCTATGCGCGCCTGCACGCATACAACTACGCCTCGTTTGACGACGCGACCGCGGACATAGATTCCGACTAAGCAGGGTCGGCGATGAGTCGGGCAGAATCATGCGCGCGCCCACTGCCGTAACGAATTGAATTTATTGAGTTTAGTGGTGCCCGCTGAGGGACTCGAACCCCCACTCCCTTATCAGGAAACGGATTTTAAGTGTGTTGCGTACTTTAAAAAGTCTATTATTTCCAGTAATTTCTGAAATCCTTGGTGTCCTAGACTTAATACTATCTT
>JAPYRS010000191.1 GCA_029936875.1 Alphaproteobacteria bacterium | reverse complement strand
ATTTGACCCGCCTATGTTTTTAGCCCAGTTCATCGACTGCGTCGTAAAGTATGTTTGTTCAGGATTAACCGATACGATTGTCATAGATTGACGCAGACATGGAGAATATGAGGTGGAACTGCCAGTTGTCGACAGCACCGGTCTGCTGCAAAGGGATGCCGAAGCTTCGACCAGGGCTGCGGCGGCCATTCGCGATGCCTATATTGAGTACGGTTTTTTGTATGTATCGGGTCACGGGGTTCCCCAGCCTACCATTGATGCCGCTGGTGCCTCGGCAATGCGGTTCTTCCGACTGCCGGAAGTAGAGAAGCGGCAGGTTTCCGCGAATATTGCTAATCGCGGGTGGCACGCCCTTGGGGATGCCTTGATGTATGGCGCCGAGAAGCCAGACTATAAGGAGTTCTATCAGGTCGGCCTGGAATTGCCATCGGACGATCCTGACGTTCTCGCTGGTCAGCCTCTGCGAGGCGCAAATAATTGGCCACGATTTATGCCGGAACTACAACGCGATATGTATGCCTACTTCGAAGCCGTGGCAGTCTGCGGTCAGGCTCTATCGCACGGCGTGGCCCTCAGCTTGGACATTGATCCCGATTTCTTCGTCGACAAAATTTTTAAGCCGCTGCAGCGTTCCCAGGCCGTTTACTACCCCCCACAACCCGCGTCCCTGAGTGACGATCAGTTTGGTGTCGCGGCACATACGGATTTTGGCAATATCACCATACTTTGGCATGATGATAATGGTGGACTTGAGGTGCAAAACCTCGCTGGCGAATGGATTGCCGCGCCGCCCGTTCCTGATACCATGGTGGTTAATGCTGGCGATCTATTGGGACGATGGAGCAATGATCGTTATCGTTCGACCAAGCATCGTGTCGTGAACCGGTCCGGTCGCGAGCGTATCTCAATCGCGACCTTTTACGATCCTACCTTTACGGCCAAGGTAGATCCGCGCGATCTGGGGTTGCCGAGCGAACAGGAAAGCAAATATCTCCCGATTTCGGCGGGTGAGCATATACTCGGGCGGATCGACGCATCTTTCGGATATAGGAAGTCGCTAAGATGAACCAACTGGTCCCTTCGTCCGTGACAGCCGACACGCGAATGGTGCGATAAGGCGACTTATCTAGCAACTCGGTGATATGTGCAGGTCTCGAGGGACAACGCTTCATGGTGAAAATATTGGAAGGTTTTGTCGCCAGACTGACGGCGTTAGGCGGGGGCTCTGGCGATTCACGTGACGTTTATGAGGATTGGGCCCCAACCTACGAGCGGAACCTGCGGCAGGACTACGGATACATCGCCCACCGCATTGCCGTAGCGGCGTTCGCCGAGCGCTGTATCGACCAGAGCATAAGAATATTGGATCTCGGCTGTGGAACCGGCTTGGTGGGCGAGGAACTCGCCGCGCGCGGCTTTGGCCATCTTGATGGACTGGATATCTCGCCAAGAATGCTGGACGAAGCGCGCAGCAAGCAAGTTTACTGCGACCTGCTGATCGGCGACATGACCCGGACGATCGATCTCGGTGGTCGGACGTATGGCGCCGCGATCGGCGTCGGGTGCTTTGGCGGCGGTCACGTCGGCCCAGAACATCTTCCGGAAATGATCCGCTGCGTGCGGCCTGGCGGACTGTTGGTTTTCTACATCAACGCCATCCCGTACGAACAAGACGATTATCCATCACATTTCAGATCGCTCGAGGCGGACGGGGCCTGGCGCGTGCGACTAACGGAGCAGTCGAACTACATGCAGGCGATCGAGCGTCCGGGGTGGCTCGTTGTGGCGAACCGGACATAGGCGACGCCGCGCGCGATCGAAGAGGAGTTGGGCTGTTGGCAGCAAATCATCTTGGCGAAGTTTTAATCTGGGACGCGCATGCCGGGTTCGAACTGAGGACCGTCAACGATCTCCGGACGCTTTCCATTTGGAAAGACGCAGGTGTGAACTTCCTCTCGGTCAACGTCGGATACGACGTCAATTGCTGGCAGGACACTATCAAGGCATTGTCTTTGGCCCGCGATTGGATCGACAGGACGGACGGTTACCGGCTGGTGGGCACCGGGCATGAGATAGACCAGGCCATGGCGGCGGACCAGATGGCCGTCGCCTTCGACATCGAAGGCATGGGCGCGCTCGACGGATCCATCGACATGGTGCGTTTCTATTACGATCTCGGCGTCCGTCAGATGCTGTTCGCTTATAATATCAACAACCTCGCCGGCGGTGGATGTCATGACGAGGATGTCGGTTTGACCGATTTCGGCCGCGCTGTCGTCGCCGAAATGAATTCGGTCGGAATGTCGGTCGATTGCTCGCATTGCGGATATCGAACGACGATGGAGGCTATGGAGCTCTCGAGTGATCCCGTTATCTTTTCTCATTCGAATGCCCGAGCGCTGTGGGATCACGAGCGCAATATCCGGGATGATCAAGCGGTGCGTTGTGCCGAAACCGGTGGTGTCGTCGGCGTAAATGGCATCGGACATTTTGTCGGCGCCGACGATATCGCCACGTCGTCGATGGTAGATCACATCGATCACTATCTGGACCTGATAGGCGCCGAACACGTGGGCATTGGGCTCGACTATTTTCATGAGGCAGATAACGAGCCGGGCTTCAACGAGACCGTATCGGAAAATGATCGATTCTGGCCGAAATCACAGTATCCCGGCGACAAAGTCCGTTGCGCCACGCCGGCACAAATTTATCAGATCGCCGAGGAAATGCTCCGTCGAAACTACAGCGAATGTGTCGTTAGGGGGGTACTTGGCGGCAACTTCAGGCGCGTGGCTAAGCAAGTTTGGAAGTGACCCGATACATGGTTCCGAGAATTCTGCACTCGAAGACCCACACTCGAACTTGAGAGTGATAGATGCCACAAAGCAGAGGCCGCTGACTTTTGGAACGGGTCATTTTTTGCCCGTTAGGGTTCGCTAATAAGACGGTCGCTGCTGGGGGCTAAGCGGATGCCCCAAATCCGAAATCTAACGATACATAGTTTCCATTAGATTGCCTCTGAAACCCGCAGTTTCCTTGGGCTCAACCTTCCGATCGACTTCATGTTATTCAGAAAACATAATGTTTTCTGATAGTTAGAGACATAACATGAGGTTTGAACGATGAAGCAGGCAAAAGTACTAGACGAGCGAGAATTCAAACGTGTGCTGGCCGTGGTGGCTGATGGCAAGCATGCCCTGCGAAACCGACTGGCTCTTATGTTGAGCCATTACGCCGGTTTGCGGGTAGGCGAGATTGCCGCGCTGAAGATCGCCGATATCGTTGACGCCGGCGGCGACGTGCGCGATCGCATCCACCTAAAAGGGCTGCGTTGAAGCTGATGCGCAAGCTTCTGACAAGCGCGCTTCGTGGCGCTCGAGGCGGAAGGGCGTGAACTGTTAACGCAAGCAGGCATCGCCGAAGGCATCGCGGTGAGGTGGTATCGACTTGCTGCCGAACAGGCGCATGACGGCGCCCAGCTTA
>JAPYRS010000190.1 GCA_029936875.1 Alphaproteobacteria bacterium | reverse complement strand
GGGCTGGGAAAACGACGTTGATGAATATCCTGTACGGGCTATACGGCCCGGATGCAGGCGAAATATTGATCGACGGAACGCCGACCCGTTTCGATAGCCCGCGCGATGCGATTGCAGCCGGCATTGGCATGGTCCACCAGCACTTCATGTTGGTTCCGGTTTTTTCAGTCGCCGAAAACGTCGTGCTCGGCGTCGAACCAACGGGATTGTTTGGCTCTCTGACGATTTCAGAAGCTCGCGCGCAGGTGCGCAGTATCGGCAGTCGATTTGGCCTTGAAGTTGACCCGGACGCCATCATTGAAGAATTGCCTGTCGGTCTCCAGCAGCGCGTTGAGATCATCAAGATATTATTCCGGTCTGCCGAGGTCCTTATATTTGACGAGCCGACCGCGGTTCTAACGCCGCAGGAAGTCACTGAATTTTTTCAGGTACTGCGGTCGCTGCGCGATTCCGGCAAGGCCATCGTTTTCATCACCCACAAATTGCACGAAGTGATTGAACTTGCCGACCAAATCAAAGTACTTCGCAACGGTAGCGTTGTTACCAAAGGCGATGAGCCGGAGCGAGACAAAGTCGCCCTCGCGGAACTGATGGTCGGGCGGCCGGTGGAATTGGTTGCCGACCGGACTCCGGCGAAGCCCGGCGAGGCCTTGCTTGAAATTAATAATCTTAATGTGCTCGGTGAACGTGGCGGTCTTGCGGTGGAAAACCTGTCGTTAACCTTGCGCGCGGGGGAAATCGTTGGGATTGCCGGTGTCCAGGGAAACGGCCAGACTGAATTTATCGAGGCCCTGACAGGCTTAAGAGCGGTTGCATCGGGGACGGTCGGTTTCTGCGGCGAAGATATTACCCATGCTTCGCCGCGCCATCGCCACCAACACAATATCGCTCATATCCCCGAGGACCGGCGGAAATCCGGGATCATCGGCGAATTCTCCGTAGCCGAAAACATGGTGCTCGACGGATATTACGAATCTCAATATTCCGACGGCATTATTTTGCGATGGGCGAAAGTTAATGAGATCGCGGCCGCCAATGCGATCGAGTTTGACGTCAGAACACAGACCGTGTTCGCACCCGCTGACAGCCTTTCCGGTGGCAACCAGCAAAAGCTGGTTGTTGCGCGGGAATTTTCACGCGACGTAAAAGTTATTATTGCCGCCCAACCGACCCGCGGCGTTGACGTTGGATCCATCGAATACATACATCAGCGAATTATTTCGGCGCGCGACGACGGTGTCGGCGTTCTAATTGTTTCGACCGAGCTCGAAGAAATACTCGCGCTGTCGGATCGAATTCTGGTCATGTACCAGGGCCAAATCGTCGCAGAATTTTTGAGCGGCCAGGCCAACGTTACCGATCTCGGGCTTGCCATGGCTGGGGCCACGGCATGAGCGATCCTCAAAAGGATGAAACAAGAACAAGGCTGCTCCGGCGACCCCGTACGCTCGACGTAAACAACGTCGTTCTCATTCCCTTTGCCGCGGTATTCACGGCGCTGGTTTTGGGCGGCGTTATCATGATGACGACAGGGCTTGGGTTGACGGAAGTCGGGAAGACCTATGTCGCGCTCGCCAACGGCGCATTCGGATCGATTTACGCCATATCAGAAACACTGGTTGCAGCCGCGCCCTTAATTCTCGCGGGGCTCGCCGTCGCGGTCGGGTTTCGAGCGGGATTGTTCAATATTGGGGCTGAAGGACAAATTCTAATTGGCGGCATGGCCTCTGTCATTGTCGGCTTTTCCTTCGCCGGCTTGCCGATGTTTGTTCACCTGCCATTTGCACTGGTTGTTGGCGCGGTCGCCGGGGCGATGTGGGCAGCCATCGCCGGGTGGTTGCGGGCGACAACCGGTGCGCACGAAGTCATCACAACGATCATGCTCAATTTCATCGCCTTCCGCCTGATCGATTTCATGCTGCGCAGTCCGTTGATCCAAAAGCCCGGCCGCAATGACCCGATTTCAAAGTCCGTTCTCGACAGCGCAACCCTGCCGAACCTGCTGGAATGGATTCAACCGTTTTACCGAACGAATGCCGGGATATTGCTAGCCGTTGCGATGGTGCTGGTTGTCAGTTGGGTGATGTTTCGAACAACCTGGGGATTCGAATCCCGGGCAACCGGCGCCAGTCCCGATGCCTCAAAATATGCAGGGATCAAAGTCGGCCGCACCATAATCGCAGCGATGGCCGCAGGCGGTGCATTGGCCGGTCTTGCCGGCGGCATCCAGGTTCTCGGTGTTCTGGGACGCGCATCACCAGGATTTTCGTCGGGCATTGGCTTCGAAGCCATTGCCGTTGCTCTCTTGGGGCGGGCCCATCCGGTGGGCGTCCTTCTCGCCGGTCTTTTGTTCGGCGCACTCGAAGCGGGCGGGCGCCAAATGCAGGTTAAAGCCGGTGTAAGCGTCGATCTCATCACGATCATCCAGGCCCTGATCGTGGTGTTTATCGCCGCGCCCATTTTGATTCGAAGACTCTATCCATTTCTTTTGCGAAATGGCCGCTGAGATGAGGAATTCATCCCGTCTACGGAAAAATCCTGATCCGCTCCTCTCGCTGATCGAGAGCGCCGCATCATGACCGATATCTCGAGCACGACAGGTACGGTCATGGGATCCGCAGACAAGCGTCGCGCGCGCATCATCGGCGGCATCCTGTTGGTCATGGCCGGGTTCGTCATAATTGTTTTTGGATACGGAACGCCCGGTGTCGCGACGTTCCGGCTGAGCCGCCCTGATGACGCGATCATGATTGGCAACCTGGTGGTTCGGGCCGCCCCCTATGCATTTTTTGTCGCCGCGGTATTGGCGTTCCTCGGCGTGCGGTCGCTTGTCAAAGGCGATACGAGGAAAATAAACATCATTCTCGGTATCGGGCTCTTTTTGTTTCTGACCGCCTTTCTGACCTGGGCGACGGCGGACAAATCCTTCTCTCTCGTCGGCATGTTGCAATCAACCGTCGTCCGGGCGCTGCCAATTGCCCTTGGTGGACTGGCCGGCGTGCTATCGGAACGCGTTGGCGTCATCAACATTGCGATCGAGGGGATGTTGCTCGCCGGCGCCTTTACAGGGGCCGTCGTTGGTTCACTTTTTGGCGGCTGGATCGGTTTGGTCGCCGCCGTCGGCGTCGGCGGTCTGTTCGGCTTGTTGCTCGCCGTATTGGTCGTGACCTACCGCGTCGACCAGATTGTCGCGGGAATTGTAATCAATATCTTTGTGTTGGGTTTGACGTCGTTCCTGACGAGCCAGGTTCTTACCGTTCATCGCCAACTAAACGATGCGCCGGTTTTTCGCGCAATAAAAATACCGGCGTTGAGCGATATCCCCGTCATCGGCCCGGTACTTTTTCAGCACAACATATTCGTATACGGCGGTCTCATTCTTGTTGGGCTGAGCACCTATTATTTGTTCCATACCGGTGCCGGTCTAAGAGCGCGCGCCGTCGGCGAGCATCCGCGCGCAGCCGACACGCTTGGAATTAATGTCTACCGGATTCGCTACATCAACG
>JAPYRS010000189.1 GCA_029936875.1 Alphaproteobacteria bacterium | reverse complement strand
TTTTAAACCCTGAGCAGAATTAATGCTTCTTTTATGTACAAGGTTTCCAAGCATATCAATAATCCTGAATTCTATATCTGATCTTTCTTTTACATAGAATGAAACTATACCTTCATCCTGTAGAGGGTTGGGAAATACGTCAAGTTGTGTGATATTTTTAAATATCATTGCATTAACACCTGAACCACCAGAAGTATCAGGAACAACTCCCACTGCAAGCAAAAATGTAGAATCCTTAACAGCTTGAGCTACAGGGATAAAACCATTTATAAGCATATTTGCTGTTATATTTAAGATCAATCTATAAACACCCGTATCAGAAGTAGCAACTGTACCAGATAACTTAACACAACCATCTGACTGACCATTAAATGCACAAGTAAAAGGATTACAAGCATAGCTTAAACCTGAAGGCATATTGCTAATGCTATCAAGAGAAACATTAGCAAAATCAGCAAGGACCGTATTACCCAAATAATCGACTACCGTATCTTTAGGGACTCTTACTTGTATTATAGTTTCATATGCCACATTAGGCTCAACACTTTTAAGTAATGTGACCGTGTCGCCATTATAAATTGTTTCAGTGCTCGTATCAGGAACTATAAAGCCCTCAGATAAAGGAACTGGGGTACATTGAGCGTTCAGAAAAAAGTTAAAGGTTGAGATCAAAACCAAAGTAAATAGATATTTCTTATTCATATATTTTATTTTTAATTTAATATTCTATGCTTAAATAATTTTTAAAACCATCCATGTTTTATTTAACTTAGAGGTTCATCGACAAATTTCGTAAAATAATCTTAAACTTTGAAAATCATTACCATGAATAATTTATTATTCCATACATTTAATAAGAAAGTCACTCTTTTAATATTATTATATTTTAGTCTGTTTTGTTCAAATGATATTTTATTTGGACAAAAAGCTTATGTCTCCGGCTCCGTAACTGATAAGAAAAATGGTATGGAGTTAATTGGGGTAAACATAAAGTATTCAGATAGCCAAGGTACTGTTTCTGATATTTTCGGAAAATACAAATTAGAATTGGAGGCCGGCACGTATACTTTGAACTGTTCATATGTTGGGTATGAGCCTTACAAAAGTTCAATTACTCTGAATGCAGGTGATGATGAAACGCTTAATATTATCATGACCCCTATTTCTCAAAACCTTAAACAAGTAGTGGTTACTGCTGGTAAATTTGAACAGGAACTTAGTGAAATTACAGTCTCTATGGAAGTTCTATCCCCTGAGAACATTGAAAACATCAACCCTTTTAATATGGAAGATGTGATCAATCAGGTTCCAGGTGTTACAATTAATAAAAAACAAGCAAACATAAGAGGTGGAAGTGGCTTTAGCTATGGTGCAGGTAGCCGTGTTATGGTACTTGTTGATGGCTTACCAATGCTTTCTGCTGATGCCGGAGATATAAAATGGAATATGCTTCCCATGGAAAATGCGGAACAGATCGAGGTTGTCAAGGGCGCTTCATCTGCAATGTATGGTGCTTCTGCTTTAGATGGCGTCATTAATATCAGAACTACTCCGCCAAGGTTAAAACCAAAAACAAAGATCATGTTTAACTATGGCATGTACGGAGATCCAAAAAGGGATGAAATAAAGCATTGGGAAGAAAGCCCAATGTTTGGCAGATTGCAATTATTGCACGCAAGGAGAATAAAAGATTTTAATCTTGTTGTGAGTACTGACCTTTTTCATGATCAGGGCTATCTGGACAGGGTTGTAAATAGCCGTGGAAAAATTTTCAGCAAAATTGAACATCAGCCTAAAAGTATTCCTGGTTTAAAATATGGTATTAGCACAACATATCTTTTAGATACAGGTGGCGTTTTCTTTTTCTGGGCAAATGCTGATTCTGGTGCATATATGCCAAGTGGTGGCGATGTTACACACGGCATATATAAGAGACTTGCCATTGACCCTTACATTTCCTACTATAACTCCGATAGAAACACCAGACATTCTTTTATGAATCGTTTTTTCCAAACAGACAACCATAATATTAATAATCCTGACCAGGATGCACTTTCAATGCTGGCATACAGTGAATATCAATTTCAAAAATCATGGGAAATGATGGAAGACTACAGAGTTACTTTTACGACTGGAGCTGTTAATACCTATTCTAAAGTTAAAAGTAAATTATATGATGATCATGCGGGCTCTTCAAATGCTTTTTATGCTCAGGTAGACCATAAAATAAATAAGGTCAACTTCTCTTTTGGAACCAGACTTGAAGGGCATCAGGTTGATACATTAAAAAGAGAGTGGGTTCCTATATTTAGATCCGGCTTAAACATTCAGCTTGCTGAAGCCACTTTCTTAAGAAGCTCAATTGGTCAGGGTTTCAGATACCCTTCAGTAGCAGAAAGGTATATTAAAACAAATCAAAACGGTGTTGATATTTTACCAAATCCTGATCTCAATCCGGAACAGGGCTGGAGCTCTGAAATTGGTGTAAAGCAGGGATATCAGTTTGGAGAAATGATGGGGTATTTTGATGTGGCAGGCTATATCTCTCAATATAAAGAAATGATAGAGTTCTCTTTTCAGCCCCCGCTATCCTTCATTGCTTCTAATGAAGAAAATTCAAGAGTTTTAGGCATAGAACTTACCACTACCGGAAAAACTAAGTTCAATGACATTGGCTTACAGTATATGATCGGATATAACTTTATTACGCCCTTAAGGTTGGATTATGATCCAAACAATGAAAGCTTACTTAATGCTGACTCTATAGATGTCAAGGGTGAAACCATTGTATTAAGAGATCTTAAATACCTTAAATACCGTAATAGACATACTGCTAAAGTGAATATTCAAATGGATTATAAGAAAGTTAAATTTGGCTTTCAATACAGATATAGGTCTTATATGAAGAACTGTGATTTTTACTTATTGGGCTTAGTCCCCGGATACCCTAATTATTTTGCCAATCTTTTATACCAGTCATCGGGTATAAGTGAATTTGATGCAAACATCACATATTCAATTCATGAAAATATGAAGGTGGGTATCTTTGTTAAGAATATATTTAACAAAGAATATGAGAACTTTATCGGAAATCTGGCTGCCCCAAGAAATATTGCAGTAAACCTGAAAATAGAGTTTTAATTCTGCCCTGAAAGTGTTCTTAAGGCTAGGCCCTCTTTAAGTGCCATCTGTGCCAGATTCAAACTTTTAATATTTACCCTGTTAATAACAACACCTATTAGTATAAGTGCAACCACCATCAGAGGCTCCCTAAGAGTGCTCATCCCCGGCATTTTTTTTCTTTCTTGTGATGTGCTTTTCAACAATTCATTATAAAGCTTTTTAAAAGCCTCCATATCAATGAATGTCAATGTCCAGTAATCACCTCTGTTTTGATAAATAAGATCACAGATAGTCTCAAATGAGCCTGAGGTTCCAATTAAACTACTTGGCTTATATTTTGCCGTTTTGTTAAATAGAATAGATAGTTTTTCATTTAATATTTTTT
>JAPYRS010000036.1 GCA_029936875.1 Alphaproteobacteria bacterium | reverse complement strand
GTTCAAAGCCTTCCGGGACGCCGCGCAGCTATTTGCCAAATAGGGTTGCCCGAATTTTCGCCCCGGCGTGCGAATTACCGCGGCCAGGTGACGATATAATCTTCAAGATCGCCGGCCAGTTTTTCGGTCACCACACGGCCCCGGACTGAAACACCGGCCTGGTGAACCGATTCCGGATCACCGGATACGAGCGGATGCCACCAATTGAGATCGCGCCCCTCGGCCACCAATCGGTAGGCGCAGGTGGACGGCATCCATTTGATTTGATCGACATTTTCAGGTGTCAGCACCACGCAATCGGAAACGAAACGCTTGCGTTCTGCGTAGTTGGTGCAGGTGCAGGCGCCAATATCAAGCAGCCGGCAGGCGACGTTTGTGAAATCAATTACGCCGGTGTCATCGTCTTCTAATTTCAAAAGACAGCACTTGCCGCAGCCATCGCAAAGCGATTCCCATTGGTCGCGCGACATATCGGAAAGCGAAGTGGTTTTCCAAAACGGCGCCTCAGCCGGATCATCCGTTCGACCGGATTGGCGAGGCGCGGGTTTGGGTGGTTTCATTGGTGGCGGTACATAAACGCGGTCGCGGCTGGGCAAATTTCTTCCCGCCATCGCCGCCCATTGAAAATTCCGTAATGCCCGGTCGCCGCTTGTTCGTGATGAAGCCGATTGTCGTCGGGAATATTGGCGCAGAGATCCTGCGCGGCGCGGGTCTGGCCGAGTCCGGAGATGTCGTCCTTTTCTCCCTCGATGGTCATCAACGCGGTATTACGGATTGCCGAGAGGTCGACGTGGCGGCCACGGACATGGAGTTCGCCCTTTGGCAGCGCATGGGTTTGAAAAACCAGTTCGACGGTTTCCAAATAATATTCGGCTGGCAAATCCATCACCGCGAGATACTCATCGTAGAACGTGCGGTGCGCTTCGGCGCTTTCGTTATCGCCTTCGACCAGGTGATTGAAATATTTCCGATTGGCGTCGAGGTGGCGATCGAGGTTCATCGCCATAAATCCGGATAACTGAATGAAGCCCGGATAAACGCAGCGTTGCACTCCGGAATAGGGAAACGGTACGTGGGTGATGACATTGGCTTTGAACCAGTCGATCGAGTGCGATTGGGCAAACGTACTGACCGCGGTCGGATTAATTCGCGTATCGACCGGTCCACCCATCAAGACCATCGAGTTTGGCGTGGCCGGATCATCGTCCGCACTCATCAGGGCGATCGCGGCAAGTACGGGCACAGACGGCTGGCAGACCGCCATGACGTGAGCCCCGGACCCAAGGTGCTGGAGAAAGGCGATGACTTCATCGACGTAATCGTCAAAACCAAAGCCGCCCTCAGACAAAGCGACGTCCCGCGCGTCATGCCATTCGGTGATGTAGACATCGAAATTCGGTAACAACGCAGCAACGGTTCCCCGCAACAACGTGGCGAAGTGTCCCGACAGCGGTGCCACCACCAGCAACTTTGGATCGTTCCGTGTCGTGTCCCGCACAAACCTTGTCAGGGTGCAAAAGGAATTGGTGAGAACGGCTTGTTCAGTGATGCCGACGACTTCGCCGTCGATCAATACGCTTTCGATTCCAAACTTTGGCTGCTCCCGGCGTTTTAGCGTATAATCAAGAATCTCGCAGGCCGCCGCCATTGAGCGGCCAAAGGGAGAATTCGCGAGCGGATTAAACGGGCAGCGAAAAAACAGTTGCCCGGTTTGGGCCGCAAGGCGCAACGGCTGTGCAACGGCGTGCTGGGTCTCATGAAGATGATAAAGCAAACGGGTCTCCGACTGATTGGGGCGGCATTATGGTTGGCGGCGGTAGGCCCGTCTAGCGGCGATTTCCGGCGGAATTCGGTGTTTTTTGCCACTAATCCGTGTTGACCATGCCGGTTCGGGCTTTCATTCTCCAATCATGCTGGAGCAGTTGGCCGATCTCAATCCCGATTTTTCGCTGATCGCCATCTCCCATGGGCCGGAGCCGCTGCTTTTGTTGATTCTGGCGCTGATCGTTGATCCGATTTTGGGGCCGCTTCTCACCCGCCTCACGCCGGTGCCTCATCCGGACCGGGTGATTACCGTGATTGCTCAATCGCTCGAGCGCTGCCTCAACCGTGAAAGCCGCAGTGCCGCAACCCGTTTAATCCGTGGCCTCTAATGGTGCTGGTGATGATCGCCGGAAGCGGTCTGGTCGGCGTGGTTTTGGCATTTCTCAGCGGGTCTTTGCCATTCGGTTGTGTGCTCGCCCTGATCGTAATTCTGGCCCTTATCAGTCAGCACCGGCCGCTGCTTGCGGCGCGGCGGATCGCGCGTGGATTAGAACGGCCCGGCGTGCTGGGAAAGCCAATCCTCGATTACGATCACCCGGTGCTTCGAGCCGACGAGGAATTTGGACCGGGCCAAAGCCGCGATGCCCATGCGGTCGCGCGCGGGGCGATTGCTCATCTGTCGGGACGATATGCGACCGGGTTGGTCGCGACCCAGTTGAATGAGGCGATCGCCTACATTCCCTTGCGTTTGGCGGGTGTGCTGATTTGTCTCGCGGCAATGTTCAGCGTCGGTGCGAGACCGGCGCGCGCCTTCAAAACGCTCTTCTCCGGTGAAACTTCGGATGGTCAAAAGGCGAAAAGTACGCGCGGTCTGACATGGCCGCTTAGCGCCGCTGCCGGGGCATTGGGACTGACCCTCGAAGGACCGACGCCGTTAACGGCGGAACCTGGTCAGGTGACACCCCGGATAGGACCGGGTGACGGTCGCGCAATGGCAAACTCACTTGATATTCGCCGCGCCATGCTTTTGATCGGCGTCGCAGCCCTACTGCATGCCGCGCTTTATTTGCTGGTCACAATGGCCTGGCTCGCCCTGTAGGGCGAAGGCCCTCATTCGAAATCTGGAGGGCGGACAGCCAAAAGTGAAAATGGCGTGGCTCACACTGTAGGGCGAGCGGCGAAAAGCGAAATGGCCCGGCTCGCCCTCTAGGGCGACCGCCCAAACACAAAAACTAAATCTAGTTGTTGAGGATGACGTTCAGTGCGTCGCGAAGAGCGGCGGCGCCGTCGTGATCGACTTCGCGTGCCAATAATATTTGCGACGGTGTCAGCGCACGACCGTAATAGGCCTGATTTAATTTTTCACGTGGCTGAATTACCGCACCTTCAAACGAGGCGCCGGCAAACAATCCCTTGTTGCGCGAATAGGAATAGACGTCGTCACGAAGGTTGGTCGTGGTTGATGCTTCAACGCCTGCACCTTTTGGCCCGGCCGCAATGCTCGCATCGACGCCGAGTTTAATTTTGTTGTGAAGGACTGCATCGACAGCGCGGTCGGTCATAAGAAGCAGCACCACTTCGGACGCTTGCGCACCGATTTGCAGACCAATCGATCCTGCGCCCATCGTGTAAAACGCGGGGCCGCTCCAGGCGCCGTCATTGGTGAGCAAAACGCCGGAGCCGCCTTCGCCGCCGATAATGAATCCGGCCTTTAGCATTTGCGGCACAATCAGAACACCTTTTGCCCGTCGCAGCAGAACCCGCATCGGCGCCATATCGGGATCGGTTGTGAAGGCTTCAATCGTGAGCTTGGCTTTATCGACCAAGGTCTGCGCGTCGTCGGCGTTGTCCGCGCGGGCGGAACCGGTGAGCCCAATGTTGATTGCGGCAAACAGAAACAGGACAAACGCCGCCAGCCAAAGGGGCGCTTGGGTGGGCCGTTCGAACTTCAATCCGGTCATTTCTCCAGTCTACAGCCAAGGTTCGGTTCTGCAAACCGAAGGCGTCATTCGCCCAAGTTGAGCAGGAGGCCGCGATTTCGGGCGGTACGGAAAAACGAAAAGAACGCCGCAGATCCGATGCTGAGGTAGACGACATTGATCAGGATCGCGTTGATCATCAGGTCCGCCCGGTATTCGCCGTTCACCAGAATCGCGCGCATGCCTTCAAAGACATGGCTCGCCGGAATGAAAAAGGCGACCGACTGCAACCATTCGGGCAGCACGCCAATTGGATAATAAATGCCGCTGATCGGGGCCACGGCAAAGACGGCGACCCAGGCGAGACTTTCCGCGCCCAATCCGTATCGAAGGACGACGCCGGACATGACCAAGCCAATCGCCCAGCCCATGACAATCAGGTTGAAGAAAAAACCGATCAGTGGGAAACCGAGCGAGTAAACCGAAAAGCCGAAAAACAGAACAGCGAGAATCGTCGCCGGAATAATGCCGATCAAAGTTCGGAAGAAACTGATCGTCATCAGCGCGACAATCATTTCGTGCGGGCGAAGCGGGCTGACAAAAAGATGGCCGAGATTGCGCGACCACATTTCTTCGAGAAACGACATGGTCACGCCGAGTTGGCCGCGAAAAAGAATGTCCCACAGCAACACGGCGGAAAGGAGAACGCCAAAGGCTTGCGCGTAATAGTTGGAGGTTTCGGCGAGAAACTGCGTGAGAAATCCAAACATGACAACTTGCATTGTCGGCCAATAGGCGAGTTCGAGAATTCGCGGCCACGATCCCCGCAGCAAATAAACGTAACGGCGCACCATCGCAAAGATGCGCCCGACCGAAAACGCCGCGAACGAACTTCTGCGAAGATGCGGCGGATATTCTCTTAAAATACTCATTGTGCGGCCGCCTTGAAGTCCGGGCCGGATTCCTGTCCGTCGCGGCCGCGCGCGATGTCGAGAAAGACTTCTTCCAGATTAGCGCGTCCATATTTGTCGATCAGCGCTTGTGGCGCGCCGCGATCAACGATGATGCCGCCCCGCAGCATGAGAACGTCGGCACACATGCGTTCGACCTCGGCCATATTGTGTGACGCGAGCACGATGGTCGCGCCGGTTTCCTGTTGATAGTTCTGCAGGTAACCCCGCACCCAATCGGCGGTATCCGGATCGAGCGACGCTGTCGGCTCGTCGAGCATCAGTAATTCGGGATGGTTCAGCAGGGATTTTGCGAGTGCGACTCGTGTTTTCTGTCCCGACGACAGGCTGCCAAACGGCCGTTTCAAGAATTCATCAAATTCGAGATCGACCGCAAGTTCTCGGATGCGCGGCTCGACTTTGCGCAATCCATATAGGTGCCCGTAAACGCGGAGGTTTTCGGCGACCGTAAGGCGGCGCGGCAAGTCGATATAGGGCGAGGAAAAATTCATCCGCGGCAGAACCCGGTGGCGGTGCCGCAACATGTCTTCGCCCAACACCGACACGCGCCCGGCACTGGGAAGAAGCAGACCGAGCAGAATAGCAATCGTCGTCGTCTTGCCGGCGCCGTTGCCGCCCAACAAGCCGGTCGTCGCCCCGGCTTCGATCTGAAAGGTCAGGCCGCGTAGGGCTTCGACTTGTTCGTATGATTTAAAAAGGCCTTCAACTTCGATGGCGAGTGCGCGCGCGGTACTGTTCATCGCTCCAATATGGGGGGAGAGCTATCGATTGGCCAGCACGATTGCGGGCCTCGCGTGATCCAAACTTTTGGCCGGGCGATACGCCATGCCAATGCGCCCGCGATATTGGCAGACGCGCGTGCGCCCGATACGGTGTGGTTACAACATGAGGGGCCGCACTGTGACCGGAACAAGCCGGGTCAATTTTCAGAATAGGGCGACCGAGGGCCGGGGCAGCGGCGAAATCGGCCGCGTCCGCCTGCAAACGCTGATCCTCATTCGCTGGATCGCTTTGGCCGGTCAGATTGTCGCGATTCTCTTTGTGCGGTTCTGGCTTGGCTTTGACCTGCCGCTCGCGCTGACATTTGGCGCAGTCGGTATCTCGGCACTGGTCAATATTTCGTTGGTTATCCGCTACCCGACATCGACCCGTTTATCGGATGGCGAGGCCGCATTTTATCTCGCCTTCGATACGATCCAGCTCGGCGTCCTTCTGTTTCTCACCGGCGGTATTCAGAATCCATTCGCGATTTTGGTGCTGGCACCGGTGACGATTTCATCAACCACGCTCAGTTTGCGCAGCACGATTTCACTGGGTCTGCTGACGCTCGCCAGCCTGACGTTGCTTGCCTTTTATCACTTGCCCCTGCCCTGGGCCGAAGGTGGCCTCGCGCTCTCGCCGACCTACATTGTTGGGATCTGGACGGCTTTGGCGCTGGGCCTGATTTTTATCGGGGTCTACGACTTTCGAATCGCCGAAGAAAATCGGCGCATGACGGATGCGTTGGCGGAAACCGAAATGACGTTGGCGCGCGAACAGCGACTTTCCGCGCTGGGCGGTCTTGCGGCGATGGCGGCTTACGAGCTCGGATCGCCGCTTGGAACGATTACGTTGATTGCCAGCGAGATGAGAGCCGCGAAATATCAGAAGACAGCCCGCTCGCCGAAGACGTGGCCCTCCTGCTCTCTGAATCGGCCCGCTGCCGGGAAATACTTGCTGAACTCTCACAGCGCCCGGATTCAGATCAGAACGGGCCGTTTCACCGGTTGCCGCTGTCCGCACTTATCGAGGTCAGCGCGCATGGCCATCTCAAAAGCGAGATCGGATTTTCCATTGAAATCGATCCGGCAAATCGTATCGAAGGTTCCGACGATGACGACCTGTCCGAACAACCGATCGTGCAACGCAACCTCGAAGCCATTCACGGTCTTGGTAACATCATCCAGAACGCGATCGATTTTGCCGCCAGCAGCGTGATCGTCCGGATCAATTGGGATTCAGATGAAATCGGACTCGAAGTGCTCGACGACGGACCGGGATTTGCGCACGGTGTTTTGGGTGCAATCGGTGAGCCCTATATTTCGACGCGCAGTGACGGCGCGGGCATGGGCCTCGGCGTGTTCATTGCAAAAACGCTGCTCGAACATACCGGCGCCCGAGTCAACTTTGGTAATCGCCGGGAAGGTGGTGCGAGGGTTGCTATCGTTTGGCCGCGTGCCATACTGGAAGCAGAAAACGGTGGCAGCGAGCCGGACATGCCGGTTGCATCACAACCTCAATCCGAAAATCCCACTGCAGCAAACACATGACGACCAACATCGAAACCGAAAATCCGAACGAGACCAATTCCGAATCTCTGGTTCAGGATCGGTCGCTGCTGCTTGTCGATGACGACCAACCGTTTCTAAACCGGCTTGGCCGGCAATGGAGCAGCGCGGTTTTGTCGTGCGCCTGGCGGCAAGTGTCGGCGACGCGGTGGCGTCCGCATCCGAGGCGCCGCCGGCCTACGCCATTGTCGACATGCGTCTTGACGACGGCAACGGGCTTGATGTTGTTCCGATCCTTCGCAATTTGCGAGGCGATATGCGGGTCATCATGCTGACAGGCTACGGAAATATTGCGACCGCAGTCGCTGCCGTAAAAGCCGGCGCAGTTGATTGTCTTGCCAAACCAACCGATGCGGACGCCATTGAAGCGGCGCTTCTCGCAACGGATAAATCGAAACCACCGCCGCCGGAACGGCCGATGTCTGCGGACCGGGTGCGGTGGGAACACATTCAGCGCGTGTTTGAACTGTGCGACCGGAATGTTTCTGAAACGGCGCGGCGCCTCAATATGCACCGGCGGACATTGCAGCGCATTTTGGCGAAACGATCGCCGCAATGATTGGGGGCGGCGTCATACCCGCTAGATTTTAAATTTATGACTGACCGAAGCCATCTCGTCCGCCATCTAACAGAATTTTCCGGCCGCAAAATTCTTTGTGTCGGCGACAGCATGCTGGATCTGTTTGTGCGCGGCGACGTCACCCGTGTATCGCCAGAAGCGCCGATACCGGTGATGCATGTGACGCACGAAGATTTCATGCCGGGTGGGGCCGGTAATGTTGCGCACAATCTTGCAGCACTTGGCGCAAGCGCTCATCTCATCAGCATCACCGGTGATGACGGCGCCGCTGAAACGCTGGAAGGGTGCCTCGATTTTGAAAACCTGACGGTCGCGCTGATCGCCGATCCGGACCGGCCGACAACCATAAAGACGCGCTATAGCGCGGCCGGCCAGCAATTGCTGCGCGCCGACTGGGAAGAGACCGACGCCGTTTCGGATGAGATTGAAGATGCGTTGATCGCGGCCATCGAAGAGTCGATCGACGATGCCGAGGCAATCATTCTTTCCGATTACGGCAAAGGGGTGTGCACAAAACGGGTTATTGGCGCGATCATCTCGCGCGCCGGCGACCGCGAAGTGATTGTCGATCCGGCCGATCGCAATTATGGGCACTACCGCGGCGCGACAATCATCACGCCAAACCGGATTGAACTTGAAAACGCCTTTGGTGACGCACTGGTCGAAGATGAAGAGATTGAGACGGCAGCAAAATCCCTGATCATGAAATGCGGCGTTGGATCGATTTTGGTAACACGCGGCGGCGACGGCATGACGCTGGTGGAAAATAAACGGACCACCCATATCCCGGCGCTGCAGGTGCGTGAAATTTTTGATGTATCGGGCGCAGGCGACACTGTTGTTGCGACATTTGCACTCGCGCGCGCCGCCGGCGCCAACTCACGTGAAGCGGCGGAAATTGCCAATGCTGCCGCCTCGATCGTTGTCACCAAAGAAGGCACGGCTATTATCGACGAGGACGATCTCGCCGCGTCCTTGCACGGTGCCGACCTGATCGATAGCGGGACGAAAATTCATGCCGAAGGGGCAGCGCTCGATCAGATCGCGGCGTGGCGCGAGAAAGGCCTGAAAATCGGCTTTACCAATGGCTGTTTTGACCTGCTGCACCCCGGCCATATTTCGCTACTGGGTCAGGCCCGGGCTGCTTGTGACCGCCTTGTGGTCGGCCTCAACAGCGACGCTTCGGTCGGCCGCCTGAAAGGTGCAGGCAGGCCTATTCAATCAGAGGCGGCGCGCGCCGTTGTCATTGCCTCGATCGAAGCGGTCGATCTGGTTGTCATATTTGAAGACGACACGCCGCTTTCGCTGATTAAGACAATCCGCCCCGACGTTTTGGTCAAAGGCAAAGATTATTCGGAAGATCAGATCGTCGGTGGAGACGAAGTGAAAAGTTACGGCGGCAGCATTGTCCTTGCCGACCTTGTCGACGGCCATTCAACCTCCGGCACCATTCGACGCATGGCGGGCTGACGGACTGCGATGATTGTCGTAACCGGTGGTGCCGGTTTCATTGGATCCAATATTGTCGCGGCGCTTTCCTCCGACCTCGGGCGAAAAGTCACCGTTTGTGATTCGATCGGCGATGACGACCGGCGTCGAAATTTGGAAAAACATAAAGTCGCCGAGGTCATCGCGCCGGGCGATTTGCTCGGCTATCTCGCGGATAATCAAAAAGAGATCGAGGCGATCATTCATATGGGCGCAATTTCGGCGACCACCGAAACCAATGCCGCCCTGATCATGCAAAACAATTTCCGATTTTCACTCGATCTTTGGCAATGGTGCACGACCAACGCTGTGCGCTTTATTTACGCATCATCGGCGGCGACCTACGGCGATGGCGCCGGTGGTTTCGATGATTCCAACGATGCAAATGATCTCGCGCGTTTGCAGCCGCTTAATCTTTATGGCTGGAGCAAACATTTATTTGACCGCGCCGCAATTCGACTGAATGCTGATCCGGCAACACGGCCGCCGCAGTGGGCGGGCCTAAGGTTTTTCAACGTATTTGGACCGAACGAATATCATAAGGGCCGAATGCGCAGCGTCGCACTTCAGGTGTTCGAACGGGCCAAGGCAAACGAGCCGATGCGGCTGTTTAGATCTCACCATCCCAATTATTCCGACGGTGGCCAGCTGCGGGATTTCATTTACGTCGCCGACTGCGTGGATGTTGTTTTATGGCTTTTGGAAAACCCGCATGTCAGTGGACTTTTCAATCTCGGCACCGGCAAGGCGCGCAGTTTTGCTGACCTCGCAGTGGCGGTTTACACGGCACTCGGACAGCCGGTGAATATCGAATACGTCGATACGCCAATCGATATTCGTGATAAATATCAATACTTTACCGAGGCGCGCATGGAAAACCTTCGCGCCCGAGGATACGACAAAGCATTCACCAGCCTCGAGGACGGGGCGGCTGCTTACGTCAAAGGTTTTTTAGAGACGGATGATCGCAACCGCTAGCGTTCGGGAATTATTGCGCCGCCTTATTCGTTTGGCGATTCCGGCAATAAGGATTCCGACAGGGTCTTTCGCACCGAGGTCATTTTCTCGTCGATTTCGTTTTCACTGAGCATATTGGTTTCAATCATCAATGTGCGAAGCGCCCTCACCCAATTGTCGGGCGGGGCCAGCGCCGGATCTTCGTTCTCGTGATAAATCTCGGTCGCCCGTTTGTGCAGCGCTTCGCGGTAATCCTCGGTGTTCTGTTTGGTGATGATCGCGACTAACGCCTCCACCCGTTTTTCAAACCAGGTCGGCGGTATCGCTTCGGGCGTGCTCATGTCAAGCGCTGCAATCGTTACGCAATCGAAGTGACGAGGCGTTGATCACTCCGCGGCCTGGGCCTTTGATCCACCAACTTCCGCCAGCCGGGCGAGGATTGCTTCTGTCGTCAGCACGTCGCAAAAGCCACCATAAAGACTGTTGAGCGTCGCGTTGTGAGACACGTCGCTGGATGCGGCGTTGCCGTCGGCCACCATCACCGTTTTGTAATTCAACATTGATGCATCGCGCGCCGTTGATTCGCAACAGACGTTGGTCACCGTGCCGGTAATCAGCAAGGTATCGATGTTCCGCTTTTGCATTTGTTCGTGGATGTCGGACGAACCTTGAATGAACGCACTGAAGCGATCTTTCTCAATGATGATGTCCTCGTCGCGCACGTTCAATTCGGGATAAAGCGCGTATCCATCTGAATCCTTTTTGAGTCCGGCAAGTACGCCCTTTCTCATTTCCGGCGAATTGAAATGATCGAAGAAGGTTGACCATTCGACTGCTGTCGCTTGATCAAAGGCCGTCACCAGCCAAACAACTTTTCCGCCCGCGCTGCGCAATCCGTCGGCAATGGCGTTGATATTGGGGACGATTTCACGGGCCGTCGCGACCGCGCCGAGATGACCGTCGGCGACAAAAAAGTTTTGCATGTCGACCACGATAAGGGCCGTGGTTTCCGGCGTGAAATTCTCGAAGGGGTGAATGTTGGCGCGGCGGCGGCGGACCATTTCGATCAACTCCGGCCGCAACTCAAATTTGTGCATAATTCTTTCCCCTTCGGATTCTGGCTTCACCGTACTGCGACGCGCATCGGCCCTGAACTAAAATTTTCCCCGAACATTTTAATCGAGTAATATCAGTTAGTTATAGGCGAATTCCCACCCGGTGTTGGGGACCGCACCAGGCCGGGTTCACAAGGGCGGCGGTCAAAGGCAAAATGGAAATAGACGCCGGGCAAAGCGCGCCGCGCCAAAGCGGCACCGGATGAGGAGGAAGTATGGCGAACCTTTCGGTTGTTGGATCGAGCGAAATTCCGAGCGGCATTGAAATTCGCGGGCCGGAGCGGGCAGGGCGGGACGAAATTTTGACGCCGGACGCGCTCGCATTCGTGGCCGCGATTGAGCGCAAATTTGGCGATGAGCGCCGTGCTCTGTTGAGCCGGCGAAACGACATTCAGGAACGCCTCGATCATGGCGCGCGACCAGATTTTCTCGCCGGCACCGAAGACATCCGGAACGGCGACTGGAAGATTGGTGAAATTCCAAAGGATTTGCTGGACCGCCGCGTCGAAATAACCGGACCAGTCGAACGGAAGATGATCATCAATGCGCTGAATTGCGGCGCCAATGTTTTCATGGCGGATTTTGAAGATTCGCTCGCACCCAGTTGGCACAACGTGATCGACGGGCAGATAAATTTGCGCGATGCCGTCAACAGGACCATCACATTCGATGATGAAAAACGCGGCAAGCATTATGATCTAGGCGATAAAACCGCCGTCCTGATTGTTCGGCCGCGCGGTTGGCACCTCGAGGACGTGCACCTCGTGATTGATGGCAACAAAGCGTCGGCGTCATTCGTCGATTTTGGGCTTTATCTTTTTCATAACGCGAAGACACTTCTTAGCCAGGGCTCCGGTCCCTATTTCTATATTCCGAAACTGGAAAATCATCTTGAGGCGCGGCTTTGGAATGAGGTTTTTGTCTTTGCGCAGGAACATCTCGGGCTGCCGAAGGGCACCATCAAAGTTACCGTGCTGATCGAAACCATTCTCGCGGCCTTTGAAATGGACGAGATTCTTTTTGAACTGCGGGACCATATCGTTGGTCTGAACTGCGGGCGCTGGGATTACATTTTCAGTTTCATCAAGAAATTTCGGAATAAGGCTGAATTCATGCTGCCGGACCGGGCCGACGTCACCATGACGCGGCACTTCTTGCAGTCGTACAGCCTGCTGCTGATCAAAACCTGTCACCGTCGCGGCGCCTATGCGATGGGCGGGATGGCGGCGCAAATTCCAATTCGCGGCGATGAAGAGGCAAACGCCGCGGCGATGGAAAAGGTTCGTGCCGACAAGGAACGCGAAGCATCCAACGGTCATGACGGCACATGGGTCGCCCATCCGGGACTGGTGGCGATCGCCAAAGCGGAGTTCGACAAATACATGCCCGGCATCAATCAGCTTGATGTTCTCCGGGACGACGTCTCAATCAGCGCGGATGATTTATTGAAGGTACCGGAGGGCCCGATCACTGAGAAAGGATTGCGTCAAAACCTGAACGTCGGCATCCAATACACGGCCGCCTGGCTAGCTGGGCTCGGGTGTGTGCCGCTCAATAATTTAATGGAAGACGCCGCCACCGCGGAAATTTCGCGGGCTCAACTTTGGCAGTGGCGTGCGCACGCGGCGAAACTCGACGACGGTCGCGTCCTCGATGACAAATTGATTCGGGCAACGATGTACGAAGAATTGTCGGCGATCAGCGCGTCATCCCACGATTCACTATTTGACGAAGCGCAACTTCAGGCCGCGCGGGACCTGTTTGAGACGCTGATTTTCGCACCGGAACTTTCCGAATTTCTAACCATCCCGGCCTATGCGCGGTTGGTTGCCGAACCCGCATAAGCCGAAATTGATCCCGCGTTAAAGGGCGCGACCGCTGCCGTCGTCCCATATCGCGGCATCACCGTTGCCGCGAATCTTTCCGGCCGTTGGCCCGGCAAAATGCGCGGTCAGAATCGTCACGTCGGTATCAGCATAATCATCGACAAACTTGATGCGCGTCTTCCGGCTTTGATCGGGATCGTTGCAAAATGCACTCGACCAATCCGGTCGCGCGACCTGAACCGGATGGTGAATTAAGTCGCCGGTCAAGATTGCCTGCTGACCCTGATCTTGGAGATGGACACAATAATGTCCCGGTGTGTGGCCCGGCGAGGGCAGTAAATGCACTTGGTCATCGAGCTGATAATCGGACTTGACGAGTTCTGAAAGTCCAGCCTCCACGATCGGCAGAACACTGTCATTCCACGAGACGTAACCATGCTCGCCTACTTTCAAATCCTTGTAATGGTCCCAGTCGCCTTCTGAGAACAAATACTTTGCATTAGGGAAGGTCGGCACCCAGCGTCCGTCCTCGAGTTTGGTGTTCCACCCAACATGGTCGCCGTGCAGATGCGTACACATGACGTAATCAATTTCTTCCGGTGCGATATGATTTTTCCGCAGATTTTCGAGATAAGCGGTATCCAGCATGTTCCAGTGTTCCAGCGGCCGGGGCTTGTGATTGCCGACACAGGTATCGACCAGAATATTGTGATGCGGTGTCTTCACGACATAGCTGTGGAAACTGAAGATCAACTTCATCTGCGCGTAATCGACATAGGAGGGGTCAAGCCAACGTCGATGCGTTTCGAACTCGTCGAGAGTTGATGTTGGCAGCGCGTGGTCCGGGTCTATGAACGGCGCTTCGAGTTCGACATGTTTATCAACGGTGATGTCACCAATATGCTGCTGTTTCATTCTTCCCCCTGTCCCTCGATGAAATTGCGCCAGGAACTCATCTACAAAACTGGCCGGACTGCCTGATGTGCCATGATCGTCAACGGCATCGAACCTGTTCTCAGCTTGATATCCGACCCGCGAGAGTACTCCTGAATCGATCTAATAGATCGGAAAGTGAGAAATAATGATGTAAATTTTATTTCTCGGGGGAAATTCCACCAGTTAGTGCGTTGCTCAGATAATGAGAGTCGTTGATCTCGTGAGGCCGCATTCGGATAGAGAGGGGATTAGATTGCGATGGGGCGGCTAGAAACGAGTCTCGACGACTTTGGGGTCGGTTTTCAGAACTGGCTCGGAGTATTTGTTCACTGGTTTACCAATACCGGTACAGGCGGCGTACTTGCTTTTGGTATCGTCGTGCTGGGCCTCATAGTTCTCCTAGTACTTATCTGGTTATCATTGTCTCGCCTTCAAATAATTAAGAGGGCAACTTCTGCGGTCACCAAATACGATACCGATACGATATTCGCCGCATCGTTTGAAGAATTTCGCCGGGAATTCGATCAAGTCTCTGAGCTCAAATCATGCTTTCGAGAATTCGATGAAACCCTAATCCATTCGAATCTCAGTGACCCACAAGACCCCAAAGTAATTCAGAACACTGTTCGCCCCGTCGAGTTCTTTAATGCGGAGCAAGCAGGAATGCACATGCCGGTTCTACGCAATAACGTGCTTTTCGCATCATCGAGGAAGGCGTCGGCTGAATTCCTTCAGAAGGAGAAGAACGACGGCCATGTTGGATTTTTGGGGGTGCCCTTGGGGTGCCCACCCATAATATTCAAAATACCAGCTATCGAAAAAATGGGGGATTAAATGGCGCACCCGACAGGATTCGAACCTGTGACCTCTGGCTTCGGAGGCCAGCGCTCTATCCAACTGAGCTACGGGTGCATTGACGTGGGCCGACGATAGACGCTCAAAGCCGGGCCTTCAACTTATCGCTACGGCGTCCGGCTACTATCATGATCGAACCCAACAAGAACCATAAATGTGGGCAGTTTAGGGCGAGCTAGGCGCCGGCTGTCCGGCGTCATCCGCCGGGTGCCACGACCTAAATCGCATCCACGCCCCCAATCATAACGTCGCCTAATCGCCACCGCCTTCAACCGCGCCGGCGTCATCGGGGCCGGGCTTGCGGCCGGCTTCGTCCTGGCCGGGTTCTTCGGTGCGGGCGGCCTTGCGGCCGGTGAGATCAAGAAAGACATCTTCGAGGTCGGATTCCTCGGTGGTGAGGTCGAGAATTGTAAGGCCCGCGCGCTGGACGTCGTCCAAAATTTCGGCGATCTCATTGTTCTTTCGTGAATAGCCGATCGCCAAGGTGCGCGGTCCGCGCAACTCGGCATCTAGCGTGCGCAAGTCTTCCGGCACTTCGAGCAGGTCGTCGGCGATAACGATGGCCACTTCCTTGCGGTCGATTCGCTGAATGAGCGCGCGGGTATCGTCTTTTGCGACGACACGACCGTCATTGATGATCGCAATCGTGTCGCACAATTGTTCCGCCTCTTCGAGATAATGCGTCGTCAGCAAAATGGTGACGCCGGCCTCGTTTAAATTGCGGACAACTTCCCAAAGATGCTTGCGAAGTTCGACGTCGACGCCCGCGGTCGGTTCATCAAGAACCAGCACCGGCGGCGCATGAACCATCGCCTTTGCCAGCATCAGCCTTCGTTTCATGCCGCCGGATAATCGCCGCGACGAAGCGTCGGCAACTTCACTGAGACGCATAATCTCCAGTATGTGGTCGGTTCTTCTTTCCTTTTTTGGCACGCCGTAAAGCCCGGCATGAAGTTCAAGCGATTGCCGCGGTGTGAAAAAAGGATCGACCGCAAGTTCCTGTGGGACAACGCCGATGGCGCCGCGGGCGTTGCGTGGATGGCTATCAAGATCAATCCCGCAGATGCGGGCGACACCGCCGGTTTTGACCACGGTGCCGGCAAGAATATTGATCAGGGTCGATTTCCCGGCGCCGTTCGGGCCCAATAATCCAAACAAACTGCCGTGCGGAATGGTGAGGTCGATCCCGCGCAATGCCTCTTTGCCAGGTTTGCCCCGGCCCAACCGATAGACTTTGCGCAGGCCCTGAAATTCAAGCGCGGCTGCGCCCGGCATGGCTCCCGCAGCTTTGTTTAGGGGGCGAAGCGGCGTCACGCTTGCAGGCGGGGACTCGGACGGTGTTGTCATTTCAATATGAAATAGAAAAGTGAGCGCGGGCCAATATTTCGGGTGTGAAATTCCTCGCGGCAAGGGGTATCATTCGCGTGTCGTACGGGTCAAATCCCGGTGCCTAGAACCCTACTGGCGCGATCTTATTGCCGCATTCTGTTCCTCGTTCCCCTTGGTTTTTATGTCTGACACCCCCGAACCCGCAGAAGTAACCGAAACACCGGACCAAACCGTCGGCTGCGACGGCGGCGGCGTGCAAGGCCACCCGCTTGTTTTTCTCAATCTCGAGGGCAAGGGCGAAATTGATTGCCCCTATTGCGGCAAACGTTTTGTCCACAAAAAGGCCAGCACCTAGCTTCGATTATTTCTGCGCGGACCCGGTTCGTCCGCCGCCACACTGCCCGCTGGTGTTATAGTGCGGCCATGGCGAAAGCATCAAATTCCAAAAAATTCGCGGCGAAACCAGCAGTTAAATCCGGCAAGACGGAGCGGCTGTATCTGATCGATGGCTCCGGTTACATTTTTCGCGCCTACCACGCGCTGCCGCCGCTGACCCGCAAAAAAGATGGCCTGCCGACCGGCGCAGTCGCCGGGTTTTGCAACATGCTGCACAAGCTATTGCAGGACACATTCACGGACGGCGACGGCACCCACATCGCGGTGATTTTTGATGCTGGGCGAATCACTTTCCGGAACGAAATTTATCCTGAATACAAAGCCAACCGGGATGAGCCGCCGGAAGATCTCAAACCGCAGTTCGAATTGATCCGCGAGGCGACCCGCGCCTTCCAGGTGCCGTCGATCGCGATGAAGGGGTTCGAGGCCGACGATCTGATCGCGACCTATGCGCGAATCGCCCGTGAAGGGGGCACCGAAGTTGTCGTCGTCTCTTCCGACAAAGACCTCATGCAGCTGGTCCGGGACGGCGTCACCATGCTGGACCCGATGAAGAACCGGCCGATTGGCCCTGTTGAAGTGTTCGAGAAGTTCGGCGTCGCCCCCGACAAGGTGATTGATGTGCAATCGCTTGCCGGTGATTCAACCGATAACGTGCCGGGCGTGCCGGGCATCGGTGTGAAGACGGCAGCGCTGTTGCTCGGCGAATACGGCGATCTTGATACGCTGCTGGAGCGGGCCGGTGAAATTAAACAAAACAAACGCCGCGAAAATCTTCTCGAGTTTTCCGATCTCGCCCGTGTCAGCCGCGAGTTGGTGACGCTAAAAGACGACGTCGAGGTCGAACACGAAATCAAAGAGTTTGAATACAAACCGCTCGACCCAGAAATTCTGCTGACGTTCCTCGACGACATGGAATTGTCGCGGCTCGCACAACGGATTCGGAATGTTGGTGACGGCACCGGCCAACCGGCATCTGCTGCTGATAAAATCGAAACGACCGCTGAAGTCACCATCGTCACCGAAAAAGATCAGCTGACGTCATGGGTGGAGGCGGCGTCACAAGCCGGGGCGGTCGCGGTGAAGACGGTTACGGCGACGCCCGATTCGCTGCAGGGTTTATTCGTCGGTGTGGCATTAACATTGGGGCCGGGGCGAACGATTTTTGTGCCGGTTGCATCGGGCGCTCAGCAAAACGATTTGATTGAAGCGAACGCAACCGACGCGCTGCGCCCGAACGTGGTTGGAGAAATTCTCAAACCAATGCTGGAGCATCCGGGTGTTCTCAAAATTGGCCACGACATCAAAAATGACATTCTTGTATTTTCGCGTCTCGGCATTCGCCTGGGTCCGATCGACGATCCGATGTTGTTGTCCTATGGGCGCAACGCTGGCGTTCATAGCCACGGGTTGGAAGATATCGCCAAACTGGTGCTCGACGCCGACCTCACATCCTTGAAATCAATTACCGGCACCGGCAAATCGGCAATCACTTTGGATCAGGCGCCGCGCGAGACGCTCGCGGCTTACGCAGCTGAGGCTGCCGAATCGGCGATGCGCCTTTGTGAAGAACTGAAACCAGCGCTGTTCGCTGAACACCTGGTTTCGATTTACGAAACGCTCGACCGGCCCTTGGTCACTGTACTTGCCGATATGGAAGGCGCGGGCATTCGGGTTGAGCCGAAAACATTGGTTGCGATGTCGAAAGATTTCGCCGGTCGTATCGCCAAAACAGAAATTGCGGTGCACAAACTCGCCGGTAAGGAATTCAATGTCGGCTCGCCGAAACAGTTGGGCGAAATTCTATTTGATGAGATGGGCCTGCCCGGTGGCAAGAAGGGCAAAACCGGCGCCTACTCGACCACCGCCGATATCCTCGAGAAATTCGCCGATGACGGGGTTGAGCTTGGGAAAAAAGTGTTGGAATACCGCCATTTAACCAAGCTGAAGAACACCTATACCGACAAATTGCCGGAAGAAATCAATCCGGAAACTGGTCGCATTCACACCAATTATGCGATGGCGGTGGCGCCGACCGGCCGCCTGTCGTCGAACGATCCCAATCTTCAGAACATTCCGATCCGCACCGAAGAGGGCCGTAAGATCAGGACCGCCTTTGTGCCGAAAAAAGGCTGCAAGTTTCTGAGCGCGGATTACAGCCAGATTGAATTGCGGTTGCTCGCCCACATGGCCGACATTCCGCAACTGACGGAAGCCTTCAAGCAAGGCAAAGACATTCACGCGATGACGGCGTCTGAAGTTTTCGATATTCCGATTGAAAATATGGACCCGAGTGTGCGGCGGCGCGCGAAGGCAATTAATTTTGGCATCATTTACGGGATCAGCGCGTTTGGTCTCGCGCGGCAGCTTTCCATCGGACGAAAAGAGGCGAAGGCCTATATCGACGCGTACTTTGAACGTTACCCCGGCATTCGCGGTTACATGGAAGACAAGAAAGAAGAGTGCCGCGAATTCGGATATGTGAAAACCATTTTCGGTCGGCGCGTCCACTTGCCCGGGATCAACGATAAAAACCCGATGCACCGCGCATTTTCAGAACGGGCCGCAATCAATGCGCCGCTGCAGGGATCGGCTGCCGACATTATCAAGCGCGCAATGATCAAAATTCCCGGCGCACTCGAAAATCAGAACCTCGGCGCGCAGATGTTGTTACAGGTTCACGATGAGTTGGTGTTTGAAGTACCGAAAGCGGAAGTCGACGACACCGCAGCGCTCGTCAAGAAAGTCATGGAAGGGGCGGCCCACCTGGTCGTGCCGCTGACCGTTGATACCGGCATCGGCGATAACTGGGACGAAGCGCACTAGGCAAACGACACGAAAAAGGCGAGCCGCACAACTCGCCCTTTTTATTCGTGATCTTAGTCGGAGTTACTCGGCGGCTTCGCGGGCGCCTTCCCAAGCGAGAATTTTCTGGCCCAATAAACGCCCGAAGGTGAGCGCCGGTGTCAGCGACATTCCACCGACAAAGCCCTGCCCGGAAATGCGCGCAAAGCCCAAAATTTCACCGGCACAATAGAGCCCGGGGATTGGTTTTCCGTCTTTATCCAGCACTCGCAGATCAGCGTCGGCATTAAGTCCAGCCGGGCTTAACACGGTGCAGCCGGCGGCCCGGATCGCGAGGTAGGGTGCTGTATCAATCGGTCGCGCATAAACCTCGCGGCCAAACGCCGGGTCGTCGCCGGTCTTGATGGCATCGTTATGCTGGCGAACAGATTCCTTCAAATTTTCCGGGTCCATCCCGGCCTGAGCGGCAAGGTCTTCGAGGGTATCGGCCTTGAGATAAGAAACGTGTTTGCCGAACAACTGCGCGAGTGCGTCCCGGTCGACGACGTTGTCGATGTGCGGCGCGTTCTGGCGAATGCCTTCGTCAAAGACAATGAACATTTCCATCCCGTCCTGTTCCAGCAGCGCATGTTCCTTGTGGTCAATGCTCGGATGGTCTTCGCGGACAAACCGTTTGCCCTCTCGATTGACGTAAATTTCCCACGGCAGGCGGAATTTGGAATTAAGCGCGAGACCCATCCGGGTCGCCAG
>JAPYRS010000188.1 GCA_029936875.1 Alphaproteobacteria bacterium | reverse complement strand
ATCCGTAAAAATTCCGAAACAGGTTGCACCACTGCCGCTCATACGGGCAAGCAGACAACCCCCTTCCGCACCCAATGCATTTATGACATCGCCTACCGGGGGTGCCAAATCGATTGCGGGAGCCTCAAGGTCATTTTTCAAATTAGAAAGCATCGCGGCAAAGTCGGTCGAATTACCGGGCAGGTTTGTAACGGGGACCGGCACCGAGAACGAACGGGTCAAACCGGCGAATACATGCGCGGTTTCAAGCTGGACACCCGGATTAATGAGAACCAAGGGCATTCGCGGCAACGCCGGCACCGGCGCGAGTGTTTCACCACGGCCTGTCATCATCGAATCGAGATTTTGGATGCAAACCGGCACGTCCGATCCGAGGGAAAGTGCGAATTCGAGCATGGCCTGATCCGACAAACTCGCGGCCCAGAGTTTTTTCAATGCACGAAGCGTAGCCGCCGCGTCGGCCGAGCCGCCACCGATTCCAGCAGCAACCGGCAGATTTTTTGTCAGCGTTATTTTTGCACCTTGCGGTGCGCTCAGCAGATCGCGCAAGCCCCTCGCGGCTTTCAAGACAAGGTTGCCATCGCCCGTTGGTGTTGCAGAGGCAAACGGCCCGGTGATCTCTAGCGAAAGCTCAGGCGCAGTCGAGACTTCAATTTTGTCGCCGACATCAGCAAAGGCCACAAGACTTTCAAGTTCATGGAACCCGTCGTCGCGTTTTCCGAGCACATGGAGATAAAGATTGATCTTCGCGCGCGCGATCTCACAGATGTTGGCGTCGGCGCCAGATTTAGCCATCGGCCGCTCCGCCACCAGTGATTCGCGTTGCGCAATGTTCGAGCACCTTCACCACCTCGACACCTAGACGCGCACCGATGTATTGCGCCGGTTCGCCGCGAATGGCTGCGGCAAAGTTTGCAACGGCGATGGACAATGGCGGTTGATCCGAAATCGATATAGGCGATTCGCTCGCTGTTCCACCGGCACCGCGGGAACGTCGCAGCAACTTTTGCGCGGCGTTGTCGTCGAGAATCAGCGTCTCTGATTCGAATTCCACCTCAAGCCGCCTATGGCGAGCCTCATAACCGTTGCCGGTCTCAATTGTCGCCACTACATTGTTTTCGAACTCGAGGACGATATCAAAGATTACGCCCCTGCCCGTTTCCGTTTGATCGCGGTTTTTCGCAGCGATGCGGGCAGGGTTTGCGGCCATCAAATCAAGACAAAACGCGATGTCATGCGGACCCCAATCCCACAAGGGATCAGTGTCGGGGCGATAGGGTCCGGCATTACCACTTTTGCACTTAATTGACCGTATCGGCCCAAGCGCCAAAACCTGTTTTTTGATTTCTGCGTAACCCGGCTGAAATAGATGGACGTGGTGGACCAATACCGGGACATCTTTTTTGGTTGCTGCTTCCTCAACCGCTTCTGCATCGGCGAGATTTAGCGCGAGCGGTTTTTCGATCAAGACCGGAAGCCTGCGGTCGATTGCGGCCAAGGTCATTTCTGCATGGAATTTGGACGGCGCCGCGATGATCACACCGTCGATATCGGACGCCGCAATAACGGCCTTCCAGTCGCCGTTGATTTGAATATCGGTCGGAACGAGGGTGGCGGTTTCCGGATTGTTACTACAGATGAGGCTAAGCCGCAGGCCCGGCATTTCGGCCAGCGTCCGAATGTAATTCCTGCCCCATGGCCCCGCGCCGATTAGCGCGAGGTTGAGAACATCGGCCTTATTCGGTGTCGCGGTAGGCATCCTCGGCCCAGCTGAAAAATCGTTTCAGGCCATCAGCCAAAGGCACTCGCGGTTCGTACCCCAACTGCAGCCGCGCCTTGGTGATGTCGGGGCAACGCCGGAGTGGTTCATCGGCCGGGTACGAATCAGGGTAGTCGATGATGTGTTTCTCGATTTTTTGATCAAGTGCGCCTTCGATTTCCTCGACCAACTGCAGCACCGAGATTTCCGGTTCCGGATTACCGATGTTGTACGGCTCCCCCGGAGAGCCGTTAACGAGAACTTTGAGAAAGCCGGTCATCGCGTCCGTGATGTAACAGTAGGTCCGGGTCTGGGTTCCATCGCCGTACACGTTGATCGCCTGGCCGTCGATAATGTGGGCGGCAAAATTCGGCAGGACCCGATAGTCGAGTTTGTTCATGCCGGGGCCGTAGACATTGAATGGTCGGACCATGCGCGACTGAACGCCAAACTGTTCGTGGTAGATCCGGCAGAGCGTCTCTCCGAGGCGTTTGCTTTCGTCGTAACAGGCGCGCGGCCCAAGACAGGATACATTGCCGCGGTAACTTTCCGGCGTCGGCACATATTTTGGATCGGGATCGCCGTAAATTTCACTGGAGCTGAAGAAAATAATCTTCGCCCCGTGATCTCTGGCGAGATTAAGAAGATTCTTGGTGCCTGTCGTGGAAACCTCAAGCGTCTCGAGCGGGAACTTCCGGTAATAAAACGGACTCGCAATACCTGCGGCGTGAATGATGAAGTCGAATCTTTCTTCGCTCTCAAACGGTTCAATGACGTTGTGATTGAGCCATTTTATGCCGCGCCCCGAATCCGGATTTCCAGCGCCGTCCCGGCCAGTGATGAGGTTATCGAGAATGACCACTTCGCAAGGCTGATCGAGAAGGCCGCGGTTGAGATGCGCAAACACTTCAGAAAAATATTGCCCGAGAAAGCCCTGTCCACCGGCGACCAATATGCGGGAACCGGAAAGTTCCGGCAGCAGGTCCGAAATTCCATCGCAGATTTGATTGATATCTTCAGGTTGGCAGGCGGTCGGCATCAGGGTCGTAACTCCAGTCTGGGTAAAGGTACAATAAACTGACCGCCCTGATCAGAATAGCGTGCATGCTTTTCGATAATTGGGTCAGCAAAATTCCACGCGAGTATCAGAACATAGTCGGGATTGCGGTCATACAAAGCGTCGGACGAAACCACCGGCACATGAAGGCCCGGCGTCAGCAGACCCAGCTTTAGGGGACCCTCGTCAACAATGACATCAATAACGTCCGACCCAAGCTCGAAATAATACATCAGCGTTGTCGCCTTGGCAGGCGCACCAAATCCGATGATCGAGTTGCCCTCCGCCTTGAGCCGGCGAAGAAGACCCGTCAATTCGGCTTTCAAAGCTTCCAGCCGCGCGCCGAACTCATGAAACGACGCGGTTTGATCAATACCGGCGGTATGTTCCAGCGCGATGAGATTTTCGACTGAACTAGATTCTGTGTGAGGCCCGCCCGATTTTTGCACAAATCCGCGCAGCGATCCGCCGTGTGCGGATACGCGTTCGACATCGAACAGGTGAAGCCCGTGACTCGCGAAAAACATTCGGAGAGGTGCCACCGAGTGATAGGCGAGGTGCTCGTGATAGATCGTATCGAACAGAGTCTGCTCAAAAACATCCAGCAGGTAGGAGACTTCAAATACGAAGACACCGTCATCGGCAAGCAGGTTTGAAATACCGTCTGCGACCGCCGCCAGGTCATCGATATGAGCGAAGACGTTGTTGGCGGCGATAACCCTTGCCGACCCGCGATCCATCTTGATG
>JAPYRS010000187.1 GCA_029936875.1 Alphaproteobacteria bacterium | reverse complement strand
AGTCCCGGCGGAATAGCTGGACCCAACTTGCCCTTATGCCCATCCTTTTGAGGATGGGCATTTTTGCCTTTCAAACGGCCACGAAATCGGGACGGCGGAGCCTGATTCCTTGTATCCCTGCTAACCTCATGGAAAATATGGGGAATTTGGCGAAATACCGGGTCGGGCCACGGTTTTTGATCGTTCCAGATCGGCCGCCAGCTGGCTCCTGATCAGGACTTCCGGTTTTTGGAAAATATCCGAATAATCGGGAGAAATCGGCGCTTATTCGCTTGACGATCTAGAGGCCCCTTACTATTATCCGCGCACTTTCGGGCTTGGTGGTAGTTCAGGCGCTCGAGTTTGCGCCACAAGACCTAAACGCGGTCCCGGAAGAAAGCGAACGACATTCAAGATTCCCTGGTTTTGGGGCGGAATACGGCTTCTTTAGTTGCCTTTAAGGTGCCGGTTCTGGATTTGGATTTGGGCCGACACGGTCGTTCCCACGCAGGTTTGTGGTGGGAAACATCGTGTGGGTTTGTTTGGCGTCCGCGAATGTGAAGCGAGGAATACGGGATGTCCCGTGATCCGATAATTGGAGCGATTGGCATTTATGCCGACAATTAACCAGCTAATTCGCAAGGGACGATCACGTCCGATTACGCGGAACAAAGCGCCCGCCATGGACGCTTGCCCGCAAAAACGTGGCGTTTGCACGCGCGTTTACACAGTCACGCCGAAAAAGCCGAACTCCGCGCTGCGGAAAGTTGCCCGCGTGCGACTGACCAATGGGCAGGAGGTCATCAGCTACATTCCCGGCGAAGGCCACAACCTTCAGGAACATTCCGTGGTCATGATCCGCGGTGGCCGGGTCAAGGATTTGCCGGGTGTTCGGTATCACGTAATTCGCGGCATTTTGGATACGGTGGGCGTCAGCGAACGCCGGCAGCGTCGTTCCAAATACGGCGCCAAGCGGCCCAAGTAGGTTTAGTTATGTCCCGCCGTCACGCTGCAGAAAAACGCGAAGTTAACCCTGACGCCAAGTTTGGCGACAAGGTGCTGTCGAAATTCATGAACTCGCTGATGCTCCAGGGCAAGAAGTCCGTGGCAGAGCGCACCGTTTATGGCGCGCTTGATCGCATTAACGATAAGATGCGCCAGGATCCCATAAAGGTTTTCCACGAAGCCCTCGCCAACGTTAAACCGGATGTCGAAGTTCGGTCGCGGCGTGTGGGTGGTGCTACCTATCAGGTGCCGGTCGAAGTTCGTTCCGAACGCTCTCAGGCGCTGGCAATTCGCTGGATCATTTCAGCCGCTCGTTCACGTTCCGAAAACACCATGACTGAACGCCTTTCCGGCGAATTGATGGATGCCGCAAGTGAGCGTGGCAATGCCGTCAAGAAACGGGAAGACGCCCACCGGATGGCCGAAGCCAACAAGGCCTTCGCTCATTACCGCTGGTAGTCGGTTGCTCGAAGATTTGTTTGGTTAGATAAAATGGCCCGTACCCCACTCAAAAGATTCCGCAACATCGGCATCATGGCGCACATTGACGCCGGTAAGACGACGACAACGGAACGCATTCTTTTTTACACCGGCCGGTCGCACAAGATCGGCGAAGTCCACGACGGCAATGCCGCCATGGACTGGATGGAACAGGAACAAGAGCGCGGCATTACAATTACGTCGGCGGCCACGACCTGTGCTTGGAATGACCACCGCATCAACATTATCGATACTCCGGGCCACGTCGATTTCACGGTTGAAGTCGAACGCTCGTTGCGGGTTTTGGATGGCGCGGTTGCCGTCTTTGATTCGGTTGCCGGTGTCGAACCACAATCGGAAACAGTTTGGCGGCAAGCGGACAAATACAATGTTCCGCGTATCTGTTTCGTCAACAAAATGGACCGGATTGGCGCCGATTTCTTTCGCTGCGTCGAGATGTTCAAAGACCGGTTGGGTGCAAATCCCTTGATCACACAATTGCCGATTGGTTCAGAATCCGAATTCATCGGCATTATCGATCTCATCAAAATGAAGGCAATCATCTGGAAAGATGAAACGCTGGGTGCCGAATACGAAGCAGTCGAAATCTCGGACGAATACGCAGAATCCGCAGCCGATCATCGTAAGCAACTCGTCGAAGCGGCGGTTGAAGTGGACGATGACGCGCTCGAAGCCTACCTCGAAGGCACCGAGCCGGATGAGGCTGTTCTCAACGCCTGCATTCGTCGCGGCACCATTGACGGAATTTTTGTGCCGGTCCTGACGGGTAGTGCCTTCAAGAATAAGGGCGTGCAGCCCTTGCTCGACGCCATTATCGAATATTTGCCGTCGCCGCTTGATGTCGATGCCGTTGCAGGCGTCCATCCGGACAGTGGCGAAGAGATGGTTCGGGAATCCAGCGATGACGCGCCCTTTGCGGGCCTCGCCTTCAAGATCATGAATGATCCCTTCGTCGGCTCGCTGACGTTCGTGCGGATTTATTCCGGGATCGTCAAATCCGGTGAGACCATTCTTAATACCGGCAAAGGCAAGAAAGAACGCGTTGGCCGTATGCTGGAGATGCATGCGAATTCGCGGGAAGATGTGAAAGAAGCGCGCGCCGGAGAAATTATTGCCTTCGCCGGGCTGAAGTCCGCCACCACCGGCGACACGCTGAGCGCAATGAATGACCCCATCATTCTCGAGCGGATTGAATTTCCCGCACCGGTTATTGAAATTGCGGTCGAACCGAAAACCAAGAACGATCAGGAAAAGATGGGCGTCGCGCTTAGCCGTCTCGCGGCTGAAGATCCCTCTTTCCATGTTGAGACCGATCAGGAAAGTGGACAGACGGTTATCAAGGGGATGGGCGAACTCCATCTCGAGATTATCGTTGATCGCATGAAACGCGAATTCAGCGTCGACGCCAACATTGGCGCGCCGCAGGTGGCCTACCGCGAAACCATCACGCGGACCGCTGAAATTGATTACACCCATAAGAAACAGACCGGTGGTTCGGGCCAGTTCGCGCGCCTCAAGGTTGTTTTCGAGCCACTTAAGCCGGGTTCGGGAATTGAATTTGTCGATAAGGTTAAGGGCGGAAACGTACCGAAGGAATTCATCCCCTCCGTTGAAAAAGGCATTCGCAGAATTGCCGAGGGCGGGCTGCTGGCTGGTTTTCCGGTAATTGATTTTCGCGCGACCCTCATTGATGGCGCGTCTCACGACGTTGATTCATCGGCCATGGCCTTTGAAATTGCGTCACGGGCTGCATTCCGTGAAGTCGCACCGAAGGTCGGCATCAAACTGCTGGAGCCGCTAATGCGGGTCGAAGTTGTGACGTCGGAAGAATACATGGGCGACGTAATCGGCGATCTCAACAGCCGCCGCGGTCAGATCTCCGGGTCAGAGCCACGCGGTAATGCGACCGTTATTTCGTCAACGGTGCCGCTTGCCAACATGTTTGGTTACGTCAATACACTGCGTTCCATGAGCCAGGGGCGCGCACAATTTTCGATGCATTTCGATCATTACGAACAGGTCCCGCAGGCCGTTTCGGACGAAGTGCGGGCGAAACTCGCTTAAGTCTAACGAACACTCATAGATAAAAAGAGAAGATACGATGGCGAAAGAGAAGTTTGAACGGACGAAGCCGCATT
>JAPYRS010000035.1 GCA_029936875.1 Alphaproteobacteria bacterium | reverse complement strand
TAGAGCTCGGCATCAACGGCTGCGAGGAAGACGTAAAATTTGCCAAAGACCCCGGCGAGCGGTGTGACGACAGACAGCGAGAACATGAAGATCGCCATGCCGAACGCCATCATCGGGTGATTGCGCGAAAGACCGGCAAGATCGCTGATGTCCTCAACCATGTTATCGCCGACCCGCATCGAAAGAATGACCGCGAACGCACCGATGTTCATGACCAGATAAATCGCGAGATAAATCAGAATTCCCTGGAGGCCCTGTTCAGTCCCGGCGGCGAGCCCCACCAACGCAAATCCCATGTGGCCAATCGAGCTATAGGCCATAAGGCGCTTGATATTGGTTTGGCGAATAGCCGCGAACGCGCCGAGCACCATCGAGCCGAGCGAGATCGCAATAATGATCTGCTGCCATTGATCGGTGATGCCGGCAAAGGGCGAAACCATCGTCCGCATAAACAGCGCCATAGCTGCCACTTTCGGGGCAAGCGCGAGGAAGGCCGTCACCGGTGTGGTCGCGCCTTCATAAACATCGGGCGTCCACATATGGAACGGCACCGCGGACACCTTGAAGGCGAGACCCGCGACCAGGAACACAATGCCAATGATCAGACCGGCAGACGGCAGGCCGTCGGCGTTGGCAAAAATGGCGGCAAGTGCGTCGAAGTTTGTCGTGCCGGTAAAGCCGTAGATCATCGAGCAGCCGTAAAGCAGCATGCCGGACGAAAGCGCGCCAAGAACAAAGTACTTAAGGCCGGCTTCGGTGGAGCGCAGCGAATCCCGTTTGAAGGCGGCGAGAACGTAGAGTGCGAGACTTTGCAGCTCGATGCCGAGGTAAAGCGAGATGAGATCGTTTGCCGATATCATCATCAGCATGCCGAGCGTCGCCAGCACCATCAGAACCGGAAATTCGAACCGCTCCATTTCCTGATGGCGCAGATAACTGTTCGATAAAATCAAACCGATAGCTGCGCCCGCAAGCACCAATATTTTTGCGAACTCTGAAAACGCGTCCGTTATGAACAACCCGGCGAATGTCACGCCGCGGCCCTCCGGCCCGGCAAGCACCAACACGGCGGCAACTGCCAAACCACCGACCGCAAGCCACGAGACCGTGCGGGTCGAGAAGTTGCCGCGGAAGACACCGTACATCAACAGAGCCATTGCCCAGATCGCCAGCCAGATTTCCGGCAACGCCCGGTCAATATCGGGAATGGCGGTGATGGTGAGTGTCGCGCCCATATTCAGTCTCTAGTTCCCCGCCACAGAGATAGCCCGGACGGCATCGAGTCCCGCCGAGTGTTGGCCGATCAGGTGTTCGACACTTACCGCCATCACATCGAGTAACGGTGCCGGATAAATGCCAAAGAAAATAACCGTCGCGATCAACGGCGCCATGATCAGAATTTCGCGCCGGTTGAGATCGAGAATTTCTTTCAGATTCTCTTTTTCAAGGGCGCCGTAGATCACCCGGCGATAGAGCCATAGCGCGTAACCGGCGCTGAGGATGATGCCGATTGTCGCCAACACCGCGACCCAGGTATTGACCTGAAAGACGCCGACCAGAATCAGGAACTCACCGACAAACCCACTGGTCCCTGGCAAGCCGACGTTGGCGAGCGTAAATATCATGAAGACGAAGGCGTATTTCGGCATGCGGTGAACCAGCCCACCGTAGGCGTCGATCTCGCGTGTGTGCATGCGGTCGTAGATGATGCCGACGCTTAGGAACAGTGCGCCCGAGACAAGCCCGTGACTGATCATCTGCATGATCCCGCCCTGAATGCCCTGCGTCGTCAGCGTGAAGATTCCGATAGTCACAAACCCCATGTGCGCGACCGACGAATAGGCGACCAGCTTCTTCATGTCCTTTTGCATCATCGCGACCAGGGACGCGTAGATGATGGCAATGACGCTCAGCCCAAAAATCATCGGCGTGAAATAGGCCGTCGCGTCGGGGAACATCGGTAACGAGAAGCGCAGGAATCCGTAGGCCCCCATCTTCAACAGCACGGCCGCCAGAATGACCGAACCCGCGGTTGGCGCCTCGACATGGGCGTCCGGAAGCCACGTGTGCAGCGGCCACATCGGTATCTTGACGGCGAAGGATGCAAAGAACGCGACCCACAGCCATTTTTGCAAGCCTGAATCGATTGTGTGTTCCATCAACGCCGGGATGTCGGTGGTGCCGGCATCGAAATACATCACCAGAATCGCGAGCAGCATGAGCACCGAACCCGCAAACGTGTAGAGGAAAAACTTGAACGTCGCGTAAATCCGGTTCGCCCCACCCCAGACACCGATGATCAGGAACATCGGGATCAAACCGCCTTCAAAAAACAAGTAGAAGACGACGAGATCGAGAGCGCTGAAGACGCCGATCATGGTCGTTTCCAAAACCAGGAAGGCGATCATGTATTCCTTGATGCGGCTCTTGATCGAATCCCAGCTCGCCAGAATGCAGATCGGCATCAGGAAGGTGGTGAGGATAATGAACAGTATCGAAATGCCGTCGACGCCCATGTGATAGGTGATCGTGTCGGACAGCCACGGCGCCTGTTCCTCAAACTGGAAGTCAGCCGTGCTGTTATCGAAATTGATCCAGAGAACCAGCGAGAGTGCGAAGTTGATGAGCGTCGTCCAAAGCGCGACGGCGCGGGCATTCCGCGCAACCATGACGCTGTCGCCCCGGACCAACAGGACGAACGCGGCCCCTACCAAAGGCAGGAAGGTCACAAGTGAAAGGATGGGCCAGTCCCCCATGATTTAGGCACCGCCCCAGATTAGGAACCACGAAACGAGACCGGCAACACCGATCAGCATGGCAAAGGCATAGTGATAGACGAACCCGGTTTGAACGAAGCTCGCCCGCCGCGCGAAGTTGATAACGGTGCTGGCAATGCCGTCAGGGCCAAATCCATCGATGATTTTTCCGTCGCCGGTCTGCCAGAACAAACGGCCAAGATATTTCGCCGGACGGACGAAAAGGAATTCATACGCTTCGTCGAAGTACCATTTGTTCAGCAGGAACTGGTAGAGCCACGAATGTGAGGCCGCAATTATCGCCGGCGCACTCGTGCGGCGCACATATAGATACCAGGCCAACAATATTCCGAGCAGACCAATCACAGTTGGTGACGCTTTCACGGTCCAACCAAGATGATGAGCGGCTTCAAGCGGATCATTTTCTGCCAAGACAAAGATTGATTCGCGCCAGAAATCCTCGGCCCCATCGCCAACAAACCAACCCGTCGCGACGAGCCCCGCAAATATTGCGCCGAGCGCCAGAATGATCATCGGGATGGCCATCGACCGCGGCGCCTCGAGGACATTAGCCATGATCTTAATGTCGCCGCGCGACTTGCCGTGGAAAGTCATAAAGATGACACGCCACGAATAGAACGCCGTCAGGAAGGCCACGAACAGGCCGAGATAGAAGGCATATTCGCCGACATTGGATTGCGCGGCGTAGGCCACCTCCAAAATAATGTCCTTTGAGAAGAAGCCCGCAAACACTGGCATGCCGGCAAGCGAAAGCGATCCTATCCACATCAGCACGTAGGTCAGCGGTAGCATGGTGTAGAGGCCACCCATCTTCCGCATGTCCTGTTCATCCGACATCGCGTGAATGATCGAACCGGCGCCGAGGAACAGGAGCGCTTTGAAAAAGGCGTGCGTGAAGAGGTGGAACATCGCCGCGCCGTAGGCCGAAACGCCGATGGCAAAGAACATGTAACCAAGCTGGCTGCAGGTCGAATAGGCGATCACGCGCTTGATGTCGTTCTGGACCATGCCGACGGTGGCAGCGAAGATTGCGGTGGTCGCGCCCACAACGGTGATGATGCCGAGCGTGATCGGGGCAAATTCAAACAGCGGCGACATCCGGACGACCATGAAGACGCCGGCGGTCACCATGGTTGCGGCGTGGATCAGCGCAGAGACAGGGGTCGGGCCTTCCATCGCGTCCGGCAACCAGGTGTGGAGACCGATCTGCGCAGATTTGCCCATCGCGCCGACAAACAGCAGGAACGTCAGCGTCGTGATGATGTCGAGTTCGAGACCGAGAAATTCAAACGACTTGCCAGCGATCTCGGGTGCGGCGGCGAAAATGGTTTCGTAATCGACCGAGCCGAAGACGAAGAAGATGCCAAATATGCCAATGGCAAATCCAAAGTCGCCGATCCGGTTGACGATGAAAGCTTTGATGGCGGCAGCATTGGCCGCCGGTTTTTTGTACCAAAAGCCGATCAGCAGGTAGGAACAAAGCCCAACTCCTTCCCAGCCGAAGAAAAGCTGAACCAGATTGTCGGCCGTTACCAGCATCAGCATGGCAAACGTGAACAGCGAGAGATACGCCATGAAACGCGGGATATGCGGATCGTGGCTCATGTAGCCAATCGAGTACCAGTGAACCAGCGCGCTGACACCGGCAACGACGACCAGCATCACGGCGGTCAGCGTATCGATCTGTAACGCCCAGGAAACGCCAAACGAACCTGAATCGATCCAGCGCAACAGTTCGACGTGCGCCGTGTCACCGCCGAGGCCAATATCTACGAAGACGATCAGCGATAGGACCGCCGACGCACTAACAGCGAAGCATGTCACCAGCTGCGCGCCGCGGTCGGAAATCCACTTGCCGAAAAAGCCAGCAATGATGGCCGCGCCAAGCGGCAAAAAGACGATCAACCCGTAGATCATGCCGTCAGCCCTTCATCAGGTTGATGTCTTCGACGGCAATTGTGCCGCGATTACGAAAATAGACAACCAGGATGGCAAGGCCAATCGCGGATTCTGCAGCGGCGACTGTCAGGATCAACATGACGAACACCTGCCCGACAAGATCGCCGAGCGCGACCGAAAACGCGACGAGGTTGATATTAACTGCAAGCAGCATCAGTTCGATCGACATCAGAATGACGATCACGTTCTTGCGGTTCAGGAAGATGCCAAAAATTCCAATCGTGAACAGGATTGCCGCGACCGTGAGGTAATGACTGGTGCCGATTTCCATCAGACGCCCTCCCCCGGTTTGACCTGTTTCAATTCAATCGATTCATCGCGAGTGCGCGACACCTGACGGGAAATTTTCTGTTTGCGAACACCTTCCCGGGCGCGAAGCGTGAGAACGATGGCGCCGATCATCGCCGTCAGGAGGACCATGCCGGCGCCCTGGAACAGATAGATGTAGCGCGTATAGAGAATTTGCCCGAGCGCCTCGGTATTCGAAAGTCCGCTCGCTTCTGGTATCGGCACCGCTGATACCAATGCTACATCGGGCGGTGATATGCCGCCACCAATGACAAACAAAAGCTCAATCAGCAGGACCACACCAATCAACGCGCCGATCGGCAGATACTGAAGGAAGCCTTGCCGAAGTTCGACGAAATTGATGTCGAGCATCATAACGACAAATAGGAACAGCACCGCGACCGCACCGACGTAAACGATGACCATGACCATCGCCAAAAATTCAGCACCGAGCAGTACGAACAAAGCGGCCCCGTTAAAGAAGGCGAGAATAAGAAACAGCACCGAATGAACCGGGTTCCGCGATGAAATCACCATTAGCCCCGACGCGACGATAATCGCGGCAAAGAGATAAAATGCGAGAGCTTGAATAATCATGGAACTGACTGGGCTTCCTTTATTGTCTTAACGGTAGGGCCCATCGCGTTCGAGATTGGCGGCGATCTCTTTTTCCCAACGATCGCCGTTGGCGAGCAGTTTTTCCTTGGTATAGAAAAGTTCTTCGCGCGTTTCTGCGGCGAATTCAAAGTTCGGTCCTTCAACGATGGCATCGACTGGGCAGGCCTCTTCGCAGAAACCGCAGTAGATGCACTTCGTCATGTCGAGGTCGTAGCGCGTGGTGCGGCGGCTGCCGTCTGCGCGCGGCTCTGATTCAATGGTGATCGCCTGCGCCGGGCAAATCGCCTCACACAGCTTGCAGGCGATGCAGCGTTCTTCGCCGTTCGCATAACGACGGAGCGCGTGTTCGCCGCGAAACCGCGGGCTCAAATTGCTTTTCTCAAACGGGTAGTTGATCGTCACCCGCTTCTTGAACATGTAGCGGAAAGTCACCCACATGCCGGACAGAAGTTCGGTCAGGAAAAGCGCACGAAGATTTCGATCAATAAAAGACATCTACTCCTCCTAATTCGGGAACCAATCGAACGCGACCATCGCGCCCGCCGTCAGCACCACCCACAGCAGTGAGAACGGCAAAAACACTTTCCAGCCAAGACGCATCAACTGGTCGTAGCGATAGCGCGGGAATGTGGCGCGCACCCAGATGAAGATGAACAGGATGACGACAACTTTGATGAAGAACCAAAGTACGCCCGGTAACCAGGTGAACGGCGCAACGTCAAACGGCGGCAACCAGCCGCCGAGAAACAGCACGACCGTCATCGCGCTCATCAGCATCATGTTGGCGTATTCGGCGAGAAAGAAGAGCACGAAGGTCATTGCCGAATATTCGACCTGATAACCGGCAACAAGTTCCGATTCGGCTTCCGGCAGATCAAACGGATGGCGGTTGGTTTCGGCCAAGGCCGAGACAAAGAAAATCACAAACATCGGCAGCAAGGGGAACGCAAACCAGAGATCCCGCTGCGCTTCGACAATCTCGCTGAGGTTTAGGGTACCGGCGGCGAGCAGCACGGTGACGATGACAAATCCAATCGAGACTTCGTAAGACACCATCTGCGCCGCAGACCGAAGCGCGCCGAGGAAGGGATAACGCGAGTTGCTGGCCCAGCCGGCCATGATGATGCCGTAGACGCCGAGCGAGGATACGGCAAACAGATAGAGCACGCCCACATTGAGATCGGAAATGACCCAGCCTTCCTGAAACGGAATAACCGCCCAGGCAATCATCGCGAGGATGAACGTCAGCAGCGGCGCCAAAAGAAAGACGATCTTGTTGGCGCCCGACGGAATTACGGTTTCCTTGAAGAAAACTTTGATCAGATCGGCAAACGACTGAAGGATGCCGAACGGCCCGACCACGTTGGGGCCTCGGCGAAGCGTCATCGCCGCCAGCACCTTCCGTTCGAAATAGACCAGGAAAGCAACGCCGACCATAACCGGCACCATCACGGCGAAAATCTGGGCGAGGATGATCAGCCCCGGCGCAAGATATCCGACCCAGAATTCAGCCATCGGTTCCGGTCCGTGGCGTTTTCTGGATATAGAGCGTGCTGCATTCGGCCATCGTCTCTGAGGACCGGCAAATCGGGTTGGTCATGTAGAAATCTGTAATCGGCGATACGAACGGTGCGTCGCTGACATCGCCGTTTTTCCCGAAGTCGCCCCAAGCGGCGGTAGCGGGCGCATCCAACTCACCAAACGTCGGAACTGCCTCAATCATGGCGGCGCGTAACTCGTTCAGCGAATTGTACGGCAGCGTCTGGCCGAGTTTTTCTGATAACGCGCGCAGAATCGACCAATCTTCACGGGCATCACCCGGCGCAAACAACGCGCGCGAGGTCCGCTGCACGCGGCCTTCGGTGTTGACGTAGGTCGCATCTTTTTCGGTGTAAGCGGCACCCGGCAACACGACATCGGCGCGGTGCGCGCCGGCATCACCGTGATGGCCCTGATAAATTACGAAAGCTTTGCCGAGGTCGTTCATGGCGATTTCGTCGGCCCCGAGCAGATAGAGAATTTCGATTGCGCCCTCACCTGCGGCATTGATGATGGCGTTGGTGTCCTTGCCGCCTTCGCCCGGAACAAATCCGAGATCGAGCGCGCCGACGCGGCCCGCCGCTGTGTGGAGCACGTTAAAGCCGTTCCAACCGTCAGTGATCATGCCGAATTTTTCGGCAATGGCGCGGGCAAGGCCAAGTACTGCAGCGCCGTCTTCACGGGTGAGCGCGCTTTGGCCAACAACAATAATCGGACGGTCGGCAGCCTTCAGCACTTTTGCAAATTCATTTATGCCGGCGAGTATCTCGCTGAGTGTCGCCGGACCGGCACCGAGGTGCGTCGCCGGATAAGTGAGATCATGAACCTCGCCGACAACGCCTGCCTGAAAGCCGCCCATCAGATACCGTTTCCGGAAGCGGGCGTTAATCAGCGGTGCTTCCCAACGGGGATTGGTGCCGACCAGCAGCACCGCGTCGGCATCTTCAATCCCGGCAATGGTCGTATTGAACAGGTAGCCTGCACGGGTGGCGGTATCGAGCGCGGCACCGTCCTGACGGCAATCGATATTGGTCGATCCGAGCGACGTCATCAGGCCTTTAAGCGCAAAGACCGATTCAGCGTCAGCAAGATCACCGGCGAGGGCTGCGATCTTTCCGCCCTCGGTGCGCTCCACCCGCGCTTTGATCGCCTCAAAAGCCTCGTCCCAGGTCGCCTTACGAAGTTTGCCGTCTTCGCGAACATAGGGCGTGTCGAGCCGTTGCCGCGACAACCCATCGACGGCGTGGCGCGTTTTGTCGCTAATCCATTCTTCGTTCACGCCTTCATGGAGACGCGGCAGAACCCGCATTGCCGCACCGCCGCGTGCATCGACTCGTATGTTGCTGCCGACGGCGTCGTGAACGTCAATGGTTTCTGTTTTTGTCAGTTCCCACGAACGTGCCGCAAACGCGTACGGTTTTGATGTCAGCGCGCCCACCGGGCAGAGGTCGACGAGGTTGCCGGAAAGTTCAGATGTCAGCGCGCTTTCAACATAAGTCGTGATTTCCATGTGTTCGCCGCGACCGGTCGCGCCAAGTTCTTCGACACCGGCGATCTCGGTGGCAAAACGAATGCAGCGGGTGCAGTGAATGCAGCGCGTCATTATTGTTGAAACGAGCGGGCCGAGGTCTTTGTCTTTCACCGCGCGTTTGTTTTCGGTGTAGCGGTTCGAACCGCGGCCATAGGCCATCGCCTGGTCTTGCAGATCGCATTCGCCGCCCTGATCGCAGATTGGGCAATCGAGCGGATGATTGATGAGCAGAAACTCCATCACCCCTTCGCGCGCCTTTTTCACCAGCGGCGTATTGGTTTTGATGACCATGCCTTCGCCGGCCGGCATCGCGCAGGATGCAATCGGTTTGGGTGAACGTTCCATTTCGACAAGGCACATGCGGCAGTTACCGGCGATCGACAGCCGGTCGTGATAACAGAAGCGCGGGATTTCAACCCCAGCCTGCTCGCACGCCTGCATCACCGTGAGGCCGTCCTCAACCGTGATTTCTTCGCCGTCGATGGTCAGTGTCGGCATGGTCAGGCGGCCTCTGTCTCTTTGGCCGGCTCCGCCTTTGTCTCTTTGGCGGTCCCCGCCGGGGCATGGGAGGCAGATTTTTGGTAACTCAGAATCCGTGCTTCAACTTCCGGACGGAAGTTGCGGATCAAACCCTGGATCGGCCAGGCGGCGGCATCGCCGAGCGCGCAAATCGTGTGGCCTTCAACTTGCCCCGCAACATCGAGCAATGTATCGATTTCTTCGATATGGGCTTCGCCTTTAACAAGACGTTCCATCACCCGCCACATCCAGCCAGTGCCTTCGCGGCACGGCGTGCACTGGCCGCAGCTTTCGTGGGCGTAGAATTTCGAGAGCCGCGCAATTGCCGCGATGATGTCGGTCGACTTGTCCATGACGATGACGGCCGCGGTACCGAGACCCGAACGAACTTCGGCGAGCGAATCAAAATCCATCGGCAGGTTGTCGCAGGTACTGGCGCGAACGCAGGGGACCGATGATCCGCCCGGTATGACCGCCAACAAGTTATCCCAGCCGCCGCGAACACCGCCCGCGTGTTTCTTGATCAGCTCCCGTAGCGGAATGCCCATCTCTTCTTCGACGTTGCAGGGGTTTTCGACGTGGCCAGAGATGCAAAAGACTTTGGTGCCGGTATTTTTGGGTCGCCCCAATCCGGAGAACCAGCCCGCACCGCGCCGAAGGATGGTCGGTGCAACGGCAATGCTTTCGACATTGTTGACTGTCGTCGGGCAGCCCCAGACGCCCATGTTTGCCGGGAACGGCGGCTTCAGGCGCGGTTGGCCCTTTTTGCCTTCAAGACTTTCGATCAGCGCCATTTCTTCGCCGCAGATATAGGCGCCGGCACCGCGATGGACGATCACATCAAATGCCCAGCCGGAGCCGCAGGCATCTTTGCCCAATAACCCGGCTTCGCGTGCTTCTTCAACAGCAGCTTCCAGGTTGTTGGATTCGTTATGAAATTCGCCGCGTACGTAAATGTATGCGGTGTGGGCACCCATCGCGAAACCGGCGATCAGGCAGCCTTCAATCAGTTTGTGCGGGTCATGGCGCAGAATGTCGCGGTCCTTGCAGGTGCCCGGTTCCCCTTCATCCGCGTTGACGACAAGGTAATGCGGACGGTCGCCAACTTCTTTCGGCATGAACGACCATTTGAGCCCGGTCGGGAACCCCGCCCCACCGCGACCGCGTAGACCGGATTCTTTCATCTCAACGATGATGCCGTCGCGGCCCTTTTCGAGAATGGCTTTGGTGCCGTCCCAGTCACCGCGTTTTCGGGCGCCTACGAGGCGCCAGTCATGAATGCCGTAGAGGTTAGTGAAAATACGATCGCGGTCGTGCAGCATATCTATTCGACCTCGGTCAGGGATGTGAGAGGGCCGGCCGGCGCAGAGGTGCTTCTGCCGGTTTGCGATCCGGGTTTCGGTTTTTTGCCAGCGCGAAGCGCATCGAGAATTTTTGCAGCCGATTCTGCGTCAACATCTTCAAAATATTCATTACCAATCTGCACGACCGGTGCGTTGACACAGGCGCCGAGGCATTCGACTTCGCGCAGCGTAAATTCGCCGTCGGCGGTGGTTTCATTGAGATCGATGCCGAGATTTTTCTTGCACGCCGAGACGACGTCGTCGGAACCACGCAACCAGCACGGCGTCGTCGTACAAATCTGAACCAGATATTTCCCGACCGGCTCCATATTGTACATCGTGTAAAACGTCGCGACTTCCAATCCGCGAATGACCGGAACTTCAAGACGCGCGGTGATGTTTTCGATTGCAACCAGCGGCAACCATCCACCGGATTGGCGTTGTGCCAGATCGAACAGCGGCATGATTGCGCTCGCCTGCCGACCCTCCGGATAACGGGAGATGATTTCCTTCGCCGCTTTTTCATTTTTGGCAGAAAACGCGAAGGATTCGGGCTGCTGAACGTTGGTGCTCGGGCTACTCATCGGTCGATCTCACCAAAAACAATGTCCTGGCTGCCAATGATGGCGACCGCGTCTGCGAGCATGTGGCCTTTAGCCATGAATTCGAGCGCCTGCAAATGCGGAAATCCCGGCGCGCGAATCTTGCAGCGATAAGGTTTGTTGGACCCGTCGGAAACCAGGTACACGCCGAATTCACCCTTCGGTGCTTCGACCGCCGTGTAGGTCTCGCCGGCCGGAACATGAAAGCCTTCAGTGTAAAGTTTGAAATGATGGATCAGCGCTTCCATCGATTTCTTCATATTGTCGCGTTTCGGCGGCGTAATTTTCTCGTCGGTTGTCGCAATCGGGCCTACCGGCAATTTCTCGATGCATTGGCGAATGATCAAAAGGCTTTGCCGCATTTCTTCTATCCGGCAAAGGTAACGGTCGTAACAATCACCGTTTTTGCCAATCGGAATATCAAATTCCATGTCGGAATAAACATCGTAGGGCTGCGATTTCCGCAGATCCCAGGCGATGCCGGATCCGCGCAGCATGACACCGCTAAAGCCCCAGTCCTGCGCATCGGCTGCATTGACAATACCGACGTCGACGTTGCGTTGCTTGAAAATACGGTTTTGCGTCAGCAACCCTTCGATATCGTCGATGACACTTGGAAACGCGTCGCAAAATTCGATGATGTCGTCGGTAAGACCGGCTGGCATATCCTGATGCACGCCGCCGACGCGAAAATAACACGCGTGAAGGCGCGATCCGGAGACGCGCTCGTAAAATTCCATCAGCTTTTCGCGCTCTTCAAAGCCCCAGAGCGCGGGTGTCATGGCACCGACATCAAGCGCCTGCGTGGTGATGTTGAGCAGATGATTGAGAATACGCGTGATCTCGCTGAACAGGACTCGAATGTACTGGCCTCGGGCCGGCACCGTCACCTCGAGTAATTTCTCAGCGGCGAGAACGAAGGCGTGTTCCTGGCACATCATCGACACGTAATCGAGGCGATCAAAATACGGGATCGCCTGCAGATAGGTCTTGTGCTCGATCAGTTTTTCGGTGCCGCGATGCAACAGGCCGATGTGCGGATCGGCGCGCTGCACAATCTCACCGTCAAGTTCCATCACCAGGCGAAGCACGCCGTGAGCCGCCGGATGCTGCGGCCCGAAGTTGAGCGTGTAATTACTGATCAGGTTTTCGGCCACGGGATCAGCCTTCTTTCTCGGCCGAATCGGGCTTTAGATCATCGGGCAGAATGTACTCTGCCCCTTCCCACGGGCTCATAAAGTCGAAGGTGCGATATTCCTGTTGCAGCGTCACCGGCTCATACACAACGCGCTTTTCGGCATCGTCGTAACGAACCTCAACAAATCCCGTAAGCGGGAAATCTTTCCGCAGCGGATGTCCATCAAAGCCATAATCGGTGAGGATCCGGCGGAGATCAGGATGGCCGGAGAACATAATGCCGTACATGTCCCAGGCTTCACGTTCGAACCAACCAGCAGCGTTGTAGACACCCGTCGCACTTGGAACCGGGGTTTTTTCGTCGGTTTCGATGCTGACACGAACGCGGTGGTTATGGGTCAGGCTGAGAAAATGATAGACGACATCAAACCGAAGGCCGCGCTCTGGATAATCGACGCCGCAAATATCGATCAGGATCTTGCACTGGCAACTTGAATCCTCGCGCAGGAAGGTCATCACTTTCACAATCGAATCACGTTTTGCCGTCAGCGACAGCTCGCCGAACGCCACACGCGAGCCCGTGACATCACCCGGAAGTGCCGCAGCGATATAGTCACCAAGTTCGGTTAGAGCGTCGTCCATTTCTGACATTTTGTTTTCGAGCACGGATCAGCGGGCAATCGTGCCGGTCCGGCGGATCTTCTTCTGCAATTGAAGGATGCCGTAGACGAGTGCCTCAGCCGTGGGCGGGCACCCCGGCACATAAATATCGACCGGGACAATCCGATCACAACCACGCACCACCGAATAGGAATAGTGATAATAACCGCCGCCATTGGCGCAGCTGCCCATCGAAATCACATAACGGGGCTCGGCCATCTGGTCGTAAACCTTGCGCAGCGCGGGCGCCATTTTGTTGGTCAGGGTGCCGGCGACGATCATCACGTCTGAATGCCGCGGCGACGCGCGCGGCATAAATCCGAACCGGTCGAGATCATACCGCGGCATTGATGCGTGCATCATTTCAACGGCGCAACACGCCAAACCAAATGTCATCCACCAAAGCGAACCGGTCCGCGCCCAGTTCACGACCTTGTCCAGATTGGCGACAACATAACCTTTGTCGGCAAGTTGGCTCGACATTGCTTCGAAAAGCGCTGTTTCAGATGTCGGCAGTCCCGCAGAACCAGGCGCCGTCGCTGCCGGAGGGTTTACTCCCATTCCAGAGCTCCCTTCTTCCATTCATAGATGAAGCCGATCGTCAAAATTCCGAGAAAGATCACCATCGACCAAAATCCAAGCAATCCAATTTCCTCGAGCGTGACCGCCCACGGAAACAGCAATGCGACTTCAAGGTCAAAAATAATGAACAGGATCGCGACAAGATAGAAACGCACGTCGAAATGACCACGGGTGTCGTCAAAGGGTTCGAATCCGCACTCATAGGTCGATAATTTTTCGGTATCGGGGCGCTGCACAACGATAATGAACGACGCGATGATAAACATGGCGCCGATGGCAAGGGCGACGCCTATGAAAATCAGGATCGGCAAGTATTCGCGAAGTAGGTCATCCACCGCGTTTTTCGTCCTTCACCCGCACGGAAGCGAGCCGAAATTGTGCGGGGTGACGCCCCAGACGATCGAAAACCCGCGTGTTCATTAACTATACGCCGCCCCACCCAACCGGGGAAGCCGCCGCCAAGCCCATTTCGGCCCAACGAACGCGGCGTAACGTAGTCGGAAGTTTATTAACAAACAACTGCTTAAGGCGATTCTTCCACGACTTGATTGGGGAAAATGTGGCCATAACGCTACCGATTCGGGGGATCGGTTTCAGGCAATTTAGCGGCAACTTGACGGGAGTTGATGCGCACTTCAAAAGAAGCGAGGGGCCGGAACCCATTTTTGGGGAAACCAACACAAAAAGGCGAGTTATGACAAACGGAAAGATCCTCATTGCGGGGGGTGGCATTGGTGGATTGGCCGCAGCAGCGTGCCTTTTGAAGGCCGGAATTGACGTCGATATCTATGAGCAGGCGCCGGAACTGGCGGAAGTTGGTGCCGGGATCCAGATGAGCGCCAATCCGACCCGTGTTCTCTACGACCTCAGCCTCCAGGAAGAGATGGACACGCTCGGCTATCGCCCGGAGACCTATCGCTTTGTCATTTACAGCACCTCTGAGGTTTTGCAGCAAATCCAGATGGGTGATGCCTATGTCAAGAAACATGGTGTCCCCTACTACGTCATCCACCGCGCCGATTTTCTGAAGATCCTGGAAGACAAGGTCCGTGCGTTGAAACCGGACTGCATTCATTTGAATTCGACGGTTACCGGGTTTAGAGAAAGCGCGACCGGCGTCGAACTGCATCTCGCCGACGGCAGCAAGATCGAGGGCGATGCTTTGATTGGTGCAGACGGCATCAAATCGCCAATTCGTTCGCAGATCGTTGGCGAACAGCCGGCCCACTATACCGGTGATATTGCCTGGCGAATTATTGTTCCGATGTCTTCGCTGACCAAGGAAGACGAAATTTCGACGGTTGATATTTGGCCCGGACCCGGCCGCCACGCCGTCACCTATCCCATTCGCAGCGGCAAAATGATGAACTTTGTCGGCGTGGTTGCCTACCAAGGATTATCGGAAGAATCCTGGACCGCAAAACGCCCGTGGTCAGAACTGAAAGCCGATTTCGACGGTTGGCACCCGCGCATTACGCGAATCATCGATGCCGCCGACAAAGATCAATGTTTCCGCTGGGCCCTGAATAACAGAAAGCCGGTCGAGGGCTGGAGCACGGACCGCGCGACATTGCTCGGGGATGCCGCACATCCGACGCTGCCCTACATGGCGCAGGGTGCAGCCATGGCGATTGAAGATGCCGCCGTTCTCTGCCGAACCATTCAATCCGAAAGCAGTGTCAGCGCCGCCTTCGACCTCTACCAGCGCAACCGCTATGAACGGACCGCAAAAATCGTCAACGAATCGTCCGCCAACCGCGGGTTATTTCGTCGCAACAGCCCTGAAGAATTGAAAGAAGCATTCGCAGCGCGAGGCGACATCTCCGCGGAGCGTACCGCGTGGCTGTTTTCCTATGATCCCATAACAGTCGAACTGACCTAAGGCGTCCAGCTCATATTAAAATGTTGCGGGTCAAAATGGTTCAGGCGGAAACTGCATGACGACGATGGCAGCACCGCCGGCACAGGCACGAACCGGTTCATTGCTGTCAGAACCCAAATAAAGGCAGCTATTCAAGCCTAGGGATTGGCCTTCAAGCTCGACGGCACCTGCAACGATGTGCGCGTACCGGCCCGCACCCGCCCGCGACAAAGCAAGATCCGATGACGCGCCCTCGCCAAGCGTAATAACGGCAACGCCGAGGCCATCGTCTTCACAAGGCAAGACTTCATTTGTTTCGGATTCGCCTGAAGCCACCGTCGTGGGATCGGGAATCTTGATATTCTCGATCAGGTGGAAGCGGCGGCAGATTTTTCGCAGGGTCACACGGCAATCCGGCATCGTCTTTCCGCCCGAATCCCAGAGATTTCGCAATGTGAGGTAATGGGTCGAATCCGATTCGGTGATGATCGGACCGTATGGCGTGTGACCGCTTGCATAATGGACGGTTAATGAGGCGACCGGCTTCCGTCCAAATATCGCCCGGCCTTTGAGAAAAATCTGAAACTGATTGGTGTCGTGATAATGCGGCGGCACCGTCGCATGCGGCGGCTGTTCAACGTAGTAGGCTTGAGGACGGCTTTTTTCTTCTTCCGGAGCCGGGTTCTCGGGATCGACGTTATCGGTGAGCGCGCCAAAATAACGGGTGACGAAATAACTTTCGTCGCTGGTCGTGTCGGTGTATCCCGGCACCAGCAAGGGTTTCCGACGGGCGAATGCTTGTTCAGCGGTGATCGCAACGGTCATATGGCTCCCCGTTTCAATTCAGGCGGATTGTGCGGCCGCGCTGGCGCCTTGTACAGACGCAAGCATTCACGCTCGGCGAATAGCACCGCTTGCCGTTCCCCTGTTCGGGCCTTTGACCGCAACCGGGCGGTCGCTGCTATGGTCGCCTGAACCAAGGGTGGCGCATTGGCAGTTCAACGCAATACTCAGGGTGAAATCGTCCGCATCGATTCGAGTGACGACCACCGTGGTCGCAAGAGCCGGCGTGGCAGTGCGATTGGACGCCGTTGGCATGAAGATGGGCCGGTGCCGGACGAACAAACGCCGCCCCAACCCGGGATCAAGCAACCGCCTGAGCCGAAGGCCGCTAACGTCGATGCAGACGCTGCCAATTCAGGCGCGGCCCCGGAGCCTTCAAAAGAAGCGGCGATAAAGGATCAGGGCATCCGACTTGATTTTGGTGATTCCAGTATCGATGCGAAGAACCACGCCCGGCTGATTTATGACGGGCGCAGCAACCAGTTCACGCTTGCGGACGGCCAAAGCCGGGTTCTGATTTATGTCGACGAAAAGCCGCTGATATCAGAACTGGAATTAAAGGGCGGCGAAACCATTCAGATCGGCGATACGCAGCTTTTGTTTGTACGGCTTTGCGACGACGACTTTTCCTGGGACGGCGCTGAAAGTAACTAGCCGCCGGGCGTTGCACTCGCAATTGCACCGGCGAGATGCCACGGACGCCCATCAACCAGATCGGTCGCGATGAAACAAAGCCGGTTGGCGGATGCCGAAGGGAAAATCGTCGCCCGCATCAGCGGGGCGTCCCGGTCGGCATGGACGGCAATCGGCCAACTGAGGGTTCGCGTTCGGCGCTGGCCGTCCTCTCGTGTGGTGCCTTGGGTGAAGTCTCGATCAAGCGTGACGATCAGGCCGGTCCCTGCGGGCGAAAGGCGCGTTGCAACAACCAGGCTCAATCGGTTTTCGGCGGCACGTTCGAGAAAGCCCGTCTTCACTTCCCAGCTTTCGAGAATTTGTGTGGGGATGGCCACGACCTCAACGTCCTTTAGCGCGACCAGGCGTAATGATTCGGGAATTACGGCGTCGCCGCCCGCAACAACCGCGAACCGTGCCATTTTGGTGTCGAGCGTTTGAATCTCAGAACCATTGGCGGTGACCCAGGGATGGCGACCACAGCAGTGCAGTGTGTTCTGCCGAAGTTGAATGCCGCCCCGCCCGATCAGGATGCCCTGGTGAAATACATTGTCGCCGTCCCGATGCGGGATCGAGGTGGCAACAAGTGTGTCGCTACCTTCCTTCGCCAAAATATTCGCAATCTGTTCCACGCCGCGCACGCTGGTTTCAACGTCGGTCGCGACGTCGGTCACTTCGCCGCCGGCGAGGAAGGCAAGCTCGGGCAGCGACAATATTTGCACGCCGTTTTTGAGCGCTGATTGCACGGCGGCAACCGCATGGTCAATTGGATGGTCGATCGAATCACCCGCACCGCCGCCCCAGACCCCAGCCTCGATTTGTGCTGCACCTTCAACGTAGTTTCGTGTCTCCGGCGCGGAAACAATCGGCGCATACAATGCGGGCCGGCGGTCGGCGAAAATGTCGCTGCCGTCTGGGCGGCCTTTTAGGGATGCGTCCTTAAGGTCAATATCGGCCCAAATGATCGCCTCGGTCTCAATCGGCGCATGGGCCAGCACGGTGCCGTCCGGGGCGACAATCTGGCTCGCCCCTCCCCCCATCATTTGGCGCGCGTCTTCGGTGTCACCGTCCCCGGCAATTGCTTCAAGCAAGCCGTCCGGCACGAGGCGCCCGACTTTGTTGGCGGCAACCACAAAACATTTATTTTCGGCGGCCCGTACCGGAAGGTGCAGCCAGTCTTCATCGGGCGCAAAGGAACAGAGGCTGTTCGACAAAAGCTGCGCGCCGCGAAGCGCGAGACTGCGTGTCACTTCAAATGTCACGCCGTCCATGCACGAATACATGCCGATATTTCCGAACGGCGTCTCCATGATCTCGGTTGGCACGTCGGGCTTTTCCATGAAAAAGTTTTCGCCGGCAATCAGGAATTGCTTGTTTGATTCGCCCATTTTCCCGCCGTCCGGACCAAACATGGTGTTGGTATTCTTGACCGCGTTGTTGCGGTGCCGGGTGGTGACGTTGACCTGGATCATGCAACCGAGTTTCTTCGCCTTGGCCGAAATTGCGCTGAGAAAGTTGCTGTCTTCAGGTTCCGAGACCTCGAAACAATGTTCGGCGTTGCGATAGGCCGGCGGGTGATTGCAGTATTCGGGCAGGACAATTAGGTCTGGCGCGCATTCGGCCTCTGCCTGATCGATCAAACGAAGGCAGGTTCGCAGGTTTTCTTCCACGTCGTCAGTGACATTGAGCTGGACGGCGGCAACGCGCATCGTGTTCTCCCAAAGTTTCTTTTTTGTTATTCGTTGAATTTTTATTCGGCGGCGGCGCGGGCGCCTTCCCACGTCAATAGCTGCTGCCCGAGCAGGCGCCCAAATGTCACCGCTGGCAAAAGCGACATGCCGCTGAGGAAAGTTGCGCCCGAAAGACGCGCTTTGCCGAATATCTCTCCCGACGCATAGAGATTGGGAATCGCATTGCCCGATGTATCGAGCACCCGCATGCCGGCATCGGGCTCGAGCCCACCGGGACTAAGCACGGTGAACCCAACCGCTCGAATAGCGAGATAAGGACCGGTATCGATCGGGCGCGGCAATGATTCGCGGCCAAAAATTTTGTCGGTGTGGGCCTCAACGGCGTCGTTGTATTCAATAACGCTTGCCTCGAGATTGGCGGTATCAATACCGCATTTTTCGGCAAGGCCAGAAACCGTGTCCGCCTTGAAATAGGACGGATGATCGCCAAAGAATTTGGCCGCGTGTTTCCGTTCGATTTCGCTAAACAGGTTTGGAGAGTTCTGGCGAATACCCTCATCAAAGACGATGAACATCTCCATGCCGTCTTGTTCCAGCAGCGCATGTTCGCGGTGGTCGACACTCGGATGATCTTCGCGCACAAATCTTTTCCCCGCACGGTTGACGTAAATTTCCCAGGGCTGGCGAAATGCTGGATTGAGAATGATACCGCCGCGTGCGGACAGCGGATCGGCAGGGTCCATCATGATGCCGGCAAACGAACACAGAAACTGATCGCCGCCGCTAACCGCTGCGCCAATATCGCGCGCGGCCATGATGCCTTCACCGCGTGAATAGGGGTTGCAGTAGGACCGGAGCGGACGACCGGGCGTGAGTTCGGCCCAAAGTTCCGGATTGGCGGCGTAACCACCGGTGGTAAGGACGACATTCTGGCCAAGAATCTCGGCGGTGGTGCCGTCACGCGCTTCGACTTCGACGCCGACAACAGCGCCCGCCTCGACGATCAGTCGAGTCATCCGTGTCTCGAGACTAAGTGTTACCGTGCCACGGCCAATTTGGGCGTCCAACAGCGGTTCCATCGTTTCCAACACCGAGACGCCGCCGTTCTCCCCCCAGGCGTAACGACGGACGCGGTGCGGCTCATGGCCAAAGCCTGCGACCGGGGTGCCCACTGCGGGCTCGAACCCGTTGTCTGTCAGCCAGTCAAAACTTGTCGCGGCCTCGTCGATGGCAAGCCGGCCGAGGACCGGATGAATCTCGCCCTTGGAAATTCGATAGCAGTCGTCCCAGTGCCAGTCGGGGTGATCGTCGATGCCGAGTTTCTTTTGCATCTTGGTGCCCGCCGCGGTCATTTGCCCAGTCGACCAGTGCAGCGTGCCACCAATCCGTTCATCGGCCTCAATCAGCAGCACATGCGCGCCGCGCTGCCCGGCGAAAATGGCAGTGGGGATCCCAGCCGTGCCGGCGCCAACAACAATTACGTCCCAGTCCTCAGTCATGTCATTCATCCAAAATTCGCTACCAAATTATTGTACCGGGTCGGTTTGGGAAATCGCTATCAAGGCCTGAGAATTTCATAATCTCAGACATTATCAAATGTATTGGAATTAATTCTAGGTTTACCAATACAGTTTGTCGAAGGAACCCAGGGGCAATAGAATTAGGCTGTATTTTACAACCAACCTGTGGTGACGAAATGAAAATGATTCGTGCCCTGTTTGTTCTGATAATTGCTGGCTGGGCCGTAGGGGGCTTTGCCGATCCGGCCAGAGCCCTTTCATTGGCGCCCTTTGACAAAGCAGCGCGGGCGGAGTTCGCCCAAGATCTGCTGGATAACTATTTTCAAGATACCTTTCGTCGAATTCCAGAATTGACGCCCTTTGAGGCCGAATGGTTGCTGCGGGAGCAGCGGAAGATTGCATATTGGGACTTGCTCCTTTCCAAAGCCACGCCTGTGGTCGCGATCGAAGGTGACGCGGCAAACATTGCCCAACA
>JAPYRS010000186.1 GCA_029936875.1 Alphaproteobacteria bacterium | reverse complement strand
ATTCTGGAGTCAGTGGTTCAATCTGTGAGTCGGATTCAACTCGTTTACTCCACACGGCTGTTGCCAGTTTGAGGGCATCTTCATGTGGTTCTGATGTCGAGCCAGTATCTTCATCAAATGAATCTGAAGTGATACACGGGACGTCTTCATTCCCGGCATCAAATTGGCAAAGGAGTTGTAATGCCTGCTGTCTGATTTTTCGTCCATCTTGCTTCATGAATTCACTTCCTTCATGGTTGCGATGGTCCAGAGGGCTGCATGCATAGCTTCAGAACCTTTATTTCCTCCCTCGCCACCAGCACGTTCGTGTGCTTGGTGAAGAGTTTGGCAGGTTAAAACACCCATTGACACGGGTAGTTTCCATTGAATGGCAATGGTCATCAATCCTTCTGCAATGGCGTCTGCAATGACTTGATCATGGGTTGTTTCTCCCGAAACGATGCAACCCAGAGCAACAATTGCATCAAATCCCCCTTTGCTCGCAATGGCAGATGCCACAACAGGCAATTCCCAAGCCCCTGAGACAGTGATTGATTGGCAATCATCGATGGAACCTCCGCTTTCAACAAATGTTGATTGTGCACCATCCAATAGTTTGCTCGTCACAGCATCGTGATACGAACTGACAAGAATGGCGACTTTGGATCCATTTGCTTCGACAGAATGTTGCGGTTTTGAACGCATGAGATTCCGTATGGTACGTAAGTGATGGCATCAATGCGTCGCATCGCTAGGATGTATGAGTGCCAGTACCCGCTCGACATATGATTGCCGCCTTAAAGTTGACTAGATTCAGTGTTGCTATTGGTGCAATTGCTGATATTTGGCTTGTGTTATTGATCACCAAGAATGACTCTGGATACGTGGCAACGAGTGTTTATTCACTACCGTGGTGGCCAGCGTTTATTGCAGCAGCTGTTGTTGCAATCGGAATGTGTGGTTTTGCTGCATCGCTGAATGACACTGTTGATGCTCGACACGATGCCACGTTTCATCCGAGTCGTCCAATCCCAAGTGGATGGATTTCAATCGCTCAAGCAGTTGTATTGATGGTGTGTTCATTGCTCCTTGCAATGCTCGCGACTTCATTCCTCGGCACATGGCCGGTTCAGATGGGATTGTTAACTGCTGCTGCAATTTTGTTCTACAACATTGTTGGGAAGCACGTACCTGCAGTCGGGCTTGTCACTGTTGGGTTGATATATGCGTCACACATGTTGGTTGTAAATATAGAACTGACATTTACACTGCCTGTTTGGATGGTGATGACGCATGCGATGATCTGTGCAACCGCAATGTATATATTGGAAGACAAGCGTCCACGTCTCTCGTTCCGAGGATGGATGGGTGTGTTGTTCGGGTGGATGTTCTGGTCAGCAATTCTGTTTAGTGGTCCACTTTGGCGCAATGGTTCGTTATTGCCAGATGGAATGGAAGTGGTTTCATTGTTATGGCCACTCGCTGCAGTTGCTGGATTCGCTGTGATGATGAGATGGAAAATGTCACAAGCTCGAACAGCCAACATTGCTGCGGAAAAAATACGAAGATATGGAGCGTTATGGCAGTGTGTCTATGCTGCTGCTTGGCTTATGGCTCTACAGCTGTTTACACCTGCGATGTGGATGTTGGGTTTCGCAATTGCCAGCGCTGCTATTGTGATGGTGGTCAAGGAAGCGACTGGGGCAAGCGGAAAACCTATATCTTGGCGAATCTAAATCTCTGACGAATACACATTTTTCTGATTCAATTGTTGATGCCAGGTCTCCAATTATGGCTGTTGCAATGGAAGTTGTTGAAAATGCGTGATTTACAACTCCGCTTTTCTGCAATGTATGGTATCTACGTGGTTCGGCGGATTCGCAAACGAACTTGGAGGACAGATCGTCAATTTGCGAACCGCCGGTTTCTATTCAATGCGAGCTAGAAAATCATTTGATGGTGGAACGCCAAGATATTGCAAGGTGTCCTCAATTACATCACGGACAACGGGGGCAGCGACGACACCACCAAAGTGGTCTATCGATTTGTCTGGATCATCGATGACACACAGCACTACAACGGATGGATTATCGATTGGAGCACCACCGATAAAACTTGACACGTACCGATCTTCAAAATATCCCTTTCCATCATCACGTGGCCATTGTGCGGTTCCAGATTTCCCCAAAAGTTCGTATCGATCACTTTTTGCCCTTCTTCCGGTTCCTTCTGTCACGACCTCGCCTAAAATTTTCCGAGTGATCGCTGCAATTTCTGGACTCACTGCATGCCGAACAATCTGAACATCCGTTGGATCCGAAACAGTCATTTGTAACTGTGGGATGGTTCCATCCCGAGCGAATGCGCAAAACCCTTGAATCATTTGAAGTGGGGTGACTGCAATCTCATGTCCTATTGAAACAGATGTTTGTGTGTTCTGATCCCAATTTGTTGGAGCGGTGACGATCCCGCGGGTTTCACCACCAAGACCAACTCGAGTTGGTTCACCAAATCCAAAACGACTAACTGCATCTTGCATTTGTTCGTGTGTGAGCCGCTCTGCAACGATCGCCATTCCAGTATTCAATGATTTAACAAGGACGGTTCTCCATGTTGATGGTCCATTGTAATGCGTGTCCCGAATAGGTCTGTTATAACTCGTGATGTATGGACCACCTGAAGGAGTGGGCAACACCTCGTTGATCGTTGCTATGCCAAGTTCAGTTGCAACAGACCAGATGAATGGTTTGAATGTCGAGCCCGGCTCGTAGGGGTCTGTCACGCAACGGTTCCGACCTAGGCGTGGGTTGATTTCTCTGTTCGGGTCGCTTGGCTGTTGTGACCGCCCGTCCCGAGGCTGGATAATGTCAGCCATTGCGAGAATTTCACCGGTTGATGGATCCGCAACAACAATTCGCCCGCCACTGGCATTGCATCGTCGAATTTCCTTCATGAGATAGTTCGTTGCAATGACTTGGATGACAACATCGATGGACAAACGTATATCCTCGCCATCGAGGGTAGGAGTAAAGTCTTTTGGTGAAACCCATAGGGTCTTTTGCCCAATATCCCGCAGTCGGATGAAAGTCCCCGATTCTCCCGTCAAAACGGTGTCGTAGGAATTTTCGAATCCAGCAAGTCCGGTGTGCTCTGTACCTACGAGGCCGACCAATGCGCCACCAATATCTCCATGAGGATATTCCCTGACAAGGCACTGCTCAATTCCGATGGGTCGAAGATTGAGAGCACGAATTGCCTCGAGCTGTGAGTGATCAAGCAATGGATGTACAACAACATACTTGCTTGTTTGTCGAGAACGGATCTTCTGCTCAATAGTTGCGGCTGAAACCCCAAGCAATTCGCCAAGTTGCAACGATAGTGATTCTATGTCATCTTGTTCTATGAGTGATGGATCAACAAAGAGTCTATGCCCAACTCTACTTGCCGCAAGAATCCTGCCTCGACGATCGAGCAACTGTCCTCTTTTTGCAAGTTGACGTGAAGTACTGTTTAGTGTTGTTGATACTGCAATCAGTTCTATTGGTGGCGAGATTTTTAGCGATGTAATTTTGAATAATGTCGCTGACATTAATCCAAGGATAAGGACAGCGAATGATATTGCGATCAGAACAATTCGTTTGTTGTCGGATTCATTCGCTACCATTG
>JAPYRS010000034.1 GCA_029936875.1 Alphaproteobacteria bacterium | reverse complement strand
CCAGTCACCGGATCAGGAATTCAAGAGTTTAGTGAATGCCCTCGACGGTAAATTTGTTGAGCCTGGTCCGGCCGGCGCACCAACACGTGGCCGTGCCGATGTATTGCCAACAGGTCGAAATATTTTCACTGTTGACCCCCGTGCGATTCCCAATCGTTCGGCAATGATGCTGGCCGAAAATTCAGCGGACGAATTGCTGCGCCGCTACCGCCAGGATCACGGCGAATGGCCGAAAGCCATGGTGATCGATCTTTGGGGTAGTGCCACGATGCGAACCGGCGGCGAGGACCTCGCGCTCGCGCTATTACTGATGGGGGTGAAGCCGGTTTGGGATCATGGCTCGGCCCGCGTCACCGGTGTCGAAGTTATGGCGCTCGCCGAACTGGATCGGCCGCGCGTTGACGTGACCATTCGGATCTCCGGGCTCTTTCGCGATGCCTTTGAGACCCAAATCGGGTTGTTCGATACCGCCGTGCAAGCGGTGGCGAGCCAAGACGAACCGGAGGACATGAATCCGCTAGCTGTCTCAATGCGGGGCAATGCGGATACACCGCCAGTCCGAATTTATGGCGCTGCCCCAATGACTTACGGGGCCGGCGTCACGGATCAACTGGCACGCGGCGGGTGGTCCACGGCGCAGGAACTCGGCGACGACTATGTCGATGCCTCGGGATTTGCCTACGGGCATGGACGGGGCGGCGAAGAAGACCGGGCGGGGTTTGCGGCCCGAATAAAAGACGCCGATGCCTTCGTCCATCAACAGGATCACCGAGAGACCGACATTCTCGACAGCCTTGATTACGCCGCGCACGAAGGTGGGTTTGCCGCCGCTGCGGCCGCCGTCGGTAACGCGCCAGCGCTTTATCACAACGACATTTCCGTCCCGGAAAACCCCAAGACCCGAACCATTGCCGAAGAAATCCAGCGCGTGGTGCGGGGGCGCACCGCCAACCCGAAATGGATCAGAGGCATGATGCCGCACGGTTATCAGGGTGCCGGAGAAATTGCCCGCGGCCTCGACGGATTATATGGTTTTGCGGCAACGCTACCGGAACGTTTCGATCGGCAATTTGATCAGATGTACGACGCGACATTGGGAGACCCTGAAGTCGATGAATATTTGGAGACGGCGAACCCGGCGGCGCGAGATTCAATGGCCCGGCGCTTTGATGAAGCCGTCCAGCGCGGAATTTGGCAACCGCGCCGCAACAGCGTGTTGCAGCAATTGCAGGCGATCCGTTCATGACAATCGAGCCGAAGGGCTGGTGCCCGGACATCACCCACCCGATGAAATCGGGCGACGGTTTTCTAGTCCGAATCAAACCGTTCTGCGGTCGCATTGCTGCGGCGGACGCAATTGAACTTGCGAAGGCTGCCAATGATTTTGGTAACGGCATTATCGACCTCACCAACCGGGCCAATTTGCAATTTCGTGGGCTTACGCTCGCAAGTGCAAGTCGGTTTGCGGAAATTGCGCTCGACCTTGGGATATGTTCGGCTGACGCGGCGGTTGAAGCGCGGCGGAGCATATTGGTCGATCCGCTTGGGCCTGATGACCCAAAAACGAATTTTGATTCGCACGCCCTCGCTACAGCGCTTGAAAATAGAATCGCCGAGGAACTTCGCCTCGCAGCGCTATCGCCAAAGTTTGGATTTCTCATCGACGGCGGCGGGAGTTTATCTCTTGCAGGGTACACCGCAGATATAGAATGCCGGTCGCTGGACGACCGCCTCACTGTCACGCTGACCGGTGGCGGCAAAGGTGTTTCATGCGAGTTTTCTGAAGCGGCCGAAATAATCTGCAAGATCGCCCACGCCTACGTTTCACTCTCTGCGGATCAATCCTCGCCGCCGCGGCGGTTGTCGGGCCTGGTGAAAATGATCGGCGAAGAGGCGATATTTGCGGCGGCAGAAATGCAGCCCGATATTGAGTTGCCCGCCTTGAAGGCGCCGGCGAACCTGGCCATCGGCTCCTTTCAGACTGGAAGTTCCAACGCCCACGCCTCGGGCATTCCGTTTGGACAGATCGAAGCCAAGGGATTTCAACAGATCGCACAAATGGCGCTTGAATTCGGCGACGGGTGCCTGCGCATGACTCCGTGGCGGGCAATCGTCATCGCCGGTATCGATCCAAAAAATCTCCGCGACGTTGAGCGTCTTGCAAAAGAAGTCGGTGCGATTACCGACACCTCCGATCCACGGACACGTATTTCTGCCTGCACCGGAAGATTATGTGAAAGCTCGGCTCGCGATGTCCGCGCGGACGCGGAAATCATCGCTACATTGGTCTCGTCAAAATTTTCGGCACTGCATGTATCAGGTTGCAGAAAAGGCTGCGCCCATTCAACGCCTGCTGACGTGACCCTGGTCGCCACCGCGGATGGGTATGACCTGATCCCGAAGGGCCGAGCAGACGATCCGCCGCTTCTGCGTGGTCTCAGCGTCACCGACGCGGCAAAATGGATTGAGAGCAATCCATGAGCGCCGCCCGCGAATATCAGCGTGAGGGTGCGGCCATTTACGCACAATCATTTGCAACGATTCGGGCCGAAGCTGACCTGGCGCGCTTTGCTGAGGATGAGGCGCGGGTCGCGGTTCGCATCATTCACGCCTGCGGCATGGTCGATATCACTCGGGAGATCGAATTTTCCAAAACCTTTGCGAAGGTCGCGCGCGCCGCACTGGTCGCGGGCGCACCGATCTTGTGTGATTCGAAAATGGTGGCAAATGGCATCACCCACTCCCGCCTCCCCGCCGACAACGAAATTATTTGCACGCTGGGCGCGGCGGAAGTTCCTGCGCTCGCCGCTGAAATCGGCAACACGCGGACCGCCGCCGCACTCCAACTTTGGGGCGAAAAGTTGGCCGGTGCGATTGTTGTGATCGGCAATGCGCCAACCGCACTCTTTCATCTTCTCGAAATGATCGACGACGGCGCGCCGCATCCCGCCGCGATCATCGGCATGCCGGTTGGATTTGTCGGCGCCGCCGAATCAAAGGTAGCGCTTGTTGAGGATGGACGCGTGCCAAACGTCGTAATCCGGGGACGGAAAGGCGGCAGCGCGATGGCGGTGGCGACGGTCAATGCACTCGCGAGTGAAAAAGAATGACTGAGAAAACAGGCACACTTTACGGCGTCGGCGTCGGCCCCGGAGACCCGGAGTTGCTGACACTAAAGGCCGTGCGCCTTATTGAGGCGGCCGATGTCGTGGCTTTCTTCGCGAAAAAAGACCGCCCCGGCCACGCTTTTCGAATTACCGGTGACCGCATTTCCAAATCGGCAATATCGATGCGGCTTGAATACCCCTACACCACGGAAATTCCTGTCGACAATCCAAAATACCGGGCGGCGATGGCAAATTTTTACGACACCTCGGCCGCAATGATCGCAACGCACCTTCGGGAGGGCCGAAATGTCGCCGTCCTTTGTGAAGGTGACCCGTTTCTCTATGGATCGTTCATCTACCTATTTGACCGCCTGGAAGAATTTACCTGCGAAGTCATTCCTGGTGTGACAGCGATGGCCGGGTGTTGGGCCGAAGCGGCGGCACCGATGACGCGCGGCACGGACGTTCTCAATATTGTGCCGGGCACGCTGGATGAAGATCAGTTGACGTCCCGCCTGACCGGAGCCGACGCGGCTGTCATCATGAAAGTCGGGCGCAACCTTCCAAAAATCCAAAGGGCTTTGGCGCGCGCCGGCCTCGCTGACCGTGCCGTTTATGTTGAACGAGGCACGCAGAAGGAATCGAAAATCGAGCGGCTATCTGAAAAAACCGACGAGCCAGCGCCCTATTTCTCGCTTGTTCTCGTGCCGGGGGAAAATCCATCCGCATGAGCAAAGGGGAAGTCATTGTTGTCGGGCTCGGCCCTGGCTCTGCCGACACGGTTACGCCGCAAGCAGGCGCGGCACTCCGCCGCGCCACCGACGTGGTCGGTTACGGACCTTACCTCGCCCGTGTGCCAGCGGTTGAAGGTCAGACACGCCACGGCTCCGATAATCGCGTCGAACTTGAACGCGCGCGCCACGCGCTTGAACTCGCACAATCAGGAAAAACAGTCGCCGTCGTCTCGTCGGGGGACGCCGGTGTCTTCGCAATGGCCAGCACGGTATTTGAGGCGCTCGAGGGCGCCCGCGGCAAAGACTATGGCGACGTTGACGTCTCCGTTGTTCCCGGCATTTCGGCGATGCTTGCCGCAGCCGCCCGCACAGGCGCGCCGCTCGGCCATGATTTTTGCGTAATCTCGCTTTCCGACAATTTGAAACCGTGGACGCGGATCGTGCAGCGGCTCGAAGCGGCAGCTTCCGCGGACTTTGTCATTGCGCTTTACAATCCGACATCAAAAGAGCGGCCAACGCAGCTCAACAAAGCCTTCGACATCATTCGAAAACATCGCGACCCAATCACGCCGGTGATCTTTGCAACGGCGGTGACCCGGCCCGACGAAAAAATCGAAACTGTCCCGTTGAAAGATGCAAATTCGGTCGAGGCCGACATGCGAACCATCGTTATCATTGGTTCCAGTGCAACGCGTATGATCGAGCGGGACGGCAGATCGGCTTATGTCTATACGCCGCGCTACGACATGGAATCTGTTCGATGACCGGTCAGATCGAATTTGACAATCCAATCGAACGCAGCATCGGCGCCCGTCACCACTTGGGCGCGGTCCAGATGCTCAAGGTCGGGAAGCTGCGGCCGTTCCACCATGATGACCGTTATGTCGAGATTACGCGCGGCTTCAAGTTTGGCGGCGGTCGCTGTGCCGCCCGAATTCTTGGTGATCATTACCTCAATACCGTGATTGACCATCAGAGACGTTTCGTCTTCGAGTTGGAAGGGGCCGCGCGCGGTCAGGATTGTTGCGTCGAGAGGAGTCATCTCTGCCGGCGGCAGATCGATGCTTCGCAGGACGAAGGAATGTCGGCGCACACCTTTGAATGGCTCAAGCTCATTTTGTCCGACAGTGAGAAACACCTTTCGGGGGGCTTCACCCATGGCGTCTGCGGCAGCGGCCATATCCGGAACCATGACCCATTGATCACCCGGCCCCGGTTGCCACGGCGGGCGACGAATTGCGAGCAGCGCCGTATCGGTTTGTTCCGAAGCCAGAACCGCATGACAAGACATTTGCGCTGCGTACGGATGGGTCGCATCGACCAGGACATGTATCGATTCGGCCCGCAAATATTTGGTAAGGCCATCCACGCCGCCGAAGCCGCCGGTGCGCACCGGAAGGGGCTGCGCTGCGGGATTACGCGTACGGCCCGCCAAAGACAGCGTCGCGCTGAATCGATTGTCGCCAGCAAGATGTCGGGCAAGCGCGCTCGCCTCGGAACTTCCGCCCAGAATCAGAATTTTCAGCGGCTCGGAAATATGCAGTCACCGGGATCAAAATGAATAGCGGTGCCCAACATAAACCGTGGCTCGCCATTTTGGGAATTGGTGAAGACGGTATCGCCGGATTGAGCCCGCTCGCGAAGTCACTCATTGAGACGGCAACACTGGTCGCCGGCGGACAACGGCATCTTGATCTCGCTGCATCGCTAATTTCGGGCGAGCGTTTACCGTGGCCCTCACCGATGCGGGAGGCGGTGCCAAATATTCTTGAGCGGCGCGGTGAACCGGTCGTTGTTCTCGCCTCCGGTGATCCCTTTTGTTACGGCGTTGCCGCGACCTTTTCCCATCATGTCGACGCCTCGGAAATTCAGGCGATACCGGCACCGTCGGCATTTTCCCTTGCCGCGTCGGAACTTGCATGGTCGCTGCCGGACACGGCCACCGTCACATTGTGTGGGCGACCGATTGAGATGCTCGCACCGCATCTGCAACCGGGGCGAAAAATCTTTGCGCTTAGCGCCGATGCAGAGACGCCATTGGCGGTCGCCACATATTTGGTGGCGCACGGCTTTGCAGATTCGAAAGTTCACCTGCTGGAGGCCTTGGGCGGAGACAATCATCGAGTGCGCTCGGCGACGGCATCGAATTTCGCGTTCAATGACATTCACCCCCTCAATTTGCTCGGCATCGAAGTTGTCGCGGGCGCGGACGCACGCATTATTCCTCTTGCAAACGGGTTGCCCGACAATTTGTTCGACCATGACGGGCAGATCACCAAACGGGAAGTCAGGGCGATCACGCTTTCGTCGCTCGCACCCCGGGCCGGCGAACTACTGTGGGACGTTGGCTGTGGCGCCGGGTCGATCGCAATCGAATGGTTGCTCGCCTACCCGGCGAACCGGGCGATCGGGATTGAGCGCGACACGGAACGGGCAGCGCGCTCAGTGCGAAACGCCGCCGAATTGGGCGTGCCGCATTTCAAGATTTGCCAAGGTAATGCGCCTGGCGTTTTTTCGGACATGGAGGCACCCGACGCAATATATGTCGGCGGCGGTGGCCACATGGATGGACTTATCAACGAAGCCTGGAAGGCATTGAAGCCGGGCGGGCGCATTGTCATCAACGGCGTCACCCTCCAAACCGAAACGCGCCTGTTTGAGGCGATGCAGAGTTTCGGCGGCGAGCTCACCCGAATATCGATTGAGCGACAAAGTTCGATCGGCACGATGCAGGCGTTTCGCCCGGCAATGACGGTGACACAATGGCGGGCGACTAAAAGATGACCGCCGCCTCAATCATCGCCGGTATCGGCTATCGCAAGATGACAACGGCAAACGAGATCGTCGCCCTTGTTGATCAGGCGCTGGGCCAGACCGGCCATCAACGCGCCGACATCGCCGCCCTTGCCATCGGCGAATTCAAGGATGAAGTGGTGGCACCTGAGTCCGCCGCGCAAACGCTTGGAACAAAGTTGCACCGCGTGTCGGCCGGCGAATTGGCGGCAAACGCGGACCGCTGCGAAACGCATTCCGACCTGTCACAGGCGCATACAAGCGTGCCATCGGTCGCTGAGGCCGCGGCATTGGCGGAAGCCGGGCCAGACAGCGGTCTTATTTTGCCGCGAATCAAAAGCGCGAACGCCACTTGCGCACTTGCCGTGCGCGCGTTGCAGCCCGAGGCAAAGCGGTCGTGACCATTCATTTCATCGGCGCCGGGCCCGGCGCGCCGGATCTCATTACCGTTCGCGGCCGGGATATTCTCGGCGCATGCCCGGTGTGTCTTTTCGCCGGGTCTCTAATTCACACTGATATTCTGGACCACTGCCGAGACGGTGCGCGGGTCGTCGATACCGCGCCGATGAGCCTCGATGAGATCATCAGCGAAATGCAGGCAGCGTTTGAGGCCGGCGAGGATGTCGCCCGACTCCAATCGGGCGATCTTTCGGTGTGGAGCGCGATGGGCGAACAAATTCGGCGGCTCGATGCGGTGTCGATCCCCTATACGGTCACGCCCGGGGTGCCGTCGTTTGCGGCCGCGGCAGCGGTACTCGGCCAGGAACTGACGTTACCGGAAGTCGCGCAATCATTGGTGTTGACCCGGACTTCGGGCCGGGCAAGTGCGATGCCGCCGAAAGAAACGCTGACGGCATTTGCAGAAACCGGAGCGACACTCGCACTACACCTGTCGGTGCATGTGTTGGGGAAAATTGTCGAGGAATTGGAACCTCATTACGGGCCGGATTGCCCGGTGGTTATCGTTTACCGCGCAACCTGGCCCGATCAGCGGATTATTGAGGGCACGTTATCGACCATTGAAGGGATATTCGATCAGGACCCGGTGGAACGAACGGCAATTATTTTAGTTGGCCCGGTTTTGGATGCGGGCGGCTTTCGCGATAGCGCACTTTACGATGCAAATTATCAGCGCCGTTTTCGCGGCCGCGGCAACTAGGATTGACCGACCAAATGTCCCTCTCTGTCGAACACCGCCACATCAACCTGGATGCCTGCGCCCTCGACTTGCGCGGCAGCAACGGATTGCGCAGCCGCAGCGACACTGTCACCAATCGGAAAATCCTGCTGGCGGCAAAGTTCGAGCACATGAAGGCCGGTATTCGCGCCCAAAATGGCTTCGACAAGCGAATCCTCGGCACCCGCATCTCGCGCGACCTTCGCGAGCCACTCGAAATCAACCGAGCCCCGTTTGGAATGAAGATCCAGCAGCCCCTGCCCGAGCTTGGTCAGTTTGGCGAAACCGCCGGCGATGGTGACGCGCTTTACCGGATGGCTACGAAGATGTTTCAACATGCCGCCGACAAAATCTCCCATATCGATCATCGACAGGATGGGAAGGTCATAAAGTTTGGCGACGGCGGCCTCCGACGTCGAACCGGTTGCACCAGCGACGTGGGTAATGCCGGCGGCACGCGCGACATCGATGCCCTGATGGATCGAGCTGATCCACGCCGCGCAAGAATAGGGCACAACAATTCCCGTGGTGCCGAGCACCGAAAGGCCGCCCTTGATGCCGAGCCGCGAATTCATGGTTCTCTCGGCCATGCGTTCACCGTCCGGAATCGAAATTTCGACGATCACGTCGCCGCTGCCGCTGAATTTCTCGGCAACCGCGGCGATCGCGGCGCTAATCATTTCTCGCGGTGCAGGGTTGATTGCGGGCTCTCCCGGTGGGAGCGGCAAACCCGGCAGTGTCACCGTGCCGACGCCCTCGCCCGCAACGAACGTCACGCCGGAATTGGATTCACCTTCGCTCACTTTCACCCGTACCAGCGCACCGTGGGTCACATCGGGATCGTCACCGGCGTCTTTAACGATGGCCGCAGCCGCATAATCCGGCGCGCTCTCCTGCCAGGCCAAGGCAAAAGCCGGGTTTTGCCCGCCGGGCAGCGAAATTGTCACGGGATCCGGAAACTCTCCGGTGAGCATGGCCTGATAGGCAGCCGTCGCCGCAGCGGTCGCGCAGGCGCCCGTCGTCCAGCCGTATCGGAGAGGCGTATCATCAGCCATAGCAAGCGGTATAGGGGCATTCCCGGCCGATGTCATTCCGGGCGGACTTATCGATGAAAAATTCTGACGCCCTCTCAAAGCTGATTTCGGACGCGCCCGAATTTGAGGCCGGCCATGTATGGCTAGCGGGGGCCGGGCCCGGCGATCCGCGGCTTCTCACCATCGATGCGGTCGCCGCACTCGGTGAGGCGGATTGCGTAGTCCACGATTCGCTGGTCAGCAAAGGTGTGCTCGAACTCGCCAACCCAAAAGCAGAACTCGTCCACGCCGGGAAAAGAGGCGGCAAACCTTCCGCCGAGCAAGCGGACATTATTGGAACCCTGATCGAGAAGGCCGGTCAGGGACGCAAAGTTCTACGTCTCAAAGGCGGTGATCCCTACGTCTTCGGGCGAGGCGGCGAAGAAGTATTTGCGCTGGCAAAAGCGGGCATACCGTTTCGAGTCATCCCCGGTATCACGTCGGGATTGGCGGCGCTGAGCGCGGTTCATGTGCCGGCAACGATGCGCGGTATCAATCAGGCATTTGTTTTTGTCACCGGGCACGGCGCGGAAACGTCAGACGCGTTCGACTGGCAAGCCCTCGCCAAACTCGGCCAGCCGATCATTCTCTACATGGCGATCAAAAACATCCGCGCCATTGCGAGGCACCTGTTGGACGGCGGGATGAACCCCGGCATACCCGTTGCTGCCATTTCAGAGGCGACAACGCCCGAGCAGAAAATCTGCGTGGCGACACTGTCCACGATTGAGGCGGCGCTTGAGAAATCAGACATTAAGCCCCCCGCAATCGTCGTGGTCGGCGAGATCGTAACCGCGCGGGCGAAGCTGCTCAAATTGATTCCCGAAATTCCTGGCGCTGCGAAATGACGACACCGGGCCTGATTATCGCGGGACCCCGGTCTGGTGCCGGTAAAACCACCGCCGCACTCGGGTTGATGCGCGCATTTCGCCAGGCCGGTGTGAGCGTTCAGCCTTTTAAAAACGGACCTGATTATATCGATCCGGATTTTCATGAAGCCGCGACCGGGCGCCAAAGTTTCAATCTTGATAGCTGGGCGATGCCGGAACACCTGCTGCAGAATCTAATTAATGAGGCTGGCGCAGCCAACATCGCAATTTGTGAAGGCTCGATGGGTTTGTTCGACGGTGCCGGCACGAAAGGCGCGTCCGGTATTGGCGCGACCGCCGACATCGCAGCGCTTACGGGTTGGCCGGTTGTTCTGGTTTTGGATGTATCGGGGCAGGCACAATCGGCAGCCGCAACTGCCCTCGGATCGGTCCAGTTACGGGATGACATTACGATTGCCGGCGTCATTTTGAATAAAGTGGCGAGCGACCGGCATGAGCAGCTTGTTCGGATCGCGATGGATGCAGCGCGCGTTGCGGTATTGGGGGTTATTCGTCGCGACAAGGAACTGTCGCTACCCGAACGGCATCTGGGACTGGTGCAGGCGGGCGAAATTGAATCGCTGGATGCCCATCTCGACAAACTGGCGTTGAGCGTATCGACCGGCGTCGATATTGTCGCCATTCAAAAAATCGCGGGCGGCGGTATCGCCGATGCCACCACACCTGATTCCCAAACCCCACCGGCCGGGCGCATAGCGATGGCCCGGGACGACGCATTTTCATTCGCTTACCCCCATTTAGTCGCAGGTTGGCGCCGGGACGGCGCCAAAGTTATTCCGTTCTCACCGCTAGCTGATGAAGTGCCGCCGGACGACTGCGACCTTTGCTGGCTACCGGGCGGTTATCCGGAACTTCATGCCGGGCGGTTAAGCGCTGCAAAAAACTTTCAGGACGGACTGAAGCGATTTGCTGAAACAAAGCCGGTCCACGGCGAGTGTGGTGGTTTCATGGTGCTCGGCGAAGCCTTGATTGACGCCGACGGGGTGCGCCACCAAATGACAGGTCTCTTAGGACACACGACAAGTTTCGCCAAGCGAAAGCTTAACCTCGGCTATCGCGCGGCGTCTTTATTGGCCGATAGCCCGTTGGGGCCGAAGGGCACGGTCATTCGCGGCCACGAATTTCACTATGCGACGATGACGGACGCCGGAGACGATCAACCGCTCGCCGATCTCACCGACGCCGACAAAAACAGTTTAGGGCCTGCTGGTGCAGTGCGGGCCCATGTCAGCGGCACTTTTTTTCACATGATCGCCCCAGCAACCTGAGTAACCCAACGCCAATACCGTAATTATTTCTGAGCCTATAAATGTCGTTCAACTCTCTCGATGATTTGCGCCGCGCCTGCACCGACTTGGCAAAGGGCGACGATACGGCTGCGGCCAACGTCGATGCGCGTCAAAGCCAGTTGACCAAACCGCCCGGCAGCCTCGGGCGGCTCGAACAAATGGTCGGATGGCTCGCGCGGTGGCAGGGAACGGCGACACCCGCACTTAACAATGTCGACGTTCTCGTCTTTGCCGGCAATCACGGCGTCGTCGAACGCGGCGTCTCCGCCTTCCCCGCAGCCGTCACCCACCAGATGGTGCTCAACTTTGAAAACGGTGGTGCTGCCATCAATCAACTTTCGAATATTGCCGGTGCAAGTTTACGGGTCTTTCCGATTTCACTGGAAAAGCCGACCGCGGACTTCACAGTGGAACCGGCAATGACCGAGACGGATTTTCTCGCGACCCTAAACATTGGTTTTGAGGCCGTCGATAAAGACGCCGATCTGGTTTGTCTCGGCGAAATGGGAATCGGCAATACAACAGCGGCAGCGGCACTGGCGGCAGCATTATTCGGCGGCAATGTGGATCAATGGGTCGGACGCGGTACCGGCGTCGATGACGAAGGCTTGGCACGAAAACAGGCCGCGATTGAATCCGGGCTCGAACTGCACGGGGCCGAGGCCATCGATGCGATTGATATTGCACGTCGCCTCGGCGGGCGGGAACTTGCGGCCATTCTGGGCGCGACCCTTGCGGCCCGCCAGCTCCAAGTCCCGGTACTGCTCGACGGCTTTGTTTCGACGGCGGCCGCCGCACCTCTCCATGCGATGAACAGCCGAGCGCTCGACCATGCGGAGATCGCGCATGTCTCGGCGGAAGCGGGCCATAAGCGTCTCGCCATCTCGCTTGATAAAGAGCCGCTGCTTGATCTCGGTATGCGGCTTGGCGAGGCCTCAGGCGCCGCGCTCGCCGTGTTGATCTACCGCGCAGCACTCGCCTGTCACGATGGCATGGCGACATTCGATCAGGCCAAGGTCGATAATCGTGACTGAAGGACGTCAAGGCTGGGTCTCGGACTTCGCCAGCGCGATGCAGCTTTTGACGCGCATTCCGCTCGGGTCGCTCGGGCAAATTCCCGAATCGTCAGACCAAAGCCAGGCGGTTTGGGCCTACCCCGTGGCTGGCGCGATTGTCGGCGTGATTGGGGCGCTGGTTTATGCAGTCGCGGATTGGGCGGAAGCACCAAACCTCGTTTCCGCATTCCTTGCCATTGGCGGCATGGTCCTCGCCACGGGTGCACTGCATGAGGACGGGCTTGCAGACACGGCGGACGGTTTCGGCGGCGGCCAGAATATCGAATCAAAGCTCACCATCATGCGGGACAGCCGCATCGGCACCTACGGGATGCTGGCGATAATTTTTTCGGTTGGCCTTCGGGTCGGAGCGGTTGCGGCGCTTGATTCTGTGGCGTTGATCGCAGGCGCATTAATTGCCGTTGGTGCGTTGTCACGAGCCACAATGCCGGTGCTGATGACCATCTTGGATTCTGCCCGTGCAGACGGCATGTCGGTGCGCGCGGGTACGCCCGATGCGCGCTTCATGAACGCCGGCCTGATCATCGCTGCCGTAATCGTCTTGTTTACAATACCGCTTGGGCTCGCAATCAACGCGGCAATTGCGGCATTTGCGGCGATATTATTTTGGCGATGGCTCGCCAAAAAACAGATTGGCGGACAAACCGGCGACGTTTTGGGTGCGCTCGGTCAGACCGTCGAGATCACCGTGCTGATTGTTATTGCGTCCTCGGTTTAGACGCGACGCCTTATTTTTGCTTCGCGCGAATGCGCTCGATCAGCGCCAACGTCCGTTCGGCCCGTTCAACGATTGGGTAATCGACAAAATATCCATCGACCTGAATCGACGCCGACCCGGCGGCTTCCGCTTCCTGGAATGCAGCCGCATACTTCTCCGCCTTGGCGACTTCGTCGTCGGTCGGCGAATAGGCGCGGTTGACGGCGTCGAGTTGTTTCGGGTGAATGCATAGCTTGCCCTGAAAGCCCATCTCACGGCCGCGAACTGCGGATTTTTCCAAATGTTCATTGTCGTTGAGATCAATGAACACAGAATCGAGCGGCGGCTCCATACCGGCGGCCCGGCTTGCAAGCACAACTTCGGCCCGCGCCGTCAGCAGTTCCATTTCATCCTGGGTCCAGATGAGGTTGAGGTCGCCGGTGTAGTCGCCCGCACCAAATGAAAGCCGTTTCGCACGGGTTCCCGACTCGGCGATTTCACGGACACGGGTCATGCCAAGGCCGGTTTCAATTATCGGCAGCAGATCGATTTTGCCTTCAGGCAGACCCCGCTCCCGCTCGATGCTTGCCATCATCCATTCGACCGCCTGCATTTGCGCTGCCGACTCGACCTTTGGCAACATCAGCCCATCAAGCCAGTCGCCCATGACCGCCTGAATGTCGGCGTGACAGAAGTCTGTCTCAAAGGAATTGACGCGGACATAGCCAAGCACGTCCCGCGGCTGGTTCAACTTCAGAGCAGTGACGATCAGATCCCGCGTCCCCACTTTTTCGGCAAGTACCACGGCATCTTCGAGATCGAGGATCACAACGTCGGCGTCGAGGGTGAACGCCTTTTCGACACGCCGCGCGTGATTACCGGGCGCGAACAAAAGGGAACGCATCAATTCCATCAATGTTTCTCCGTAACACTTAAAGTGACTGAACAACCCGGCCCGGAAGGAGCAAATGCAAATTTGGTAAAATTCACGCGGGTCCGGGGCCAAGTTTAGATTTCCCCCGCGACCAATACAATGGACAGTCTGAAAGGAGAAGACGGGGTGGAAATCCAGCGAACCAGTTGAGGTTGAAGTTGACCGTGTTGCGGTGGTACGACCTACTCAGCTGGTGTTTCGATTAACCCGTCAAATCCTTTCGAATCAATTTGGCCATTGAATGTCAAATACCTACGAAAACGCAGCGGGCCTCTACCCGCTTCTTTATGAGACCATCATCCGGCGGGCGTTGGAAGAAGACCTCGGGCGCGCCGGTGACATAACCACGGACAACGTTGTGCCTGCTGCAACACGGGCGCGTGCACTTATCGTCGCCCGAAAATCGGGCCGGATCGCAGGACTGGAAGTTTCGCTTTCTGCTTTTCACATGCTGGACGCTGATCTCGATATTCGCGTGGAACAGGGCGACGGCAATGACGCGGACGCGGGCCGTGTCCTCGCCGTGGTTGAAGGCGCGGCCCGGCCTATTCTGAGTGCGGAGCGAACGGCGCTGAATATGCTCGGACGGCTGTGTGGCATTGCCACCGTGACTGCAGATGCGGTCGCCAAAGTGAACAGCGAAACGACGCGGGTAATTTGCACGCGGAAGACGACGCCGGGTCTCCGCGTTCTCGAAAAATACGCCGTCCGCATGGGCGGCGGCACCAACCACCGCTTTGGACTCGACGACGGCGTCTTGTTGAAAGACAACCACATCGTTGCAGCCGGTGGTATAGGCCCCGCACTCGCCCGGATCCGGGAACGCCTCGGCCATATGGTCAAGGTTGAAGTGGAAGTGGATACGCTTGATCAGCTCGATGAACTGCTTTCAATCGGTGCCGACGCGGTTCTGCTAGACAATATGGATGCGGACATGCTGCAGTTGGCCGTCAAACAGGTCGATGGGCGTTTGGTTACCGAAGCGTCAGGCGGTATCACCCCTGACAATATCGAAGAAATTGCGGCGACTGGAGTCGATCTGATTTCATTGGGTTGGCTGACGCACAGCGCGAAAAGTCTTGATGTCGCGCTCGACCTCGAACTTCTCTAGGGCGACGCCCCGTTACCAGGCCCACTACCAAGGATAGATGGAGCCATCAAACAGTCGGAACGTCCCGCTGTCCTTGAAAGTGATTGAGTCGATGACGCGGCGCATCCCGTTGACACTTTCTTCAATCGACAACGGCGCATCTGATCCGCCCATTTCTGTTCGCACGTGTCCCGGCGCGAGCGCGAGAACCGTAATGCCGCGGTCTTTCAACTCGAAGGCCAAGTTGCGGGTGATCATGTTCACGCCAGCCTTGCTGGTGCGGTAGTAGATCAACTCGCCGGGGCCGGGGCCGCGCGAATCCGCATCGTTGAATGTAAGGCTGCCAGTACCGGACGCTGTGGCCACGATCAGTTTCTTTTCACTGGCCGCAACCTGTTCGACAAAGGCTTCGGCCATCTTCATCGGCCCCATCAGGTTGGTCCGCAGCACGCGCGCCCAATGATCGTAATCGATGCCGCCGAAGTCTTGTGCGTCCGGGCCTTTGATGCCGGCATTGTTCCAAAGCACATCAATGTGCCGGTCACGCAGCTTATCGGATAGGCTATCAATAGCGGCGTGGTCATCGACATCAAGTTGGAAGACCTCAACCCGGCCCTCCGCTTCATCGCTGAGCGATATCAAGTCCGGCGCAGCGCCCGGATCGAGACATGTTGTGAGGATCTGCCAGTCGCTATGGGCGAGATATTGCCGCGCCAGTCCAAACCCGATGCCCTGGCTCGCACCGGTAATCAGGATCGTCGTCACTTCCGATCGCTGACCGTCATCGTTAGGTCGCCAGCTGCAAGCGCGACCGCAAACCGTTCGCCTCGGTCGAACAGATAGTCGCCGGCGGATTTCGAGAGCTCGGCGCGGCGTATTTTTGTCGCCGCCTCATTGAGTGCGCCGTCATCGTTCAAGACCACACCGTAATCGCGCTCAGCGGATTTAGCCGATACCAGCCCAAGTGCGACTTCATCGGCGACAACCTGGGCCTCCCGCTCATGGGCGGCACCCCACCCGCCACCGCCCGGTGTAATCGCGATTAACCGGTCGCCCGCCTCAATCGGTGCCGCATCGATTTTGCAGTCGTAGGTAATTTCGCCTTCAGCTCCGGGATTGAGCGTGTAGTAGGCGCCGCCGCCGGCGTGGCCGCCTTGAATGCCCCACGGTTGCGACTGCATCCGGTCATCAACAACATGAAGAATGCCGGGCGCGGTGAACTTTATGTGGCGCTCGCAGCCAAAGCCGCCGCGGTGCAATCCGGCGCCGCCGCTATCCGGCGCGAGGCTGTCCTGCTCGATGATCACCGGATAGAGGGCTTCGACAAATTCAGACGGAATATTGCGGCCGCCAACGTTGCCGTTAAGCGCGTCCGAGCCGTCAATCAGTCGCCGCCCACCGCCGCCGCCGCCGAGACAATCGCGAAGTAGCACTCGCTCGCCCTCATCGTTAAGCGTGGCAATGCCCCAAACCGAACGGGTATCGGACGAACCGGTGACTAGATCGGGAATCGCCCGACCCAAAGCACCCAGACAGACTTCCGGCAACCTAAATAACGTGAAGGCTCGACAGGATGCGGACGCTGGGTATTCCGCGGACAGCACCGTGCCCTTTGGCAAAACACAGGAAATTGCGCGCAATGCCCCGCCATTGAAGATCGTGTCCGGCACGAGGTTGCGGAATATCGAGACGACGTATTTCACGTAATATCGCTCGTTACCGGCAATATTGATCGCCGCCATTGACTGCGAATCGGTGCCGGTGAAATCGAAGGTAACGTGATCCTCTTTCTTGATCATGGTCACTTTAAGGCGAATAAATTTTCGCGATTCCGCCGGTACCGCGCCGACAATCTCGACAAAATCTTCGAACGGATACGAACCGTCCGGAATCAACGGGAAGGCGACTTCGCGCAAAGCCTTTGCGCAGCGTTCAAGCAATTCTTCAAAACAGGCGTCAACGGTTTCCGGGCCGTAGCGTTCAAATAGATCCCGAACGCGGACGAGGCCAGTTTTGCAGGCCATGATTTCCGCATCGAGATCGCCGCGGACGTCATCCGGATAACGGCTGTTGTTGAGAATGGTGCGGTAGAGCGGCTCGATCATTTTGCCGCGGCTCATGATCTTGACCGGCGGAATGATGATCCCTTCCTGGTGGATGTCGGTTGCCCCGATCATCACACTACCCGGAACAAGGCCGCCAACATCGGTGACATGACCGTAGGCCTGAACGTATGCGACCAGCTCACCTTCAAAAAATACCGGCTGGGTGATGCAAAGATCCGGCAGATGGGTGAGCCCGCCTTCCGATTTGAATGGGTCGTTCCAGATGAAAACGTCGCCGTCATGAACCTCCGAAATATCGTAATTCTGCAATACCGGATCGACGTGCGCCGCACCCGACGCCGATGAGATATTGCGGCCGTGGCGATCAAAAATCGCAGCCCGGTAATCGCGGCCTTCGCGGATCACGACCGAACGAGCAGTCCGTTCGATTTGCAGTTCCATTTCGCGGCGGGTCGATTCAACGGTACCACCAATCAACTCGAGCAGGATCGAATCGACTTCCAGCGCCGTGTCTGGGCGCTGCATGGCTTCAGCATGAATGTTCATAGGTGTTTCCGAGTGTCCTGCTTAAGCGGGTTTCACGCCCGTCAGAATGTAGCGGTGCATATTGTCCGAACTTGCGACGTTGGTAATGCGCCGGGGATCGTTAACCGGATCAAGGGTGCGTGTGATGTAGCCGTCCCGCGCCCGCTCAAATCCGGCCGCTTTGACCGCCTCGACGGTGTCAGTCGAACACACTTTGTCCCAGAACGGCTCGCCGTTATTGCGGGTCTGCCAGCCGCGCATGACCTGATCGTAGAGCTCCATATCGGCGTAACGAACGGGCACTTCCATATGCGCCATGACGCCACCCGGCCGCAGAATTCGCATCGTTTCCCGCATGATGCGCGGCAGCGCCTTGGAGCTGGTCTCGTGCAACATGTTGGTGGAGACGACGAGGTCGAAATAATTATCGGGATAATCTGTCTCTTCTGCGTTTCCCTGCGTGAAAAATATCTCCCGGCCCATTGCGTCCGCCCGGGCGTGCGCGTAACGAACCATCGGCGCGCCAAGATCTATTGCGTGTACTTCGGCGTCTGGATAGAGATCGCAAAACGCCGTCGTTGAATTGCCGGTGGAACAACCCTCTTCCAGAACCCGGTTGATCGTGTGGTCCGGGTATTCACCGTTCATGAAAGCGACCAGCAACCGCCCGTTGTCATCGGTGGCGCGTGAGCCGTGATGGTAGAGATGAACGCCGCGATCATAAATCGCGCCCTGACGCATATCACCGGGATAGGCTTCGGTCTGATAATTGCCGGGCATCGTATGAATATCGACCGCCGTTATGTATCCCGGCAATTTCATATTCGGACTGGTTTTGACACCGCCGAGTTTCTTTTTCTTTTTGTTAAATGCGACCGTCATGGCGTCGATCTGGCGGTCGACGCATTCCACGACCGATATCCACATCAATTCCTGCCCGGTGCGCATTAACGAGCCCCACATCTGATGATACGGGTTACGGTTCATTGCGCGGCGAAGTTCTTTTAGGCTCCAAGGGTCACGGTTGTTCTCACGCCGAAATTTGGGAACGACAACGTTCTCCATCTCGACCTTGTTTCCGGGCGTAATATTTTTGGAGACATGGGTTTTCAGTGACAGAACAAAACTTTCGCGCGACTGCTCATCGTGGTTGGCAGGTGGAAGCATCGAATGCACGGTATTCCTTGTCATGATCTTGTTCCCTTCAGGCGCCTTTTGGCTTCGCCCTATCTGCTTGTCGCCGATTCTGGAATCGTCAAATTGATCCGTCCTTGCGCCTCGAGCTTGCGGAAGCGTTCACCGCGGTCAATCAATTTTGTCGATTCTCCATTTGAGAATTTTTGTTTGCGCAAATCCGCGGTTGCTTCGCTCATCAAATTACCGTCATCGTCAACAATTACGCCGTAATCATCGGCTGCTGATTGTGCGCTGACATTTCCCAATTGAACATCCTCAACAACCGCGAGCGGGTCACGCTCCAACGGGTTGCCCCAACCGCCGCCGCCCGGTGTTCGTGCACTCAAACGATCGCCCGGTTTGATTGGGACGGCATCGACTTTGTGATCAAACCGGATTTCGTCCGGCCCACCTTCATTGAGAATATACTTGGTTCCCAAACCGGCCTTGCCGCCTTCGACGCCCCACGGCTGCAACTGCATGCGGTCATCAATAATATGCATAATTGCCGAACCCAGAAACCGCACCTCGCGATGACAGCTTAAGCCACCCCGATGTTTCCCGGGGCCACCAGAATCAGCACGGAGCGCATCTTTTTCGACGACAATCGGATAGAAGGCCTCGACGAATTCCGCCGGCCGATTGCGCCCCGCGACATTGCCGTTGAGCGCATCCGATCCGTCAACATCGTGACGTCCGCCGCCGCCGCCACCGAGTCCGTCCCGAAAAAATATCCGTTCCCCGAGATCGTTCTTGGTCGCAATGCCCCAGACCGAACGGGTCTCACTTGATCCTGGCGTTCGGCCGTCCAAAGCACGGTTGAGCGCGCCGAGGCAAAGTTCCGGCAGCTTGAACATCGTGAAAGCGCGACAAGATGCCGACGCCGGATATTCCGCGGATAGAACGCTGCGTTTGGGTAGGCGGCAACTGATGGCGCGCATCGCGCCTCCGTTAAAGACGGTATCGGGTACGAGATTCTTGAAAATCGACACGATATATTTCACGTAGAACCGTTCGTCCCCGGCAATATTGATCGAGGCGGCAGATTGATCATCTGTCCCTTCAAAGTCGAAGGTCATGTGATCGCCTTCCTTGATCATCGTCACTTTGAGGCGAATAAATTCCCGCGGCTCCGCCGGTACCGCGCCGGCAATCTCGACAAAGTCCTCAAACGGGTACTCGCCATCAGGAATCATCGGGAACGCAACTTCTCGCAGCGCCCGCGCGCACCGTTCCAGCAATTCTTCAAAACAGAGATCGACCGTCTCCGGCCCATATCGCTCGAACAGGTCCTTGATACGGGCGACACCAATTCTGGTCGCCATCATTTCGGCATCAAGATCACCACGAACGTCGTTCGGGTAGCGGCTGTTGTTGATAATGGTGCGGTAGAGCGGCTCGATGATCTCGCCTTTGCTCATGATTTTCACCGGCGGGATGATTAATCCCTCCTGGTGAATATCAGTCGCGCCGATCATCACGCTGCCCGGGACCAGCCCACCAATATCAGTGACGTGCCCGAACGCCTGCGAATAAGCAACAATTTCGCCGTTCCAGAAAATCGGTTGGGTGATGCAGAGGTCAGGCAGATGGGTCAGGCCACCGGCAGACTTGAAGGGATCGTTCCAGATGAAGACGTCACCCTCTTCGACTTCGTCTATGGAATAATTCTGAAGAATAGGATCGACGTGTGCGGCACCGGACGCTGACGACACGTTGCGGCCGTGACGGTCAAATATGCCGGCGCGGTAATCGCGCCCTTCGCGAATAACGACAGAACGCGCTGTGCGTTCAATTTGTAACTCCATTTCCCGGCGCGTCGATTCGATTGTCCCACCGATGATCTCCAGCAAAATGGGATCAATGTTCGCCGCGTAATTTGGCCGGACCGATTTCGCCTCAGTATCCATTGAAATCAATTTACTCAGTTTATGAAAAAAGCCGGGGACGCCGGTTTTATGTCCGACGCCCCCGAATATTTATCTAGTTGATCACTGCCGAAACGTACTTGTTTGTGAAGTAGGCCGCGACCGGTTTTGTTTCGGAGATGTTGCCGGAATCAAGCAGATGCC
>JAPYRS010000185.1 GCA_029936875.1 Alphaproteobacteria bacterium | reverse complement strand
GAATCAAGCAGATGCCTCTGCATTTTCTCCCAGTTACCGAGGGTCTGAAGTCCGAACGGCTTCCCAGCAACGGCGGGCCCGACAAATTCAAGCGCAACAGCAAAGTTGATGATGTTGCGTGCTTTGACATTGGGCTTCGCATTGTTGGGGGAACCACGAGAAAGTGCGTCCAAAGATTCCTGCGGATTGTTTTTGGCAAATTCCCAGGATTTCAATGTCGCCCGAATGAAGCGCCGGACAAGTTCGGGGTTCTCTTCTGCCAGTTCTGAATTGGTGACGATGCCGTGGCCGACAACGGTGACACCGTGGTCCTTGTAGAGAAATTTATTGGAACCACCGGCTGACGTGAAATAGCCGTCCGACCATGCCGGGGACATCATCGCGTCAACGTCTCCCTGCAAAAACATCCGGACTTTGGTGGCACCGGATACGGCGACCATCACCAAGTCAGATTCCTTCATGCCGATATCGGCCAGCATAATCGGCAGCAGGGCGTCATTCGATCCACCCGGCGTGGTTGCCATCTTTTTGCCGGCAAGATCGGCGAGCTCCGTAATACCGCTGGATTTGAGGACGAAAACGGCCTGCGACCCCTTCGGCATAATGGAAGCAACGTTAATAAGCGGGATGCCTTTCAGGACCGCCCGAATAACGGAATCAGCGGCGGCAAAGCCAAATTCATCATCGCCATTGCCGACGAGCTGGGTCACCTGACCCGATCCGCGCGCTTCGGTCACGGTCAGTTCAATACCTTCCTTCTGGTAAAATCCCTGCTCGATGCCAACAAAAAACGGCGAATGGTAGCTCGAGTGAAACCAATCGACCCGGATCGAAACTTTGTCAGCCGCCGATACGGTACTGATCAACAGGCTGCCTAACGCGACAACCCCCATCGCCAAAATTGACCATCGAACAAATCTATTCAAATACGTTCTGCTACTAACCATTTTCCTCTCCCCTCCTATATCGCGCGATTCTTAAGCGACAAGAACTGCAAATTCACTTGTCGTGGTGCATCGAAACCGACGCGCCACCGCATGATGACGCGCCGGAATTGTCTAGTTCATTGGTGACAGCACGTAAGCGTTCGTGAAGTAACTATCGACCGGAAGCGCCTTATCGAGGACGCCAAATTTTAGCAACATCGTCTGGGTATCAATCCAATCCTGGCGAGATTGAACACCCATCGGTTGCCCTTTTACCGCGACACCGACGAATGCCATTGCTTCGGCCAAATCCCCCGAGTTGCGTTTACGGCGATCCGGTTTCGCATTCGTTGCGGAATGTTTAGCCAATGCATCAAGCGCCTCTTCCGGGTGCTCTTTCGAGTATTTCCACGACCGCAGCGTTGCCTGAATAAAACGCTGGACGAGGTCTGGATTTTCTTCGGCAAGTTTGGTGTTGGTGATGATATTGTACCCAACCATCTTCACACCGTGATCGGAATAAACGAATTTGACGCTGCCGCCCGCGGATTCGAAAATTCCCGCAGCCCAGGCCGTCGCCATCATCGCGTCAAACTGACCGCCGAGAAACATGCGAACCTTGTTAGCCGGCGACACCGTGATCGGCGTGATGTCATCCATCGTCATACCGAGATCAGCCAGGAATGCCGGCAGAAGCGCTTCGTTAGTGCCACCCGGCGTCATCGCAAAGGATTTGCCACGAAGTTGATCGGCACTGGTGATGCCACTTTTGTTGAGTACGAAAACGGCCTGCCCCATCGTCGGCATGATGTTGGCAACCGAGATCACCGGAATTTCCTTGGCGACACCACGGAACACGGCATCCACGGACGCAAATCCGAATTGATCGTCGCCGACGCCGACAAGCTGAACGACCTGTCCAGAACCCCGGCCTTCTGTCGGTGTCAGGTCAATCCCGACATCGGAATAAAAACCTTTTTCAATGCCGAGGAAGAACGGCGAATGGTAACTGCCGTGAAACCAATCCGTCCGAACGGTGACTTTATCCTGTGCCTCTGCGGGCGCCATGAGCGGCACCACCAGAATTAATGCAGCGACTGAAATGAGCCCTAAGATTTTACCAAATACGCGGTTTAGAGACTTCATGACTTTCCTCCCGGGTCTAGAAATGAAACTGAAACTGAAACTTGTACCTAAGCCCTTGCGTTTATTAATACACCTCCAACTTAACCCGCTGGGACACATGCCAGCGAATTATTATTCGCTCGAGAATATCGATTGCCAGAAACAGAACGACACCTGTCACACTAAGAAGTGCAATCGCCGCGAACAGCAAATCCGTCTCCAGTTCGCCGTTGGCAATCAACAAGACGCGTCCAATTCCTTTGTCGGCGCCAATGAACTCTCCGACGATGGCGCCGATAACGGCAGCCGTTATGGATAGTTTTAGTCCGCCGAATATGCTTGGCATTGCGTTCGGCAATCTGATTTTGAGAAAGGTTTGAAACCAGCCCGCGCCCATTGAACGTGCGAGATAAAGTTTTTCAATTTCGATGGAGCGCAATCCGATTACCGTGCTGATCACCACTGGAAAAAAGGCGATCAGAAATGCGACGAGAATTTTTGGCTCGATGCCGAATCCAAACCAAATAACAAAAAGCGGCGCGATCGCAATTTTTGGAATCACCTGCGAGCCAACCAGAATCGGATAGATCGCTTTCTCCAGTGGCCGCCACGATACAATTGCGAGTGCAATCGAGACGCCGCCAATGACACTCAGGGCAAAGGCGATCACGATTTCATAAAGGGTGACCATCATGTTTGGCGCCAATTCGCCCCAGTCGCGGTAGAGCGAATACCCAACTTCGCCCGGCGACGGCAGGATGAAGGCGCGGATATCGAACGCGCGAATCGACAAATCCCAAAAGGCAAAAATCGCCAGTATTGCGACGGTTGGATACATCCAATCGCGAAAAAGTTTTTTTGGCCGCTTGGCGGTCTCGCGGACGACGGAGGTTGCGGTTTGTGTGGTCATGTCAATTCCCTACGACACCGGCACGCGATCCGCATGATCTTGCAGCACGCCCCATTGTTCAAAAAGACTGCGAATCTGTTTTGTATAGAAAGTGAACGCCGGGTCATCCCGGACCTGGATATTTCGGGGTCTTGGCAGTTCAATGTCGATGACTGCACCAATTCTTCCCGGCTGCGGCGTCATCACGGCGACGCGGTCCGAGAGGAACACAGCTTCGGTGATGCTGTGGGTTACAAAAATGATGGTCTTTTTGCTTTTCATCCAGATGTCTTGCAAATCCAGATTTAGTTGATCGCGGGTTAGCGCATCGAGCGCACCGAAGGGCTCGTCCATCAGCAACAGCGGCGGGTTGTGAACCAGCGCCCGGCAGATTGAAACGCGCTGGCGCATGCCGCCGGAGAGTTCGTATGGATAACGCTGCTCGTAGCCGTCCAGCCCGACCATATTGAGAAGATCCTGCGAACGCTTTTCCGCATCGGCGCGGTTGAGGTTACGGACTTCGGCCTGGATCATCAGGTTCTTCATGACCGTTCGCCATTCCAGCAGATTCGCATCCTGGAAGACAATACCGAGATCAATGTAGGGCTTTGTAATGAGGGTGCCGTCTATGGTGATTTCGCCAGCGTTTCGATTGATCAACCCAGCGATCATCAAGAGCAGGGTACTTTTCCCGCAGCCACTTGGCCCGAGCAGCGATAAAAAGCCGCCCCGTTCCAGGCCAAGCG
>JAPYRS010000033.1 GCA_029936875.1 Alphaproteobacteria bacterium | reverse complement strand
ATCCAGCGACGGCCAAATCGATCGGACAGCGGGCCGTAAAATAGTTGGGCGACGGCAAACGCCATCAGAAACACCGTCACCGACCGCTGCACCATCGCTTCATTGGTTCCAAGCGAACGCACGATGTCGGGCATCGACGGCGTGTAGATGTTGATCGCCATGATGCCGCTGATGGTCAGCGTGATCAGAAGGGCGACCGGCGGTGGACGGTCCGTCGCGCGGATACCGTTATTGGGGCTCAATTGGTCGGCGGTCTCTACAAGGCGGGCATACGCGTATGCCAGTCCGTCGCGCCCTGGTAGGCGTGACCGATTTTGAGAAGCGTTGCCTCCTGGAAACCACGACCCATTAGCTGAAATGCGACCGGCAGCCCGCGATCAGCAAAGCCGCACGGCACAGACAATGAGGGCAGCCCAAGGAAGCTCGCCGCCCGGGTGCAATAAGCGAGCTGCTCGTTGACCAGTAACGCGTCGTCTGACACGCCTGAATCGGTTTCTTCCAACGTCGGGACCGCACTTGCCATTACTGGCGCATGAAGCACATCGATCTTGTCCATCACCGTATCCAGAAATTCCTTCAGCAGAACCGGGCGGAGCCGCTGCGCCTCGACATATCGCACAGCCGGAAGATAAAGGCCTGCCTCAATCCGCGCGCGGACTTCGGTCGAATAATCTTCCGGGCGCTCGGCAAACCAGCGGGCGTGAATGCTGCCCGCCTCACCGCGCAGGATGACGCCGAGCAAATCGCGGTAGATCGTGTGATCCGGCATATCGACTTCGATGATTTCGGCCCCCAGACCCTTGAGGACATCGAGGCTTTCCGAAAGTGCCGCTTTCACGTCATCGGTCGCGTGGTCGTAATAATGGCTGGTCGGCACGCCAATGCGGATGCCTTTTATTTCGGCATTCTCGAGGCCGTATTCGTAATCGGCGACGGGCTCGGTGCTGGAGGTCGGGTCGTTATCGTCATATCCGGCGATCACATCCATCATCCGCGCGCAATCGGCCGCCGTCCGCGCCATCGGCCCGGCATTATCCAATGAATAAGAGAGTGGCATGATGCCGTGGCGGCTGACCCGCGTTTGGGTCGGCTTCAACCCGGTAATGCCGCAAATGGCAGACGGCAGGCGAACCGATCCACCGGTATCGGTGCCGATCGCAGCAAAGGCACCACGCGCCGCGACCAGCGCCCCAGACCCACTCGACGATCCACCGGTGATGTGATCCGGGTTCCACGGATTACGGCAATGGCCAAAATGCTCGTTTCGCCCAGATGCGCCGAGTGCCAGTTCGGCCATTCCGAGGGTGCCGAGATTGATCGCCCCTGCCGCCTCGAGCCGCACCAGGACGGTCGCCGTGGTATCAGCAACAAAATCGCCCAAAACTTTCGATCCACAGGTGACGACTTTGCCGTCCCGATAGAGAAGGTCCTTGTGGGCCATCGGCACGCCGTGAAGGGAGCCGCGGTAATTTCCGGATGCGGCTTCTGAATCACGTTGCCGCGCCTCAGCCAGCGCTGCTTCCGGCTCAAAAGAAATAAAGGCATTAATTGTCGGCTGTACCGCCTCGATCCGGGCAATACAGGCCTCGGTCAATTCAACAGATGAAACGCGGCCCGCTCGAACGGCGTCTGCCGCCTCCACCAGACTTAACTCGTTAAGTTCGCTCATTGGGCCGACCGTGCTGATTTTTTCAGGACACCGGCAAATGAGCCCGGCTGATCGTCATAACGAAGCCGATCGGCCGCCGCGCGGGTGACATTATTAAAGGTGTTCATTTCCGCCGCGATTTGGTCGGCGCGGAGATCGCTAAGATCAAGTCCGTGCCACTCCGTGGCCATTTTTCGGATATCAGCGCCGGTCAGAGCGCCCTTCATTTCTGCCATTTAATTGGACCTTTTGATGATCGAACCGCATTGCGCGGGCTGCCGGATAATACACCGACCAATGATCCGCGTTACACCCTTCGTCGGCTATAGGACGAAATATTCGATTCCCGGCAATTCCGGCGTCCCAAACGCCAGTCAGGGCGCGAAGATCCGCCGCCCCTCGGGTTCAAGTTTTCTTTTGCCGTAACGGGACAGGGTTATTATGTTGGCACGTCACTTGCGCAGGGCCATGGCGCGTTCGGAGTCGATGATCGCTTGAATTCGCGGTCGCGACGATACCGGAGCATTAATGGCACTGGCAAAATCAGGTTAATGACGGGCGTGCGATTTCGCGCGAAAATTTCGTCACTGTGTAGGGAAGGTCTAAGGTTGGGTCTCTTCGGCCCGCACCAATTTTAAGGACCCGAATATCGGAATCCGGAACATCGCTTTCGGATGACCAACGAATAAAATGGGAGGAACCATATCGATGGCAAGGGCAGCAAAAAAGCGGACGGCGAAAAAACCGGCGCGTAAGAAACCTGTGAAGAAGAAAGCGACAGCCAAGAAAGCCGCCGCGCGGAGGGCACCAACGCGGAAGGCACCGGCGCGGAAGAAGGCGGTCGCGCGAAAGAAACCTGCAGCGAAGAAAAAAGCCGCAGCCCGCAAACCGGCGAAGAAGACAGCTGTGAAACGCAAGACGGCTCCAAAGAAGAAGGTCGTCGCGAAGAAAAAAACGGCTGCACGCAAACCAGCCAAAAAAGCGGCGGCGAAGCGGAAAGCCCCCGCTAAGCGGAAAACGGCCGCCAAAAAAGCCGCGCCGCAACAAGAGATCAAGCGGATCCGCACGGCCAAGGGCCGGCGTCCGTATTTCTTCGATGACCCCAATGTCGATAAGTTGCTGGCCATGCTGATGGCGCTGACGGGTGAGGTTTCCGTGGTCCGGGAACGGCTCGATACCCATGAACGTCTGGCTGAAAAGAAGAAAACGCCGACGTCCAAGAATATTGAGGCCTACAACCCAACTGAGGCGGTCGATCAGGACCGGGTCAAATGGCGGGCCGACTACATCGCCCGCATCCTTCGCATCGTCACCGACGAGCTAGAATCGGTGAAACGCAAGGAAACCGACGCCCAGTACGAGAAGATCGTCGAAGAAGTTTCCCGCTAGAGGAACCTTTGCTACAAAGGGGCGCGCGGGTGACCGCGCTCCCTTTTTTTGTGGCGGAAGTCCAGCGATACCGATGCGTGGCGGGCGTCTCAACAAGAAGTCTTTGATGAACTGGCGGCAATAATCAGCCCGCCCCGATGGCTGATCGAAAGGTAATTATTCCCGATGTCTGAACGTGCTGCTTTTTACGCCGAAGACGAAGACGTTGCACAAATTCGCGAGGCCGTTGCCGCGCTCTGTCAGGACTTCCCTGGTGAATATTGGCGCGCCAAGGATCGGATCCGCGAATATCCGTCTGAATTTGTTCAGGCCCTGACCGACGCAGGGTACCTTGCCGCGCTCATTCCCGAAGAATACGGCGGTAGCGGGCTTGGTATTTCCGTCGCTGGGGCCATTCTCGAAGAGGTGCAAAAGGCTGGCTGCAACGGCGGCGCCTGTCATGCCCAGATGTACACGATGGGCACAATCCTTCGCCACGGCAACGACAAGCAGAAATCGGAGTGGCTGCCCGCGATCGCCAAAGGCGATCTGCGCTTGCAGGCGTTTGCCGTCACCGAACCGACCAGCGGCACCGACACACTCGCGCTGCGCACCACGGCTGAACTCAAAGGCGATCATTACGTCGTCAACGGCCAGAAAGTTTGGACGTCGCGGGCTGAACATTCCGATCTCATGCTGCTGCTCGCCCGGACGACGCCCCGCGATCAGATTGAGCGGAAAACCGACGGGCTTTCGGTATTTGTGGTCGATATGCGCGAAGCGCTTGGCAACGGGCTCACGATCAAGCCGATCCGGGCGATGATCAACCATGCGACCACGGAAGTATTTTTCGACGACATGAAAATCCCCGTCGAAAATCTGATCGGCGAACAGGACAAGGGCTTTCGCTACATCCTCGACGGCATGAATGCGGAACGCATTCTGATTGCCTACGAATGCATCGGCGACGCCCGCTGGTTTATCGACAAGGCCACCAAATATGCCTGCGAACGCGAAGTGTTCGGTGGACCGATTGGCAAGAACCAGGGCATTCAGTTTCCGATCGCCCGCGCTTACGCCGAATCGGAGGCAGCCAACCTGATGGTGCAGAAAGCAGCCGCCATGTTCGAGGCCGGAGAGAAATGCGCACCGGAAGCCAATATGGCAAAGTTGATCGCATCTGAAGCGGCCTGGCACGCCGCCGATATGTGTCTACAGACACACGGCGGATTTGGATTTGCCGAGGAATACGATATCGAGCGCAAGTTCCGCGAAACGCGGCTTTATCAAGTTGCGCCGATCTCGACCAACCTCATCCTCGCCTACCTCGGTGAACACGTCCTCGGCCTGCCGCGTTCCTATTGATGGCAAAACCACTAGACGGAATTCTCGTCGTTTCACTGGAACAGGCGGTCGCGGCGCCGTTTGCGTCGTCGCGGTTGGCCGACGCCGGTGCGCGGGTCATCAAGATTGAACGCGCCGAGGGCGACTTCGCCCGCGCCTACGACAAAGCCGTGCTCGGACAAAGCGCCTACTTTGTCTGGCTCAACCGCGGAAAAGAGTCGCTGGTCCTCAACATTAAGGACGAAGACGACAAGGCCCTGCTCGATCGGATTCTTCTAAAGGCTGACGTCTTTATTCAGAACCTCGCTCCCGGCGCCGCTGAACGGGCAGGTTTTGGTTCCGAATCCTTGCGGGTAAAAAACCCGCGCCTGATCACTTGCGATATTTCCGGTTACGGCGAAGACGGCCCCTACCGCGACATGAAGGCTTACGACTTTTTGATTCAGGCCGAGACCGGCCTCGCTTCGATCACCGGTGGCCCGGACGAGCCGTCAAGGGTCGGCGTATCGCTTTGTGATATCGCCGCCGGCATGTACGCGGTCACCGGCATCACCCAGGCATTGTTGCAACGGGAAAAGAGTGGCGAAGGATCGGGGCTTCAGGTCTCGCTTTTTGACGCCTTGGCCGATTGGATGTCCGTGCCGTTGCTGCTGAACGATTACGCGGGCAAAGGCCCGGAACGGGTCGGTCTCAATCATCCCGGCATCGCGCCTTACGGTGCCTACAAAGCGGGCGACGGTGATTCGGTGGTCATCTCGATCCAGAACAATCGGGAATGGATCAAATTCTGCGCCGAAGTTCTGGAACAGCCAGATCTCGCCACCGCCGCTGATTTCGAAAACAACGATGCCCGCGTGGCCAACAGGGAAAAGCTCAACAAAGAAATCGACGCGGTGTTTCAAACCATGACCCGGCCCGAACTCGGGGCAAAACTGAAGGCGGCGGCAATCGCCTACGGCCAACTGAATACGGTCGAAGATTTTTCAGCACACCCGCAACTGCGACGGATTACCGTCGGCTCACCGGAAGGGGACGTCAATTTAGTGGCGCCGCCGGTTAAGACCGGTGGCGACGAGGCGACCGCCCTTCCCGTCCCGGCAGTCGGCGCCCACAGCGAAGCAATCCGCCGCGAATTCGGCTAGAATACGGCTCTGGGGAAGACAAATGGCACTCGATCTAAAACTCGACGGCAAAGTCGCGATCATCACCGGCGGCTGCATGGGCCTTGGCGGCGAGGCGGCAAAGCAGCTGGCGGAACAGGGCGCGAAGCTCGCACTCGTTTCAATTCCGGATGACGCCCTTGAAGCCAAAGCGAAAGACCTTCGCGAAACATTTGGCGCCGAAGTTCTCGCCATCGGCGCCGACCTCACCGATCCCGATACACCAAATAGAATCGCCGCCAATGTCATCAAAGAATTCGGCCGGATCGACATACTGATCAATAGCGCCGGCGCATCGCAGGGTGGTATTTTCTGGGACATTCCCGACGAAGTCTGGGACGAAAGTTTTGCGCTGAAATTCATGGGCACAATTCGCATGATGCGCGCTGTACTGCCGTCGATGCGCAAAAATGGATATGGACGGATTGTCACCGTCGTCGGCGATACCGGAAAGCAGCCCCGCGCGCGCTTGCTTCCGGGTGCAGCTGCGAACGCCGCCCTCCTCGTCGTCATAAAAGGTCTGTCGGACGAAGTCGCAATCGACGGTATTGCCATTAACGCGGTTAATCCCGGCCCGACCCGAACCGAACGTATAGCCACTCTGTTTGCGAACCTTTCGGAATCAACCGGGCGTACTCTCGAAGATATCGAATCTGACTTCACCGACGACGCGCCGATGAAAACAATGGGCGATCCGGAAGACGTCGCCCGCATGATCGTGCTGCTTGCGTCGGACGTCACCTACAACATGACCGGCACCTCCATCACGACCGACGGCGGCCGCAGCCACGCACTCCCCCCGCCTCCGCCTGACCTCCTGCGCCCAACCTATGAGATCGGATAATAAAATGACCAATCCCCGCGTCCCCTTCGAGATGTCGTCCAACCGTAAATCCTTGGCGCCGCCGAACGGCAAGCCGCTGATGGTGCATGTCGTGGTCAATGTTGAGGCCTGGCCGTTTGATCAACCGATGCCGCGGAAGTATCTGACCGCGCCGCACGGCAAAGAATCATTTCCGGATGTACCGAACTGGGCCTGGGCCGAATACGGATTGCGCATGGGCATGCCGCGGCTGTTCAAAATGTTTCGCGACAAGAACATTCCGGTGAGTGCCTTCTTGAATGCGAGCGTCATTGATCTCTATCCGACCGTTGCCGCCGAAATCAAAGAAGCCGGATGGGAAATTGTCGGCCATGGCCTGACGCAGAAATCAATCGACTCCCACGAAGACGAACGGGCAACGATCATTGAATGTCTCGACAAGATTGAAAAATACTACGGCACCCGTCCGCGCGGCTGGCTCGGGCCGGGGCTGAAGGAATCTCTCGACACACCAGATTATTTGAAGGAAGTCGGCATCGATTACCTTTGTGATTGGGTTTTGGACGATGGCCCCTGTTGGATGACGACCAAACACGGGCCAATGATCTGCATGCCGTACACGGTTGAGATCAACGATAGCCCGGCGTTTGCCATTCAGGCCCATTCGTCCGATGAAATGTACAAGCGCTTTCAGGACACGGTCGAGGTGTTCGGCGAAGAGGCAAAAACGCAGCCGCGCGTGCTGACGATTGCGCTGCACCCGCATTTGATCGGCGTGCCGCATCGGATCGGCTACCTCGCCAAAATGATCGACGATTTGCAGGCGCGCGACGACACCATCTTCATGACCGGCGCCACCATCGCCGACTGGTTTGTCGAAGCCGACAAAAACGCGTCGTAACGGGCCCGCGTCGTCCCCAATCTTAATAAGTATTCCCACCGGAGAACAAAAGTGAAAGCCGCAGAAACATCGTCCCTTACCCGCGAAGCCGCCGAATTCGCCGCCGCCCTCACCTATTCCGATCTTCCCGACGATGTGCTGAACATCTCGCGGCGCTGCATTATGGACGGCCTCGCGGTAATGCTCGGCGGCACCGAACAGCCGGCGCTTGACGTCATGGCGCGTTACATCAAATCGATTGGCGGCGCCGCGCAGTCACGGCTGGTCGGGGACGCCAAGACCAAGGTTCCCGCGCATCTGGCAGCACTCTGGCATGGCCTCTCCGGCCACGCGATGGATTGGGACGATACGCAGCTAGCCTCCGGGCCAGGGCGACCCTACGGGCTTCTCACCCATCCGACAGTGCCGCCGCTTTCCGCCTCGCTCGCAATCTCCGACTTGCTCGGCGGTGTTGACGGCAAGGCCTTCCTGACAGCGTTCAATGCTGGCTTTGAAGTCGAATGCAAAATCGCCGAAGCGATCAACCCCGACCATTACATGCGCGGCTTCCATACCAGCGGCACGATTGGCACCTTTGGGTCGGCGATTGCGGCGGCCAAAATGCTTGGCTTTAACGCAGAACAAATGGCCCAGACCATCGGCATCGCCACCTCAATGGCGGCAGGCGTACGCGCCAACTTCGGCACCATGACCAAACCGCTCCATGTCGGACGTTCGTCTGAGAGCGGCGTGACAGCGGCCTTGTTGGTTCGCGAAGGCTTCACCGCCAACGAAGAAGCGCTCGACGGGAAATGGGGGTACCTGACCATTGCCGGGCCGGGCGGCGAACCGGAACTGGTGATGGGCAAGTTCGGCAAACCCTTCACTATGGTCGACCCCGGCGTCTCGATTAAGCCCTACCCGTGCGGCGTTCTCACACACCCGAGCATGGACGCACTTTTGTATTTGATGCGGGAGGAAAAGATCGTTGCCGACGACATCGAAAAAATCACCATTTATGCGGCAAAAAATATTCTCGGGCCGATCCGCTATACGTTCGCGCACACGGAACTTGAAGGAAAGTTCTCGATGCACTTTTTGCTGGCCGCCATCGCAGTTGCCGGTCGCGCCGGCAAGGACGAATTCACCGACGCCTTCGTGCAAAGGAAGGATGTGCAAGCTATGCAACGTCTTGTCGAAACGGTCGACGATCCCGAAATCGAGGCGATGGGGTTCGATCGCATTCGGTCGCGACTTGAAGTTAAGACCAAATCCGGAAAAACGATTGAAAAATGGGCCGATGAAAACTATCGCGGCAGCCCGCACAATCCGCTTTCGGACAAGGAAGTCGAAGGAAAATTCCGCGACTGCGCCAAGGGTCTTCTTGGTGAAGATCAGATCACTGCATTGTTCGAGCGCGTCTGGAACATCGAGAACGCCGCGTCCGCTTCCGACGTACTGATCGATCTCGATTGGAAAGGCACGGCCGCGTCCCAATCGGTGGCGTAACCATTTGGCGGTGGCATAAAAAACCCGCGCTAACCGAATGCGTTTTCGGCCGGCGCGGGGGAATTTTATTTGTCGGCTTAGTATTTGGTTAGAAGCGAACCCCAACCTTCAATCTTGTCTTCAATACCGACCTGGCGAAGTGCGCGCCAATAGGTCGCGGTGTTGATCGCGATGACCGGTTTTTGCAGCCACGTTTCTGCAACGGCGGCAAGCTTGGCCATCGAAAGATTGGTCCCGACCTGAATGATCGCATCGACGTCGGCCGAATTGACTTCCATGATCGCGTCACGAAGTTCGTCTTGCGTGGTATGCGCAATCAGGACCGGGCTTTTGCATTTCAAGCCCTTGAGGGCGGCAACTTCAAACCCGCAATCGGTAAAAAACCGGACCACGTTTTGATCGCCAATTTCCATATAGGGCGTGACGACGCCAATCCGCTTGATACCGCCGTATGCATTGAGCGCGGCCGTTGTCGCCTCTGACCCCATGGTGACATCGACACCGGCACGTTCCTTTACCTGATCGTAAAGTTTGTTGCTCGCATCGAGGCCGCCCCAAAATGTCTCGGCGGAAATGCCCATGACCAAATGGTCGGGCTTGCAGGTCATCACGCGGTCGATCGCGTCATCCTGCTGCTCTGCGATATCGGCGACCAGCTTGTTGAAATCATCGTCGTTAAGGACTGGATCATCGCGGACGAAAATCCGGCTCATATGATTGGTGACCCCGGTTGGCGCCATGGCATCAAATTCGGGCTGTACGGACGTGTTTGTGGACGGCGCGATTACGCCGAATTTCTGGCGATACCCCAAGGAATCGGTCATATTTGTTTTCCTCCAAAAATGCTTTCACGGACCATAGTGAAGCGGCGCATTGTCTTCAACGGGCGATCCAAATAAAGGTGACAAGGGGGCCGCAACCGCGCAATTCAGTGCTCTGAAATGCCCGCACCGATCCCCCCTGCCGTTGACAATTCTGGCATCGTCAGCACTGCCCATCCTCCGGGCTTGGGTTGGGGCGTATTTGTGGCATAATCCACCAATAAGAATTAGTGACGGCTAGCGATATTCATAACCCAAGGGGGGTATACACATGAAGATTCTCAAGGTATTGGCGGTTCTGACGGCGACAGTTTTTGCGGGCAGCGCGGCGCTCGCACAGACCGTTGGTATTGGAACGACGAAGGGTGGGGCCACGGCCCAAGTTTCGGCGGGTATTGCCCAGGTTGTATCGGCACACGGCGGCATGAACATGCGACCAGCACCGATGGGCGGCTCCGCCGTATACATTCCCATCGTCAATGCGGGCGAGCTTGAATTTGGCATCGCCAATGTTGCACAGACGTTTATGGCCTACAGCGGCACCGGCCTGTCTGAAGGGCAACCCAACGCCAACCTCCGCATGGTTGCGACGATGATGATCTTCCGCGCCGGCATTATGGTCCGGAACGATTCCGACATTCATTCGATTGCCGATCTCAAGGGCAAGCGCCTTCCGTCGGGTTATTCGTCAGCACCCCTGTTCGAGTTTTTCCTTTCTGGAATGCTCGCCAACGGTGGCTTGACGTATGATGACGTGAAAAAGGTTCCGGTGACCGGATTGGTGCCGGGCGTCAACGCTTTCAAAGAAGGCAAAATTGATGCTGTCATCGGCGCTGTCGGTGCTGGATTTATTAACGCGGCCGATGTCGCTGTTGGTGGCGTCCGCTTTATCCCGCTATCCACGGATTCAGCGATGGCGAACAAACTGTTCAGTATCGTGCCGAAGGCATTCCTGACTGAAGTCGCTGTTGGCCCGACGGGCATCATTACACCGACGACCGTCATGGCGTATGACTACATGCTTTGGGCGGGCAAGGATGTTTCTGACGACGTTGTCTATCGTGTGACCAAGGCAATGTACGAAAGCGAAGGTGAATTGCACGGGCTCAGCCCGATGTGGGCCACGCATTCGTCGGCAAACATGGCCAAAGATCAGGGCATGCCGTACCACCCAGGTGCGATCAAGTTCTTCAAGGAAGTCGGCGCCTGGCCGGGTTCCTGATCCGTCGTATCTAACCGGACGCCCGGTGCAATCGTGCCGGGCGTCTTTTTTTGAGCACAGCAAGTGTTGAATTCCGGAATTTCCAGAAAATATGGTGATCGCATTGGCCCTTATCTTGGGTCTGCGATTACGTTGATTTCGCTCGGCCTCGCCGGCGACATCCCGTTTCATTTTGGCCTGACGATACTGACGCAACAGTTTCTCGGTGCTGTGCTCGGCCTCGGTATTGCGGCTGTTTACCTCACCCGCCGGGCAACCAAAAAACAAACCGATACGATCCCATTTTACGACGTTGTCTTCGCGATCATCGGTATGGCGGCCGGGCTCTATGTCGCTGCGCGCTATCCGGTGCTTTCTGGCGAATTCTTTTTTCGAAAGACCGAAACATTTCTGGTCGGACTTGTCCTGATCCCATTAGTCGTCGAGGCGCTCCGGCGCACGGCGGGTCTTGGGTTGGTCGTGATCGTCTTGACGTTCCTGCTTTACGGCTTGTTTGCCGATCTCGTCCCTGGTCAATTAAACGGACGGGCGCAGTCGTTCCCGCGCCTCCTCTCCTATCTCGGCACCGATCTCAATGCGATGTTCGGCTTGCCGCTGGTGATCATCACCGGCGTCGTCGTGCTTTTTATATTTTTTGGCCAGCTCCTGTTGCATTCAGGCGGATCGGAATGGTTTACCGAACTCGCAATCGCCACCACCGGGCGATCCCGCGGTGGGTCGGCAAAAATCGCAGTCGTTGCGTCCGGCCTGTTCGGATCAATTTCGGGCAGTGCCGTTTCGAACGTCGCCTCCACTGGCGTGCTGACGATTCCCTTGATGCGTCGCGGCGGCTATTCTGCCACTTCTGCGGGGGCGTTTGAAGCCGTTGCGTCCACCGGCGGCCAGGTGATGCCGCCGATCATGGGGGCCGCTGCATTCCTGATGTCGGAGCGGCTCGACATTGCCTATTCCGAAATTGTCGTTGCGGCACTTTTGCCGGCGATCCTCTATTACGTCGCCGTCTTTATTCAGGCCGACGTCGAAGCCGCGCGCAAAAACATTCCGCCCATTCCAGAAGATCAAATTCGCAAGCTTTGGACCGTCCTGAAAGAAGGCTGGCACTTCACGCTGCCCTTTGCAGTGCTGATCTTTGCCCTGTTTGTCATGAACAAGCGCCCCGACACGGCTGCGCTCTGGGCCGCCGGGACAATAATCCTAGTCTCGTTTATTTTTGGCTACAAGGGCAAGCGAATATCGATCAAGCAGATTACAGACAGCATCACCGGGGCTGGTCGGGTGTCGATCGATATCATCATTATCGGGGCCATGGCCGGGTTGATTATCGGCGTGATCGAAATCAGCGGATTGTCGTTTGGTCTGACCTTCATTTTGGTTCAGTTGGGACAGGGAAGCCTGATCCTCCTTCTCATGTTAACGGCAGTGGTCAGCATTATTCTCGGGATGGGCATGCCGACGACGGCAATCTATTTGATCGTGGCGACGCTCGCCGCGCCGCCGCTCCGCCAACTTGGTGTCTCGCCCATCGCCGCCGATCTGTTCGTTCTTTATTACGGCCTCCTTTCAATGATCACGCCGCCGGTAGCGATTGCCGCATTTACGGCAGCCAACATCGCCGGGGCCCGACCGATGCTGGTCGCGGCCAAGGCCGTGCAATACGGCTGGCCCGCCTTCGCCATGCCGTTCCTGTTCGTGTTTGATCCAGGTCTGTTGCTTCAGGGCGACGTCGTATCGATCCTTATCTCGGTGGTCGCCGCAGCGATCGGTGTCTGGGTGATTTCGCTCGGCGTCGGTGGGTATTTCTCGCGCTCATTACCCTTGCTGCCGCGCGCACTGCTTATCGTTGGTGGGATCGGTTTGCTGATGCCGGCTGGCGGGTTCGAAAATGCACCGTTGGTTAAGGTTGTGGGCCTCGCACTTGCCGTCGCCGTATTGCTGTACGAGCGAAGAGCCGCCCGGGCGGCACAATCCGCATAAATTCGCTCGGTTACTTGAGTGACCCAACCGGCGCCCTCAAGCTGCTCTGTGCCGCTGCTGGCGTCAATGCAGCCGGTACCATCGCGCTGGCCGAAATCTTTTGATCGCTTGCCAATGACGTCACAATTTGGCATCGATAGACTCAATGTCTCCGTAAACGGAAGAATTTATGGGCGCTCAAAAACGAATTCGCACCGCTGACCGCACAGTGCCGCACGGCATGCTGACAACGCCGCAGCACGATGAATTGGCGCGGGAAATGTTCGTGCTCAGCCTAAAGGGCGCAATCCGCACGTTGGGGCGCGGAAACCGGTTGCTTTACGAAGATCACGGCGAAGCCGCGTTTGAAAAGACGCACGGCCGCCCCGCTGAAACAGCGGACGATGTCGCCAGCGTGATGACACCGGAACCGTTCTACAAAATGTGGAGCTCGCTCGCCCGTTCGGCACAAGACGAGATGTGGCGAGCCGTTGGCGAGAGTATTGAACGGGAGCGCCCGCGCCTCGAAAAACTTGCCGCCATCCTTCGATCGCGCCGGAAAGCGGGTGGTTCGCTGACGCTTGATCCGACGGTCGCACTGCCCGAATACATTGGCCACATCGACATTCACGGCCAGGTCGGCGGTTACGAACTCAATGACGATGACTTGGATGTGGTGGCCGGCGCCTACTACGAAAGTGGCGGCAATCTATATTCGCGCGGTGTCGCCATCGGCAAACGAGACAGCAAAGCCGGCTGCTTGATCGCCTACCTGCGGGACCCGCTGCCGAAGCTCAACCCCAAACGCATTCTCGATATGGGTTGCAGTGCGGGTTCCGCCTCGGTTCCTTACGCAGAAGCGTTCCCGTCGGCCGAAGTGCACGCGATTGATGTCGGCGCCGGAATGTTGCGTTACGCCCATGCGCGCGCCGAATCACTTGGCTATCCGGTTCACTTCTCGCAGCGGAACGCGGAAGCAACCGGATTCCCGGACGGGCATTTCGACCTGATCATTTCGCACAATATGTTTCACGAAGTCTCCAAGCGCGGGTCGAAGCGGGTCATGGCCGAGTGCCACCGGCTCCTGTCACCGGGCGGATATGTTTTTCATCAGGATATTCCCGCCCAGAATTGGCGTCACGAAGCCTTTCAGCGATTTATGGGTGACTGGCAAACCTGGAACAACGACGAGCCATGCTGGCGTGCGTACGCGACGATGGACGCGCGTGAAGCGCTTCGCCGGGCCGGGTTTGCGGCAGAGGAAATCGTCATCCGCGATCAGCCGCAGCTCGATGGGCCGGGAAAATGGTTTATTTTCGGCGCGCGAAAAACCTAGCCACCCCGCCCGCCTAAAAAGCCTCGCGAGGCCAAGGCGCAATTCGCAAGAGAGCGCTTTTCGATTAAGGCTTCTACTCGATCGCGTTGGAGCGTTCCAGACTTTCAATCATCGAAGACCGCAACAGGAACGGCATCGCCTTCTCGGGATCCCTCGCCGTCTCCTGCAATTCGAGGAACCGCGCCATGCGGACTTCCGGGTCGCGTTCGCGCAACAGCTGGCGGTTTCGTTCTGCCTGTGCCTGGACAAATTCGACAGCGATCGGCTTCCGCTGGCGCGTATATCTGTCGAGAATGCTGTGATCGGCACCGTCCCGAATCTGTTCCAGTTTTTCGCAAAGGTTAAAGGCGTCGTGGATGCCGCCGTTCATGCCCATGCCACCCAAAGGATTGTTGAGATGGGCTGCATCGCCGGCAAGGCAAATGCGCCCGATCCGATAGTCGCTGGCAACACGCTGATGAACACGGTAGAGCGTCCGATGTTCGATCTCGTATGGCACGTCCCGCTTGATCACGCCGTTCATGCGTTTCTGAATACCTTCATCGGAAATCGCGTATTGCTCGTCCTCGCCTTCCCGGGTCGGGAAGAGCGCGCGCCATAATTTCGGCACTCGAAGAAGGACGAACCATTCGTCAGAATCCGAAATGTAATTGATCGGCGACAGGTCCGGCATGTCGTCCCGAAATTCGTACGGCGTCGAGGCCTGAATGAACATTTCCGGATAGGTGATGCCCTCAAAGCCGATACCGTGGCTAATCCGCAAGGTGCTGTTGGCACCGTCAGCCGCGACAACAAAGGCACCGTCGAAGGAGACATTCTCGCCGTCAATTTCAGCAACGACGGTGACGTCATCTTCGGTCTGGTCGCCGGAAACCACTTTGGCGCCAAACTTCACTTCAACATTGTCGAGTTTGTCGAGGTGACCCTTAACAATCCGCGTCATCTTGTGTTGTTCACACTGCAGACGATAGGGATTGTTGGTGAGGTCAGAAAGAATGCCGAGATCGAATTCCGCGATCTTATTGGTGAGACGGTCTCGAAATTGCCACTTCGGTGCGATCAGCCCGTCGTCAATTAATTCCTGGGTGACACCATAAACATCAAGCATATCGAGCGTCGGCGGGTGAAAGGTTGAGGCACGGAGATCAAGCGCGAGATCGTCATTGGCTTCCAACACCAGAACGTCGAAACCAGCGGTGCCGAGTTTCAGGGCCGCGAACATACCGACGGGACCTGCGCCAGCAACAATAATACGGTCTTTCACCGCCATTTTTTCTCCGCCGATTAACTAGATTTATTGAATTTATTAGGATTTCACGCCCCAAAATCTTCACATATCGACCTTTTTTGGGGCGGCGCGACAATATATACTGGACCCGCCTAAGGCAAGACCACTCAAGCCCACTGGAGGGAACGATGGCACCGCAGGAAACACTAACGCTAGTCGGAAACCACGACGAATCGGCGCGTGACGCCTTTGTCCTAAACCTGAAATGGCATATTAATCTCGATCTCTCACCGGGATTGAAAACTGTTTTCGACGGAAAGGCGACCAAGGCCTTCAAGGCCAAGAATGGCCGGGCGCCCGAGACGCGTCACGAAATGCGGCGGCAGATGGAACAGGAACCCTATTTCCAGATGTGGGGTTCTCTCTGGAGCACGGCCCAGACGCTTATGTGGCAGTCGGGCGAAACAAAATTTGATCGCATGGCGCCGAATTTGGAATCACGCGCGAAGGTTAAAGGACCCAAAAAGGGATCGCTTCGCACTGATCCGAACATGGAGGTGCCGCGTTACGTCACTGCGGTGGATATCCACGGGCAACCGGGCGGTTACGGGCTCGAACTTGACGATAACGATATCAGCGCCGGCGCGATGTATGAGCAGGGCATGTTGCTTTACGGCAAGGGCCAGGGCCAACGCGGGTCCGGCACCCCACCATCCGCCGTCATTCGTTACCTGAACGAGAACCATCCGGAATTCGCGCCCACTTCGATTCTCGACATCGGCTGCTCGGTCGGCGGCAGCATTCCGGATTATGCAAAGGCATACCCTAATGCGGTGTTTCACGCCATCGATGTCAGCGCCGGCATGTTGCGTTATGGCCACCCGCGGATGGAAGCCGAAGGCATTGTGGTCCATTTCTCGCAACAGAATGCCGAACACACAGATTTCAAAGACAATAGTTTCGATCTGATTGTTTCGAATATCACGCTGCACGAGGTTTCACACAAGGCGTTCCCCCATATCATGAAGGAAAGCCACCGCATCCTGAAGCCGGGCGGAATCATGGCCCACCTTGAGGTGCCGCTCCGGAACGCAAAAATGGATCTCTATAATTCCTGGTACCGGGATTGGAGCACGCATTACAACAACGAACCGTTCTGGGGAAAATTACACGACATGGACGTGATTGAACCGATCACGAATGCCGGGTTCAAAAAGGACCAGACGTTCGATCAGTTCGTCCCAACATCGAACGACGACGGCACCTGGTGGATCTTCGGCGGCCAGAAATAGGATCAGGTAAAGACGACGAGATCGCGCGTCATCGGGTGCAGGAAACTGCACCCGTTTTCCGTTACACGCACTGAATCTTCCAAATGGAATGCGCCAAGACCGGGATCGCGGTAAAAAACTTCCGTGTTGACGATCATGTCCCGTTCCAGCACGAAGCCGTTCGGTAGTCCGTCGGTGTTGGGAAACTCAAATACTTCCAGCCCGAGGCCGTGCGTGGTGACGGATACCAGCTCCCGCTGCAATCCGCATTTCTCGATGGTGTCGCCTACCAGTTCGCGCAGGTGCTGGGTGTGAACGCCGGGCTTCATCCCCGCTTCAACTTCTTCAAGTGCGAGACGCGTCGCCTCGTATCGTTGGATTTGATCTTTGGTCGGCGCGCCGACCACGGCGGTACGGGCAAGGTCCATGTGATAACTTTGATATGTGCCAAGGCAATCCAAGACCACCGCAGATCCCATCGTTAATGCGCGATCATCAGTCGCCGGCAGGCTGAAGGTGGACGCATCACCCGCACCAAACATCATGCCGCGCTCGCCGAGGTAGCGCGCATTGTTCTCAGTCAGTTCGCGGCGGTAAACGGCGGTAAGGTCGCCTTCGTTAATACCGGCATGACCGGCGGCAATTACTTTGTTGAGCGCATCTGAATTTATTTTTGCGCCTTCGGTCAGAATCCCGATTTCAGATTCGGTTTTGACCATGCGAATACGGCGCATCGGTTGCAGCACATCAGTGAACCCAGAATTGCCGGTGGCCCCAAGATCTTCCATCTGTTTTGCAAACCGGAGGTCGTCGCACCCAAGCCGCGCCGTTTTCAGCCCGCGATTATTGAGCGCCTTGAGCACGGCCTCCTGGATATTCGCCTTTTGTTTGGTGTGCGTTTTCGCCCGAATTGCCTTCAGTTTGATCCGAAGTTCCGTATCAAGGTGATCTTCGAGGGTTTGCCCCATGAATATCCCAACCGAGCTCCACGGGTTACCGTAAACGCAGATGTCCTCGATCCACGATGGACGCTCCATCAAATACGGCAGGTCAAATTCCGGAACGATCAAGGCTGTCGGAACTTCCGGATCGGCGGCGATGAGAACGGCGGTGGTGAAATCCTCGAAACGGCCGAGCATGAACTCGGTCGCGCTATCGCTCGCGTAGATAACATTTATGGGTGTCACCAAAAGAACGGCGTCGAGATTTTCCTCTTTGAGAACATTCCGCGTCCGATCCAGGTTGATCAACATTTCTCGCCCCTCTTCCATCCAATATTCTTGTGTAGACACATGGATGAGACGCCGCAATCACGAACTGGAGAAACACCCTCATCTGCGTCCCCGTGCCGCGGTTGACAGGCCCGGCTCCGCCCCGCAATTTGGCCCCAACAAAACCAAGTGACCGAGTTTAGGGAGAAGCGGTGAAACCCGACACATATGACGTCATTGTCGTCGGCGCCGGCACGGCCGGGCTACCGACAGCGATCACCGCTGCGGAACGGGGCGCCAATGTCGCGCTGGTTGAAAAAACCGGCGAAGTCGGCGGCACGCTGCATCTCACCGCCGGGCAAATGAGCGCCGCGGGCAGCAAACTTCAAGCGTCAAAAGGCATTGTGGACACGCCCGATTCGCACTTTGAAGACGCGATGCGGATTAGCAAGAACACGTCCGACCCAGAACTTGTGCGGCTCGCCGTCAATATTGCCGCCGATACTCTGGACTGGCTGACCGACCTCGATTTCGAATTCGATCCCGATTGCCCGATGATCTTTTACGGACACGAAGCCTATAGTGTCGCCCGCACCTGCTGGGGTATTGACGGCGGTCGCTCCATTTTGAAAGTGGTGCGACCGCTGCTCGACGCAGCCATCGAATCGGGCAACGTCGACCTTATGCTAAGCACTGAAATGACCGGCATTTTGCAAGATGAAAGCGGCAAAATTACCGGACTGACCGTGCGAGGACGGGACGGCGACCAGACGCTATCCGGCCCAAATGTCGTCCTGACGACCGGCGGTTATGCCTCAAACGCCGAATTGTTTGCCGAGTGGACGTCGGGTGTCCCGCTTTTTTCAACAGCGCGGGAGTCCTCGACCGGCACCGGAATATTACTCGGCCAGAAAGCTGGCGGCGTTGTCCGCAACGGCGACAAGTTCCTGCCCACTTTTGGCGGCATCGAAATTCAGGGAGAGCCGGGCCGGGTCGACTTCAACGATCTTCCCAACCTCACGCCGCAAAACCGCCTGCCTTGGGAGATTTACGTCAATCTTAAGGGCGAGCGGTTTGTTGCCGAAGATCACCCGAGTGTCGACGCGCGCGAGCATGCCCTAATGGCGCAACCGGAAATGACCTTCTGGATCATTTACGACGACAACGCGCGGGCGAATTCCGAGCCGTTTATTGGTGGCTGGCTAACCGAAGATACGGGATGGAATGCAGACGACATCGCCAAAGCATTTGAATCCCATCCGTCGTTTCAGACCGCGCCGTCAATCGAATTGCTGGCCGGTAAATGTGCCCTTGATGCATCGACACTTTCGGCAACGGTGTCGACATATAACGAAGCGGTCGTGTCCGGCACTGATCCGCTGGGCCGAAGCCATATGCCGACCAATATTGCGACGGCGCCGTTTTACGGCGTCAAGGCGCACGGCATTGTTTTGAAATCGCCCGGCGGTCTCACCGTTAATACGCGGCTTGAAGTGACCGACAAGGCCGGCGCGCCAATTTCCGGCCTCTATGCGGCGGGCGAAGCTATTGGCGGCGCGACGCTTTCGGGACAATCATTTGTTGGCGGCATGAGTGTGACGCCGTGTCTAGGGTTCGGGCGATTGCTCGGCCGTGAAATACTTCAGTGGTAGGGGGAAACCATTTATGTCTGATCGCATAATCCGGCGCGGATTTATCGATGTCGATGAGGGACAAATTCATTACCGCTATTGCGGCGACAAATCGCTTCCCGTGCTGGTGATGGTGCATGGATCGCCCGGCGGGTCGCGCGCGCTGATCCCCTTGATGAAACTCATGCAGAATCATTTTCGGATTATTGCACCGGACACGCTGGGCAACGCCGATTCGTCACCGGCCACCGCTGACAATGTCACGATCCCCTATTTGGCCGACGGATTGCTGCGCGCCCTTACGGCGCTTGGGCTCGATTCGTTTTATCTGTGGGGCTCCCACACCGGCGCCAATATTTCGGTGGAAGCGGCAATTGCAGCGCCGGAGCGGATCAAGCGCATGGTCCTCGACGGTGTTGGCCTTTATCCCAAAGACGAGCAAGTGGCGATGCTGGCGAACCACGCACCCGAAATCAAACCGGACACCATGGGCACGCAATTGTCATGGGCGTGGCACTTTGTTCGCGACGGCCATTTGTTTTGGCCGTGGTGGCGACGGGAGGCCGGGCGAGTTCGGCATGTCGGCCTGCCCGACCCCGATACCCTTCATGAGCAGGTTCTCGATGTATTGAAATCGATCAAGACCTATCACCACAGCTACCGTGCTGCCCTTGGCTACGAGAAACGATCCCGCCTGCCGTTGATCGAGGTGCCAACGATGATTTCGACCGGCGAAAGCGACATGTTGGCCGTCTACACCGAAGAGGCGGCGGGCCTTATTCCCGGTTCGGTCCTCGGCAAGACCAAGGACCTGACAACAAAAGAAGGGATCGAGGCGACGGTCGAAATCTACCGGGACTTCCTGCTCGGATCGTGAGGCAGGCTTAAGCCGTTTTTCTAAGGTCCAAGTTTGAAACCTCGACCGACTCGACACCGATTGAAGCCGCGATCCGTTCGGCGGCCGCTTGGCTTAATTCGCTCGCCTCGATTTCAATGAATAACCAGTCGCCGCGGCGTTCGCTTGAGATGCGACCGGGAACAATATTCCGTTTCGCGAATATCTCGATCACGCGCGCGAAAACACCGGGCTCTGCGAAGGCCTTAGCGGAAAATCGGGCGAATATGGCTTCAGTGGGAAACGACGACATGACATGCAAACTCCGGGAGAAAAGATAGGCGAGCGAGGTCCGAGACCGGGCCGATTACCGGCACCGGGGTCGTAAGTCGCCTAATCGAAATTTGTATGGTCGAAATTTGCATATTCATCGCGGCCGGAAATTGCCCGAACCCCGATCCGAAGTCAATCAGATTATGGGCCGCCGCCTTTAGGTGGTAAGCGCCGGCAAGGTCTTGCTAAGCGCCGGTTTGGTAATCTTGCCCATGGCATTGCGGGGCATTTCATCAACAAAGAAGATTTCGCGCGGCACCTTGTATCGGGCGAGCGTTTCGGCGCAATGGGCCTTTAGGCCCTCCTCCGCGACCGCCGATTCAACCACAACAAAGGCCGCGACCTCTTCGCCCTTCGATTTGGACGGCCAGGCGACCACCGCAGCTTCCCGCACCTGTTCATGGCTTAGCAGCACCTGCTCAATTTCGGCCGGGTAAATATTGACGCCGCCCCGAATGATTACGTCTTTTGAGCGACCAACAAGGTAAAGGTAGCCCGC
>JAPYRS010000184.1 GCA_029936875.1 Alphaproteobacteria bacterium | reverse complement strand
GCCCAGATCTCCCCGGCGTCCGGGGCGGTTCTTCTGACTGCCGATAACATCGCCTACGACCGCGAACGAAAACTCGTTACCGCAAACGGCAACGTCGAAATTACCGCGGGCTCACGCGTCCTGCTTGCGGATCGTCTGACTTACGACGAACCAACCGACACCGTTGTCGCCGAGGGCAATGTCAGTCTGCTCGAAAAAGACGGATCGGTGCTGTTTGCTGATAGCCTCGAACTATCGGATCAACTCAAGAACGGATTTATTCGCGGCTTCCAGGCGCTTCTTGCAGATGAATCCCGGTTCGCCGCCGTGAGTGCAGTACGAACCGATGGCAACCGGACGGAAATGACGCGCGCTGTCTATTCGCCCTGCAAGGTCTGTACGGATGAACCGGACAAAGCCCCCTTGTGGCGTATCCGGGCGACGCGCGTGGTTCACGACCAGCAGAAGCAGCGAATCGAATATACCAATGCGCGGCTCGAGTTTTTTGGAATCCCGATTGCGTTCACCCCCTACTTCACCCATCCCGACCCGACGGTAATTCGGAAATCAGGATTTCTGGTACCGACCTATGGACGAACAACCCAATTGGGGACAACGATTGAAATTCCCTACTTTTTTAATATTGCGCCGCACCGGGATTTCACATTCGCGCCTCTCTTCACAACCAAAGAAGGCCCCGTTGCCGCAGGTGAATTCCGCGAGCGAACGGACACCGGTGATTTCAGTTTTAACGGCAGCTTTACCCGTGCCGACCAACGAAATTCGGACAACATTGAGACGGGCCGCACGCTCACGCGCGCTCATATCGAAGGCCGCGGCCGCTTCATAATCGATGAGAACTGGGCGTGGGGATTTTCCGGGGCGCGGGTCACCGACGACACCTATCTGAAACGCTACAAATTCAGTAGCGCCGACAATCTCACCTCCAACGCTTTCATCGAGGGCTTTTCCGGTCGCAGTTACGCATCGGTAAACGCCTATTCATTCCAGGGGCTGCGCGAGAATGACGATCCCGGTGAAACACCGCTGATCCTGCCCCAGGTCGATTACAATTACGTAAGCCAACCAGGCCGGTTTGGCGACGTGTTGAGATTTGACGCCAATTTTCTGGCGCTCACACGCAATGACGGCACCGATAGCTGGCGCCTCTCGACACATCCGGTGTGGCAGCTGCCGCGGGTTGGCCCGGCCGGCGATATCCTGACTTTGACGGCTGAGTTCCGCGCCGACGGTTATCTCGTCAATGATGTACCCGACCCGCGTGGCTCGAACTTTGCCAATCGAAACGGCCTGACCGGACGTCTCGTGCCACAGGTAAGCGCCGATTGGCGTTGGCCCCTGATCCGCCAAGAGGTTGGATCGAGCCAGGTCGTCGAGCCCTTGGTCAATGTGATTGTCAGCCCTTATGGCGGCAACCCGAACGAAATACCGAATGAAGATAGCCAGAACTTTGAATTCGATGACACCAACGTGTTTGCCGCAGATCGGTTCCCCGGACTTGATCGAATCGAAGGGGGGCCACGCGTAAATTACGGCGTCCGGTATGGCCTCTATGGACGTAACGGACAGTCGATAACGGCCCTTGTCGGGCAGACGCTGCGCGTGCGCAAGGATGACACGTTCGCCGACAGAACCGGCGTTGAAGGAACCCGATCCGATTTTGTCGGCCGTATCGACATTTCACCGTCACCAGTATTTAGTTTTTACAACCGCTTTCGCCTCGACCGCGAGACTTTTGCCTTACGCCGTAACGAAATCGATATAGCCGCAGGGGACGCAGATGCCGGGGTCAACCTCACATACGTCCGCCTTAGCCGCGAACTAACCAACGACGAAATTACCGGCCGTGAAGAAATCAATCTCACCGGCCACCTGCGCCTGTCGGAGTTCTGGAGGGCGACGGCGCGGACACGGCGGGACCTAGGCGAAGATGGTGGCACCCTTAATTCGGGCATTGGTTTGATCTACGAAGACGAGTGCTTTAATGCCAGTGTCGACTTTAATCGGGATTTCACTCGCGACCGGGACGTGCGGCCCTCGACTTCCATCAGCTTCCGCGTCCGGTTCAAACATCTCGGCTAGAATTGCGAAATCCGGCGATGCGAAAGCATCGTTGAACCCGGCTCCGGCACCGCTAAAATGGGGCCACTTCCGGGAATGTTTTTAGGGCCGACTAGACCTCTGAGATCAAGTGTAATGGGATGATGTTCAGTTTGCGCCAAAATGTCCGATGGATTTGGACCGGGCTCTTTGTGGTGGTGATCGGATTCGGCCTTTTCACCGACGCCGGCGCCCAGGCCGTGCTGGGTATCGTTGCGACCGTAAATGATGACGTGATTTCGGATTACGATGTCGAGCAACGGATGCGCCTCGTGCTCTCGACCTCACCCGGTCAGGTAACCCAGCAGCAGATCCAACGCCTGCGCGCGCAAGTTCTGGAAACGCTGATCGATGAGGCGCTGCAAATACAGGAAGCCGGGCGCCTCAGCATTCGGGTTTTGGACCAGGAGATTCAACAGGCGATCAAGCGCATTGAAGAGCAGAACAACCTCCCGGTCGGGGGATTGGCGGAGGTCCTCGGTAACGCCGGTGCAAACTTGACGACACTTGAGAACCAGGTGCGGTCGCAGATGCTTTGGAGCCGCGTCATCGCACGGCGGCTACGACCAACCGTTTTTGTCGGCCAGAACGAAATTGACGAAGTGCTGGAGCGCATGAAATCAGCTGACGGTCTTACCGAATATCTGATCAGTGAAATTTTTCTGGGGTTTGACTTACCCGACCAACGCGACACCGCGGCGCGCGATATGGCGGACTACGTCCAACAGCTTCAAGGCGGCACGCCATTCGAGGCGTTGGCACGGCAGGTATCAGAAGGTATCTCCGCAACAATTGGCGGCCATGTCGGTTGGGTTCGCCACGGCGAGCTTGCTGCCGAACTCAATACAGTCCTCGCGCAATTAAGCGTCGGCGGAATTTCAGCGCCAATCGAGACGCCGGACGGATTTTACGTTCTTCTGCTGCGCGACAAGAAGGAAGTCTCAAAACCGAGCGATTCTGATATTCAGGTCAGCTTGAAGCAGATCTTTATCGAACTTGCCGAAGACGCGACCGCCGCCGAATCCGAGAGCCAATTCGATCTCGCGCGGACCGTCATTCAAGCCGTCGATGGATGCAGCGATTTTGACGCGCTTGCCAAGGAAATGGGGACCATCGAATCCGGCGACATGGGCATGGTTCGGCTTGGCGACATGCCGGCCAATTTTCGCGAGGCCATCCTGCCGCTCCGCGAAGGCGAAGTGAGTGATCCCGTTCGTTCGGGCCAGGGCGTTCATGTTTTCATGGTGTGCGAGCGGATCGTACCCGAGATTGAGACGCCAGACCGCAAGCAAGTCGAAAACAACATTGGTCAGACCCGCCTTTCGATGCTGGCGCGGCGCTATCTACGGGACCTTCGCCGCGACGCGATCATTGAATTGCGATGACTGGATCCAGCCCTGATGCGCCCCGCGTCCTTGGCATCACCATGGGCGACCCGGCGGGCATTGGCGTTGAGGTGGTGGCGAAAGCCTGGGAACAACGTCAGCAGGAACTTCTTCCACCGTTCTTCTTGATTGCGGATTCAGATTACCCGGCGCGCCATCAGTCAAATATTCCAATTGAAGTAATCGCCGCACCGGAGGAAACCGAGGGTGTATTTTCCCGCGCACTTCCGGTGATGTAC
>JAPYRS010000032.1:6122-21183 GCA_029936875.1 Alphaproteobacteria bacterium | reverse complement strand
CCTATCACCAGGGCATAGCTTCGGGGATCAATCCCTTTTTCGATCGAGACCACGCGGATCGCATCTACCATGTTGCTGTTGACCAGCCGGTAGATACCCACCGCCGCCTCGGGCACGCTCAGGCCAAGGGGTTTTGCCACTTTATCATCGATTACCTGCCGCGACAGATCGGGATCGATCTCGCGCCGGCCGCCCAGGAAATAGTCCGGGTTGATATATCCCAGCACCACATTGGCGTCGGTCACCGTGGGTTGGTCGCCCCCCTGATCATAACAGGCCGGACCAGGTTCAGCCCCGGCGCTTTGGGGCCCAACTTGTAGCGCTCCCCCTTTGTCGATCCAGGCGATACTGCCACCACCGGCGCCGATCGAATGGGTATCAACCGCGGCCACGCCCACGGGAACATCTTCAACCCGCAACTCCGTGGTCAGCGTAGCTTCGCCGTCTGTCACCATACAAACGTCGAAGCTGGTCCCGCCCATATCAACGGTAATAATGTCTCTCATGCCTTCGCGCTCGGCACAGTGGAGGCCCGCCATTGGTGCTGCGGATGGGCCCGACCCAAGGGCGTAGATGGGTTTTTTCAGAACATTCGCAACCGTCGATGAGCCCCCGTTAAGCTGCATAACAAGAAGGGGATGCTCGAGACCGTTCTCACGCAGGAACTTCTCCAGTTCAACCATGTAGTCCGCAATTTTTGGCAGAATGTAGGCGCTCAACATGGTGCAGCAGGTGCGCTCCCACTCCCGGATCATGGGCAGCACATCCGAGCTGATGACAACGGGAACGCCTGGCAATTTCTGTTCGACCATCTCCTTGAACCGTTGCTCGTGCGTGGGGTTCATGATCGACCACAGAAAAGCGACGGCGATGGATTCGACCTCGTGTTCTTTAAGTTGATCGATTGCGCGGGCGGCGGAACCCTCGTCAAAAGGTATAACCACGTCGCCCCGGCAATCGATCCGCTCGGTTACAGGGATACGTAAATCACGCGGGATAAAGTCGACGGGAGGGGATAGGTGAATATTGTAACGGTCAGGTTTAAATCCGTCCCGGAAATAGATGACGTCCCGAAAACCCTCGGTGCAGACTAAAGCTGTTTTTGGCCCGTTGCGTTGGATAATCGCATTGGTCGCGATCGTTGAGCCGTGAACAAAGAGAGCTATTTGACCAAGCAGATCTTGCAAAGAAAGACCTTTTGCTTCGGCCAAATCCGCGAGACCCTTTTTGATCGCCTGAGTGGGATCGCGGGGCGTAGAGGCTTCCTTCCACAGGGTCGTTTGACCACTTTCATCGACCAAGGAAAAGTCGGTGAAGGTCCCTCCAATATCAATACCGATGGCATACCGCATGTTCGGCCCTTACTGTGGGTCCAGGAGGTAGTCGTCCCCCTGGCGCATGTGAGAATCGAGCCACTGGGCGGTAGCGGGTTTGGTAGGCGTTACCACCTCAAGGGCGGGCCGCCCGGAAATTAGTTCTGATCGCAATTTCTCGGTCTCCTTCGCGTCGATTGCCAAGGTCTTTTTGCACAGCGCGACACCGTAGACCTCGCGCGCCGTTTTCGCGGAGATAAAGCCTTGCCGCACATCGTCTTGAACCACGTCCGACTCACGCTCCAGTGGGTCGCTGTGTCCGCCACCGCCGGTCGAAACGCCGACCCAAGCTTCGTCCTCTCCGATTTCCAGATGCCCCTTGGCTGAGCAATAGGTTCGCTTGCCCGAGGTCCGGTTTTCCTTGTAGGTTCCGCCGCCAAGTCCCGGTGTACCCCCGACCACGCCATGGGGCGGGTTGGCCGCACCGTCGCCAAACAGATGACACTCCATCGGCGACCCCACGGGACGCACCGATATTCCGACGCCAGGTCCGCCGGCATGTTTTCCGCACCCCATGGAGTCCGGTTCGATCTCGACCCGCTCCACCATCAGGGGGTAAAGCAGCTCGCTCATCTCCACGCTCGGGACTTTCAGGCCGCCCATCCCGGCCTCAGTCAGGATCAACGGCCAGCCATCGGCCGAAGGCGAGGCCGCGCCGCCGCTGCCGCCGTTAAAAAACATGCAGCCCCACTCGCGCTCGCCGCCGTCCCGGCGATCCACGCCTGAGAAAAACGGGACGCACTGAATTCTGCCGTATCCGGCGGCGGCACGCTCTGGGATCGCCTGGGCCAGCGCCTTCCAGACCGCGTCCTGCATGGGATCGCCCGGCACGATGGTCGCTATGGCGGTCGAAGCCGGGTGTTTAGCGTTGCAAATAGACCCCTTCGGAGCGCTCGCTGTGATGTGCCGGAGACACCCCTCATTATGGGGAATGGTCGGGTCGATGCAGCACAATATGGGAATTCCGGCCGCCGCCTGCATCACCCCGTAGGATGCGTTGGTCGCGCCCGGGACCTGATCCGCGCTGCCGCTGTAATCGACGTGAATATTTTCGTCTTCGATGGTGACGGTGGCTTTGATGTAGAGGTTGGTATTGCCCTGCCCGTCGCTATCGACCCAGGTTTCACCGACGTATTTTCCGTTGGGCATGCTTCTGATTTCTTCGGCCATGCGCCGGTCGGAATAATCGAAGATCGCTTCGATGTAACGCTCGATTTCTTCGATTCCATATTGCTCCACCATTTCCACGAGCCGCCGGGACCCGGTCCAGATCGACCCGAGTTGCGCCATCAGATCGCCATAAAGCCAGTCCTTCCACCGAAGGTTAGCCAGATACATGCGGATAACGTCCTCGCGCGGCTTACCCTTCTCGTAAAATTTCAACGGCGGGATGGTCAGGCCCTCTTGATAGACATCCTTGGCGGTCGCTGCCGTGCTGGTTGGAATGTAAGCCCCGCAATCGAGCTGGTGACCTTTGGTAACGCTCCAGAATAGGTGCTCACCTTTGTAAAAAACCGGGCATGCGGTGACAAAGTCACCGACGTGGGTGTTGCCGCTATAGGGATCGTTGCACGCGATCACATCGCCTTCGTAAATGTCGTCGCCAAATGCATCGGCGATTTCCTTCAATACGACGTGCAGCGAATTGGTGTGAATGGGCAGCGCATCCATCATGCAGACCTGCCGCCCCTGCTTGTCGTAGATCGCACACGAGAAATCCCGGGCGAGCGCTAGGATCGACGTCCAGGCGGTGTACTCCAACGTCAGCGTCATCTCCTTCGCGATGGTGCTGAACTTGTTGAGGATGACCGAGAAGGTGATGGGATCAATGTCTCCGTAGGCACCGACGGAAATATCGGCCGGACCTTGCGAAGCTGTTTTGCCCTTGATCGCTTGCTTATTCATCTTCCGCACCGCCTTTTCCAGTTGGTCTCAAATTAACCGATCACAAATACCCCGCCTTTGATCAAGAACCCGCGCCTGATCAAACGCGGGGCCAAACGGCTTCCCGGCACGCCTATACGATACTGAACTGCTTAAGTCCGCTCCCCAGCGTGAGTCCCCTGTAGGGCTCTCGAATTTTCACGAACAAACGTTCGCTCGCATTTTTCATTCTGTACCCGAACCGCTGTTCGGTCAACGGATATCGGGGAATATCGGGGGATATTTGACCGCCCGAAACAGGATTGAGGTTTTCTAGATTGAGGACCCGACCTTGAGGCCGTCAAGAACCGCCTCCTCCGCCGTGCGCGGCGACAGGGCGTCGCCGATGCTGTGAACCTCCCGGTCCCAGTCGGCAAGCCCGTCGGATAAATCTGTGACGCTTTGATGCCCGTAGGACACCACCAGGGTATCCGTATCCGGGCACTCAAGGGGTTCGTCCGTGGTCGCGTGCTGAAAGTAAACGGTGTCTCCGTCGGCACCGTACAGCCGCGCGTAAGGGGTGAACTCAACCCCGAGCCGCGACAGTTCGCCGATCCACGGATCGCGAACATAATATTGAACATTGACGCCGGCGGCATTGGCGATGGTGCAGAGGCGAACGTGACGTCCCTCGCGAACCAGTTTTTCCGCAAGGCCGAGACCGATCCAATCGCCGCGCCAGTCGGCGATGACCACACGGCCGCCGCAATTAACCTCGTTCTTAATGACTTGCCAGGCATCGACCACGTGCGCATCGTCGCGGCCTTCGATTTTCGGCATGAAAGACGTTGCACCGGTTGCGATAATAACCACGTCAGGACCTTCTGCCCGGACCAGGTCGGCCGTGATCTCGGCCCCCACCTGCACATCAACCCCGGCCAATTCCATTTCGCGTTCAAGGTTGGTGACGATGCCGCCGAATTCTTCGCGGCCGGGCAACATCTGGGCCAGAAGAGCCTGCCCACCCAACCGCAGCGCTTTTTCGTAAAGCGTCACGTTATGCCCGCGTTCGGCCGCAACAGCGGCCGCCTTCATCCCGCCAGGTCCACCACCCACGACCATTACCCGGCGCGGAGATGCGGCAGCAACACGCTTTCCGTACTCAAGCTCGCGCCCGGTTTCCGGATGCTGAATGCAGGAGATCGGCGCCTCTACCGCGTAGTGTCCGATGCACGCTTGATTGCACGCGATGCAGGCGCGAATGTCCTCCAGCCGGCCGCCGCGTGATTTGTTGGCGATTTCCGGATCGCAAATTTGCGCCCGCGTCATGCCGATCATGTCGGCCTGATCCGCGGCCAGGATTTTCTCGCCCTCCTGCGGCTGATTTATACGCCCGACGACCATGATCGCGCGGCTGGTTCTTTGTTTCAGCGTCGCTGCAAAGGGCGCAACGTAGCCGGTCTCAACCGCCATCCCCGGCACGATGTGGGCAGCGCCACCGGTGGTGTTCGACGAGCCGAGAGTGACGTTGAAGTAGTCGAACCGTTCCGCCTGGTCGAGCGCTTCCATAGCGTCGATAACTTCTTCTTCCGCGAGCCCGGAGTGCGTCTTCTCGTCCGCGGACACGCGCAGTCCAACGATCTTGTCCTCGCCCACTTTTCGGCGCACAGCGTCATGGATTTCAGTGAGAAAGCGCAGCCGGTTTTCAAGCGGGCCGCCGTAGCTGTCGTCCCGCTGGTTGGTGCGAGGATTGAGAAACTGGGCCGGCAGGTAACCGTGGCTCGCCAACACCTCGACCCCATCGAATTCGGCCTCGATCAGGCGCGCCGCTGTGGCCGCATAACCTTCGATAACCTCTTCGATGAGCGCCCGGGGCATGGGCCGAACATTGACCAAATAGCGTTCCTGATGCCGCGTCGACGGCCCCCAGGCCACGGGACGGCTGCCGTCCTCCTGGATGCCCGACACCTCCGAGCCCGGATGAAACAGTTGACCGATAATGCGGCAATCGTGCTTGTGAACCGCGCGCGCGATGTTACGGAAGCCCGGGATACACGCGTCCAGGTATCCGGTCGGCAGAGCCGCATTGAAGTACGCCGTTTCGTGAACAGCGGTCGCCTCGGTGACAATAAGACCGGCGCCGCCGCGGGCGCGCGCTTCGTGATATGCCACCATTGCTTCCGTCGGCAAAGCACCCTCGGCAAGCAACGTCTGGTGTCCGGACGAAAAAATCCGATTACGAAACTCGATACCGCGTATGGAGAACGGTGAAAACAGCCGCTCGAAATTCACTGTTACGCCTCCCCGTCAGGACACCGCCCAATTCAACCGTCGCCGTAATCGACTGGCGTACCGTGCCACCCACCGGTTTTTTTCTTCCAGTACAGATTACCGATCTGCACGGTTCGAGATCCCGGATGACCATTACCGATATCCTGCCCGTCGATCTTGACGATTGGGAAGATGCCGCCAGCGGTCGATGAAATGAATACTTCTTCCGCATTTCTTAAGTCGTCAGCCGAAAAATACTGCTGCCGAACCTCGAGTTGCAAGTCCTCGCAAAGCTCGAAGACGGTACGGCGGGTAATGCCTTCGAGCACATTGTCGGGTGAAGTATGGACCGCACCGTCCGTGTCTTCGGCGAGCGCCTCATCGAGCCACAAGCAGGGTTTCATTTATCGTCTTCCTCGGCAGGCACCCATTCTTCCTTCCATTCGGTGAGCTCGACCAAAACGCCTGGACTATCGACCGCCGACAAAAAATGGGCTTTGTTGTCAAACGGATCCACAAAAGGTTCAGCACGGCCAAAACTGACTCCGAGCGCCGACAGTGCCTCAGATGTGGTGGCTACATCGTCCACTGCAAAAGCGATGTGCTGCACTCCTTCGCCTTTCTTCAGGATAAATTCATGGATGGGCCCTTCCTCGCTCAGCGGCTGAAGAAGCAGCATGGCCGGACGGCTTTCATTATCCCCGTAAAAGGCCCATCGCGCGTTCAATCCGGGATATCCTTGATCCGGCTCCGGCCCCACGACCCCGTCCTCGACGCATTTCATACCTAGTTTCTCAAGCCGCGCTCCGGCTTCTTCGAGGTCACGCACCGCAATGCCCATATGATCAAATTTCATGACGCCCCCAACGAGCCTAAATTCCAATTTCCAAAAATTTCGGTGGCATCCTCGCGGGATAATTTTCACCCGGGATTGTTCTAAAACTCGGCGTAATTGATCGCTCCCATGATGCCGAAAAAACCACCTTCACGCCCGTGAAGGTCCCACCGACATCCTGTAAGCCGTAGTTTTCCGAATAAAAATATACAAAGAAGTTACCTATTAAACAGCCGCCGCGATGAGGTCCATCTCAACCAGATACCCATCCCAGAGCCCGGCGACCGAAACGCCAAGCGCTGCCGGTCGATGTCCGTTTAGGAAGCGTTTGCGGACTTCGGAAAATGCCGGAAAATTTTCCATCCCAACGATGTAAGTGTTGATCTTGACGATGTTTTCCACAGTCATACCGGCGTCATGTAATATCGCCGTGATGTTGGTCCACAACTGCTCAGATTGCGCCTCAATCCCATCCCGTTTGCTGCCGTCCTTTGCCATTCCGACCTGGCCCGACACAAATAGCAGTCGGGCGCCCGCCGGTATTTCCAAGCCGTGATGATAAATCTCGCTAATGGGTTCGTGAATATCGTCCGGATCAATTGCTTTGAACATTACTGTGTCTCCTATCGCTTCTGTTTATATTGGTTACTTGCTAGGACATTTGTCTGAGCGGCAATTGAGGGAGAAACCCTCGGGGTTGAACACATCTATTACCGCAGACTTTTGGCTGCGTTCCGCTGGCGTTGAGGTTTCGGCCAAGAAAACGATCAAACAGCATGGCCATCCATACAGGAGAGCGACCGTGTAGGATTGCGATCGATTGCATTTTTATTCCGATCGAAATCCGAAATGAAGTCGTTTCAAACGGCCGCCGCAATGAGATCTACCTCGACCAGATATCCGTCCCAGAGTCCGGCAATCGAAACGCCAATGGACGCTGGCCGATGTCCGCCAAGAAAACGTTTGCGGACATCGATAAAAGTGAGGAAATTATCAACGCCATCAATGTAGGTGTTGATCTTGACTATATTTTCCACGGTCATGCCGGCGTCCCGCAATATTGCCGTGATGTTGGTCCACAACTGCTCCGATTGCGCCTCGATCCCGTCCCGTTTACTGCCGTCCTTTGCCATCCCGACTTGGCCCGATACAAACAGCAGTCGGGCGCCCGCCGGTATTTCCAAGCCGTGGTGATAGAGGTTGCTGAGCGGGTCGTGTATCTCGATCGGGTCGAATGATTTGAACACCAAAATGTCTCCTATCTCTCCCGCTTCAGTCGGTTACTGGTCAGGGCACTTGTCCGAACGGTGAAAATGGGAGGAATCTTTCGGGGTCAAATCCGTCTACCACCCCAGGCTGCTGATAGCGTTCAACCGACATCGAGGCTTCGGCCAGGGAAAACGTTAAATCCAGCAACCTCTGCGCATCTTCCGGCAAATCGTTTAGCGGCAAGGCGTCAAGGTAGGTCATGATCTCGTCAACCTTGGGCAAAACAGCGTCGTAAAATTCCGTCAACTCTTCCATAGTGCTGGAACAACGCTTCGCAACCCTCTCCCGCTCGGTTGCCAGCGCCCAGCCTTGAGCAACGAAGGGCGCAAGTTCAGAAAATGATTTGGGCAATTTTTGTCCGGTCATATGCCGTTCCTTTGGCGCGAATCAAACGCGATTTTCAACATGATTCTCGACGGTTTTCAGATGATGGCGAATCAATATCTCACTGTCCTGCAGGATGTAATGACTGCGCACTCCGGACGCGAGGCCGAGTTGGGTATGCTCGATCGTTTCGACGTCTTCGAGCAGAACATCACGGAGCAGGACGCGACCATACTCATGGGCAAATCGCTCGCTCGCTGTCTTCGGCGGAACGAAGTAGGATTTAACTTGATAGAATGTCCGATCGGGGGCAATCGGCCAGAAATTGTATGTGAAGTACCAATCATTGGCTACGTCCACGAAGAAATTTGGGAACACCACGTTGGCGTCCAGTGCCCAATCAGGGTCCCCTGCGGGGTTTGCACCCGGGGGGCATCCGAGCGGCCCCGACGAGACGATCGGACCATATTTAGCTGATAGAGCTTCTAGCGCAGTCATCTTCGAGTCTGGATTGGCGTAAAATGAATATGTTTGATGTCGCGGGTAGAGCTTGACCCATATCGGCCGGCAGAAGAGGTTCTTTTTGGACCGGAAAGTTTCAGGAGCCGACATCGGATGCACGAACGGGACGTGATACCCCTCGTTGAAAGCCGAAACGCACAGCTTCCAGTTCGCATTTATCTCGCCTTGATAGGCGTAACATGTCGTCCGCCCCTGGAAGGGATAGTCGGCAAGCCTCTCGCCCCACTCGCCTAAATACTCCTGTAGGCTTTCCTTGGGGTTCGGATCCAGATTGACGAAGATGAAACCGTTCCAGACCTCTGTTGCCACGCGAACCAATCCGTTCTCGCTTTTATCGAGGCAGTAAAACCCATCCTCGTCCGGCACGCCAACAAGTTGCCCGGATTCGTCGAATGTCCAGCCGTGGAATTTACAGGTGAAGGTGCGCTTGCACCCACTGCCGCCCCAGACGAGTTTGCTGGCGCGATGGGTGCAGACATTGTGGAAACCCCGGATTTCGCCGTCCTTGCCGCGGACCAGCAGAACCGAAGCCTTGCAGACCGCAATATCCTGAACGAAAAAGTCGCCCGTTTCGGCAATTTGTTCCTCCCGGCCCACATTGAGCCAGGATTTGCTAAAGATGGTGTCGCGCTCGCGATCAAAATACTCTTGTGTCAAACGGGACGCGACCGGAACCGGGTCCGTTCCCAACTCAGGGTAATCCTGAGTCCAGCGCTTGCCGTAGTCCGTCTCCATTCTCTTGCCATTACCATCAACCGCCACATCCATCTGACTTCCCTCCAGTTAATTCTCTATGACGAAAACCACTCTCCCTTAATCCTACTTACGAACTAACGTTCGTTTAGGAACTAAGTGTGGGCAGGAACAAATGTTATGTCAATCGGTAATCAAGGATCTGTGACGTTAAAGGATTTGTGACATTAATTGACTACGCGTACAGAAATTCCGGACCATGCGCTTTCGTGCTGGTCGAGCACCACCACTGCGCGGAAATTCGATTGATGTCCGTAATATGCAAAAACAGGCATGCTGGTGGACAACCTTGCAGGGTTTGTCTGTATGGTCATGGGATCATCTCAGGGTGCTGATCTGTGGCACCCAAATGGCGGAAGCAGCGTGGGTGATCGGCCCGGCTAATCGAGGAGGCCGAGATGACCCGTGGATAACGCGAATTGCTTGCCGGGCTTGATGTGTTGATGGACCGGACCAGCTTGTACCTTGTGGATGCCGGCGTTAAATTGATCTGGCGTCGCGGCTGCGCCGCGGATCAAGGATCGCTCGCCGCTGGGAATCGCCACGGGCGCGCGCCTCGTGGCACGCCGCCATGGCTTCTGTTGGCAGAGCGTCCTCTGCAAGCAAAGTCTAGTGTCCGGATGAAAAGATTCGATTTCGAAACTCGACGCCCCGGATGGAGAACGGAGAAAACAAGCGCCCGAAATTCATCTCGCCGTCTCCCCGTCGAAGCTACTCCCGATTCCATGAGCGCACGACGTTTCGTCGGCAAGAGCCGCCGAACGGTTAATCTTGAAGTTTTCGCGGTTGTAGAAGTGGCGTTCCAGGTTGGCGTGGTTGTGAACTGATGCATGAACGGCGGCAAATTTCTGTAGTGACTTTGCACTCCTGAATTGCGCCATCGCTCACTCTCGCCGCTGGAAAGGCTGATGTGAAATCGGAGCGGCGCGGAGATGAAGGAGGGCGATGGTCCGAGGACAATTCTCGGCTCGATTGTTGAGCCAGCGGCGGATCTCCTGACGGTCCTCATTCCCAATCTCGCGCATTGCGGCCCAGTAGGACCTAAGATGATCTGTCACAATCGTCTGTGAAGGGCCGTACCGTTTCATCACCGTCTTCAAAAATTTCAATGCAGATTTGCGATCCCGTTTCTTTGTAATAAATATTTCAAGGGCCTCGCCTGCTAAATTTTAAAGATTCTGACTCGAGCGTTCAGTTATAGATAATAATCGACAGCATCCTGATCGGCACTTGGTGTAGTTCCTCGGGTCCGTGGGGGGCGTCGCCGTTGAAGGTCAGGCTGTCGCCAGGGCCTAGATCGTACAGTGCGCCATCGTGGTGGTACTGCAATCGCCCTTCCAGAACGTGAATAAACTCGGTTCCCTCGTGCAGAAAGCGGGGAAAGACTTCGCTCGCATCGGACAGAGTCACCAAAAAAGGTTCGAATTGACTCGATGGACCCTGCTTATAGGCGAGCAACCGGTAGCTGTGCCCGCGCCGGGTGCCGCGCCGCACAACCTTATGCCCCTCGCCTTGCTTGACGAATTGAGCCGAGCTTTCCGACTGATCATAATCAGCAAAAAGTGCGGTGAATTTCACACCAAGAGCCCCGCATAGTTTTTCAAGCGATGTCAGACTGGCCGAGGTCTGCCCGTTCTCAATCTTACTCAACATCCCGGTGCTTAGTCCGACACGCTTGGCCACCTCGGCAATCCTCAAGTCGAGTTCCATTCGCTTAGCGCGAATTCGTTGACCGAGGTGTGCCTCTAATGCGTTGTTCTTTCTAACCTGCATGATCCGAATTGGTCCTGGAAAGGTGTTTCATGGGGTGAGAAATATTTCTTACCATGAAGTATATATTCCTCGCATTAATTTAGTTCTTGCACTTCTTTCGCCCAGACCCCCAACTTAGAGTATCCATTCCCGATCACTCCCATGAGGGCCTAGGCATGCCATTTCGCCTGCTGAAACTCGCAATTACCGGTGCTGAAAACGAACCCCGGTTCTTCGATACGCGGGAAGACCTGAAGCCAAGTTACGACGTCGTCATCATTGGGGGTGGAGGACATGGGCTGGCGTGCGCCTATTATCTCACTCGGGATCATGGCGTCACCAACGTCGCGGTGCTGGAGCAAGGCTACATCGGGGGCGGCAATACCGGGCGGAATACCACGATCGTGCGCTCTAATTACCTGACGCCAGAAGGCGTGAAATTTTATGACGAGAGCGTGAAACTCTTTAAAGACCTGTCATCGGAACTCGACCTCAATATTTTCTATTCGACGCGCGGCCATTTCACGCTTGCCCACACCGAAGCCGCCTTACGAACCTCCCGCTGGCGGGCCGAGGTCAACAAGCATTACGGCATTGAAAGCGAGGTTTGGGACCGCGATCAAATTGCCCGCGAAGTGCCCGAATTGGATCTGGACTGCGGCGGCAACACGCCGGTACTGGGGGCGCTATATCATGCCCCCGGGGCCGTCGCCCGGCATGACGCGATTGCTTGGGGCTATGGCCGGGGCGCCAATAATCGAGGGGTGGAAATTCATCAAAAAACCCGGGTCATGGGACTACGAATAAACGGCGGCCAAATTATCGGGGTCGAGACCGACCGGGGGTTCGTTGCGACCGAGAAAGTAATTTCCATGGTCGCCGGATCGACGCCGCGCATTACCAAAATGGCCGGCTTTGAAACTCCCATCGAAATCCACCCGCTGCAGGCCTGCGTGAGTGAACCGGTAAAACCGTTTCTCGATACCATCATCGTCTCCAGTGGCCTTCATATTTACGTCAGTCAGTCGTCGAGGGGGGAACTGGTCATGGGAGCTTCGGTGGATCCGTCCACGCTCCACTCAACGCGATCCACTTTTGACTTTGTCGAGGGCTTGGCCGACAAATTGCTTGATCTCTTCCCCTTTGTCGCCGGCCTGAAGGTCACGCGCCAGTGGGCGGGAATGGCGGATATGACACCGGATTTCGCGCCCCTGATGGGCCTGACCCCGGTACGCGGTTTTTATCTCGACGCCGGCTGGGGTACTTGGGGATTCAAGGCGACACCGGTAAGCGGCAAGACAATGGCCCATACCGCCGTCCACGACCGCCCCCACGATTTGATCGAGCCATTCCGGATGACCCGTTTCACCGATTACCAATTGGTCGGCGAAAAGGGCGCGGCATCGGTCGGGTTTTAGGAGGGACCGTGAAACAGATTACATGCCCCCATATTGGCCGCCGCCCCCTGTCCGAGTTCGTGTTCGGTGGCGAGGTAAGGACGCCGCCCAAGGCCGGCGACGCTTCGGACGGGGAATGGGGAGCCCATGTCTTCCATCGCGACGGCGCGCCCGGGATCAAACGGGAATGGTGGTACCACGGTCCGACCGGGACCTGGTTCATCCTAAGGCGGGACACACGGACGGACGAATTCCTGGGCGCCCTCGATTACGGGGAGGCTCGCCATCGCCCGTAGATTGCCCTTGCGCAAAGGAGAATGGATCGACCGGGACCAGCCCATCCGGTTCCAAGTGGACGGCCGCGACTATGAGGCTTTCGCGGGCGACACGTTGACATCCGCGCAACTTGCCGCGGGTGAAAACCGGCTTGGGCGAAGTTTCAAATACCACCGCCTGCGCGGACCCCTGTCCCTCGCCAACCACGACGCCAACGTGCTTTTTCAAACCGCTGGGGCGACGAACATACGGGGCGACGTGACCGAACCGGTGTCGGGGGGCGTCTATCGCGCGGTCAATGTCGTGAACACGGCCATCGGGGATCGGCTGCGTTTCATGGAATGGCTTGCCCCTTTCCTGCCTGTCGGATTCTACTACAAGGCGTTTTTCAAGCCGAAAGCATTGTTTCCAATGTGGGAACGTTTGATCCGCAGGATGGCGGGCCTGGGGACCGTCAACACCGACTGGCCGGCGGAACGGGTGCCGAAAAAATATGCCTTCACCGATGTGCTGGTGATCGGCGCGGGACCGTCCGGCATGTCGGCGGCGCTCGCGGCGGCGAAGGCCGGAGCGAGCGTTCATTTAATCGACGAAAACCCCGTTATCGGCGGCAGTCTTGATTACCAGTTCTCGGAAGACCACGAGGCCTGCGGGCTCTCCACATCCCTCAAAAACGATATCGCGGCCGACCAACGGATCACGGTTCTTACTCGGGCCGAAGCCAGCGGTTACTACAGCGATCACTGGGTGCCGGTGACCACGCCGGGTGGGATCATCAAGGTTCGGGCGAAGGCGATTGTCTCTGCAACGGGGGTCTTTGAGCAACCCGCCGTTTTTCATGGTAACGATACCCCAGGCGTCATGCTGGCGTCCGCCGCGCAGCGCCTGGTCACAAGGTTCGCGGTCACGCCCGCAGACGAAGCCGTGTTTCTGGTCGCTAACGATGATGGTTATCGCGCCGCGTTGGATATGATCGCGGCGGGAGTCACGGTCCGCGCCATCGCCGATTTGGGAAGTTCGTTGAGCCGTGGCCCGTTGGCAGGCCGAGTTAGAGACAAGGGCGTGCGCATCCTGGATCAAATGACGGTCTATGAAACCAGCGCCGCAAAGGGGCGGCTCGCGGGCGTAACGCTTGCGCCACTCGACGGGGCCGGCGAGTGCGATCTCTCCATGAAAGTGTCAATCGCGTGCGACGGGTTGTTCGTAAGTGTTGGTTGGGCTCCCGCAGCGGCACATCTAAACCAGGCGGGCGCGCAATTGACCTTCGATGACGGCGTGGGCCAGTTTACGCCACGCACCCTGCCGGACGGGGTCTTCGCGGCGGGCCGGGTAAACGGTGTCTATGACCTTTCGGACCGGGTGACCGATGGCGCCGGCGCCGGCCGGCTTGCCGCCGCGTACGCACTCGGCCAGCCTGCTGTGCCCGAAGATAGGCCCGCACGCGCCTCCATCCCAGTTTCGCACCCCTATCCGATCTTCGCTCACCCGAGGGGCAAGAATTTTGTCGATATGGATGAGGACTTGCAGGTCGAGGATATTGTCAATGCCGCAAGGGAAGGTTTCGATAACATCGAACTCCTGAAACGGTATTCAACGATTGGCATGGGGCCAAGCCAAGGCAAGCATTCAAATATGAACGCGATCCGCATTCTTGCCCGCCACCTGGGGCAGTCACTGGATGAGACCGGGACCACAACGGCCCGTCCGTTCTTCCACCCGGTGCCCTTGAGCCACCTTGCGGGGCGGCGATACAGGCCCGAGCGGCAAACGCCGTTTCATGAATTTCATGTGGCCAACGGCGCCCGAATGATGGAAGCCGGTTCCTGGATGCGGCCTGAATATTATGCCCGGCCCGGCATGTCGCGGGAGGACGCTATTCAGTCAGAAGCGAAGACGGTGCACGCCGGCGTTGGGTTGATCGACGTCTCGACGCTCGGCAAGCTTGAAATTTTCGGGTCGGACGCGGCCAAGCTCATGGATCGGCTCTATACCATACGCATGTCGAACCTCACGGTCGGCATGACACGCTATGCGCTGATGACCGATGAGGCCGGGGTGATCGCCGATGACGGCATCGCGGCGCGTCTAGCCGACGACCACTTTTACGTCACGACGACAACCGGCGCTTCCGACGGCACCTATCGCACGATACAGCGCCATATCATCGAGTGGGGCCTGGATGTAGAAGTGATTAACCGGACCGGACAACTGGGCGCGATGAACATCGCGGGGCCAAAATCACGTGCGCTTCTTTCCCGCCATACGGATATCGATCTGTCCACCGATGCGTTCCCCTACCTTGCGGTCCGGCGCGGGACCGTGTTCGGGCGACCGGCCACGCTTCTTCGGATCGGATTCGTCGGCGAGCTCGGTTATGAAATTCACGTGGCCTCGGGGGAGGCGGCGGGGATTTGGGACTGTCTGAT
>JAPYRS010000032.1:0-6112 GCA_029936875.1 Alphaproteobacteria bacterium | reverse complement strand
GACGGAAGGCGCTTCCTATGGCTTACGTCCCTTTGGGGTCGAGGCCCAGCGTCTGTTACGGCTTGAAAAAGGCCACGTAATTGTCGGGCAGGATACCGACGGCCTTACCAATCCCCATGAAGCCGGCATGTCCTGGGCGGTGCATAAGAATAAGGAATTCTTTGTCGGCCAGCGCAGTCTCGAAATTCTGGAAAAGAAACGTAGCCGAAAAATGCATGGGTTTGTGATCAAGACTCATGAGACGCCATGGCAACTCAAGGAATGCCATTTGGTCATTCATAAGGGTGAGATTGCCGGCCGGGTGACGAGCGTCGGCGCAAGCCCGGCACTCGGTCACCTCATCGGCCTCGCTTATGTTGACGACTTGGTTCTCGAGCACGGCAACAAAATCGAAATCCGCGCGGATGATGGCGTCATGGTGTCGGCTGAAATTGTACCGACGCCGTTTTACGATCCGGAGGGGGCCCGGCAAAAAACGCAAGACCAGGCGGGAGCCGGGACATGACGGAAGATGCCGCCTTCACACAGATGCCCGGCGTCTCACTTTGGCATTTGCGCGGGCCCAATGCCGTAGCGACGGCAGCCGACGCAGGAATAGAACTTGATTCTAATTGGTTCCGTCACGTTGCCATCACGGGCGGTGGATTTGCCGCTCAACTGGGCGCGCGGGAAGTCTATGTGCTGGACAGGAGTGGCGCCGAAGCCTCCTGGTCAATCGCGCTTCAGGATGCGGCAAGTCACGGAACTTGGATCTTCCCGCGTCAGGACCATGTTTTTTCCCTTGAAGGGACCGGGTGGCGAGAGCTGCTGCTCACTGTCTGCGCCTACGAGTTCGAACAGAACAAAGGCGGTGATTTCGTGATGACATATATGGCGGGGGTCGGCTGCTGGTTTGCCTTACCCCACAAGAACGGTAACCCCGTTATCGTTGGCTGTGACGCCAGTTACGGCCATTATCTCGAATCGACCATGACCGACGTGCTTGCCGGCTGGAACTTGGATGTTAGCGTGGCCAAATCGTACGACACAAAGGAGGGAAGCTCATGACGCCAGAACAGGCGAAGAAATTCATGGACGACAATAACGTCAAATATGTACTGGCTCAGTTTGTCGATATCCATGGCGCCGCCAAAACCAAATCGGTGCCCGCGGATCACCTGATGGACGTGGTTGAAGACGGCGCCGGGTTTGCCGGATTTGCGGCATGGGGCATGGGGCAGGAGCCGCACGACCCTGACTTCATGGCGAAAGGCGATCTCAATACCTTAGGCCTCGTGCCCTGGCAGCCGGGCTACGCGCGGATCGTGTGTACCGGTCACGTGAATGGCAAGCCTCACCCCTGGGACAGCCGATATGTCCTGCAGAAGGTTCTCGCGCATCTCCAAGAGAGGGGATGGACCCTAAATGTGGGCATCGAGCCCGAGATGCAGCTCTTGCGCCGGAACGAAGCGGGCAAAATTGTCGTCGCCGATGACTCCGACACTCTGGAAAAGCCGTGCTACGATTACAAAGGGTTGTCGCGATCTCGTGCTTTCCTGGAAAGACTGGTTGAAAGCCTGCAAGCGGTGGATTTCGACGTCTACCAAATTGATCACGAAGACGCGAACGGACAGTTCGAGATCAATTACACCTACACGGACGCCCTTGCGGCCGCAGACCGGCACGTGTTCGTTCGCATGGCGGCGGGCGAGATCGCCAATGACATGGGGTTGATTTGCACCTTCATGGCAAAGTCCGACAGCCATCGGACCGGGAACGGGATGCACATGCACCTCTCGATCGCCGACCCGGACGGCAACAATCTATTTCACGACGACAATGACAAAAATGGCATGGGGTTATCCGCTCTTGGATATCAGTTTGCCGGCGGGTTGTTGAAACACGCGAAGGGTATGTGCGCGCTCGGCGCCCCGACAGTCAACAGTTACAAGCGGCTGGTCGTCGGCGAGGCGCTCTCCGGCGCGACCTGGGCACCAGCCTATATCTCATACGGCGACAACAATCGCACCTCCATGCTGCGTGTGCCCTACGGCCGGCTCGAGTTACGGACTGCGGACGGCGGCTGCAATCCTTATCTCGCGATTGCAGGTGCACTGGTGGCGGGTCTCGATGGCATCGAAAACGATCTTGACCCGGGTGCGGTCGCGAATTTCAACCATTACAAAAAAAGCGCCCAGGAGCTTGCGGACCTGGGGATCGGAACGCTGCCTCAAAACCTGGCCGAGGCGATAACCGAACTGGAGGCCGACACTCTCTTTTCCGATGTGATGGGTGAAGAAATCATCGGTGAATTTATCAAGCTGAAACGCATGGAGTGGGTCGAATACATGCGTCACGTCTCCGATTGGGAGATCGAGCGTTACCTCGAATTTTTTTAGACGGCGCGGAGAACGGATCATGTGCGGCATCGTGGGTCTTTACCTCAAAAATCCAGATCTGGAATCATCACTCGGAGCGTTGTTTGCACCGATGCTCGTCGCAATGTCGGACCGCGGGCCCGACAGCGCGGGGTTTGCGATTTATGGGAACGAAGTCGATCGGGGCCGGATCAAGGTGACCTGCATGCACGAAGACGCCGCGCACGACTGGGACGGAATTGCGCGGGAGTTACAGGTGTCGTTCGAATCGAATGTGTCGGTTTCGCGCAATGCAAATGCGGCTGTTCTGAGGCTGGCGGCCGAAGCCGATGAAGTCCGCGGGTTTTTTGCGGAAAACCACCCGGACGTCTCCGTCATGAGCGTTGGGCGGAGCATCGAGATTCTGAAGGAAACCGGCTTGCCCGAGGCGATTGCAGAACGCTTCAAGCTCCCGGACATGACGGGTAGCCACATTATCGGACACACCCGGATGGCCACGGAAAGTGCCGTCACCACTGAGGGGTCCCATCCGTTTTCGACCGGGCTGGATTTGTGCCTGGTTCATAACGGCTCCCTCTCCAACCACAACAGACTGCGCGAAAATTTGAAGCGCGAAGGTATTCAATTTGAAACCGACAATGACTCGGAAGTTGCTGCGGGCTATCTCGAATGGCGTCTGCGGGAGGGCGACAGCTTGGAGGACGCTCTAGAGCACGCCCTGGAGCATCTGGACGGCTTTTTTACCTTCGCCATCGGCACCCGACGTGGATTTGCGGTGCTGCGCGACCCCATCGCCTGCAAACCCGCCGTTCTGGCTGAAACCGACGATTATGTAGCGATGGCGTCCGAATATCGGGCGCTCGCCGGCCTGCCTAGAATCCAGAATGCCAGGCTGTGGGAACCGGAACCGGGAAAGGTTTACACCTGGGGCCGGAACGCGGGCTAAGAATGGGAGAGCGATTGGGATTATGGATTTTGACCTAAAAACCGTGTCGGTACGCGACTTAAATCAGGCGTTGCACGATATGGACGAGACCACGACTGGCGAGGTTACGGTTCTGAACCCCGACGGTTGTCACGCGCTTGCCTGCGGTATCGACGCGCCGATCAATGTGAACATAAAGGGCCACGCGGGCTATTACTGCTCCGGGATGAATAAGCAGGCACGCGTGACCATTTATGGCAACGTGGGCGTGGGTGTCGCGGAAAATATGATGTCGGGAACGGTCCGGGTGAAGGGCAATGCCAGCCAATCCGCGGGGGCAACGGCCCACGGCGGTATTCTTGTTATTGAAGGCGATGCGGCCGCGCGCTGCGGGGTTTCCCTTAAGGGCGCCGACATTGTTGTCAAAGGGTCGATAGGACACATGAGCGCGTTCATGGCTCAGGCCGGCCGCATCGTCGTGTGCGGTGATGCCGGCGCAGATCTTGGCGACAGCTTGTATGAGGCCCGCATCTACGTGAAGGGCAAAGTTGCCTCGCTTGGTTCTGACTGCGTCGCCAAAGAAATGTGTAACGAGCATCTTGCCGAGCTAAAGGGCCTGCTTGAGGTCGCGGGCGCAGACGCAGACCCTGCCGCCTTCACCCGCTACGGTTCGGCCCGCGAATTATACAATTTCAAGATTGACAAAAGCTCCGCTTACTAACCAGGACAAGACGATGACAAAAGAAAGCCCCGGCCTGCGCGAATCCGCGACCTTCACGCGCGATGTAATTGCCGAAATCCATCGCGCCGCCGAAACCGGCATTTATGACATTCGCGGTTTTGGTGCGAAACGGGTATTGCCGAATTTTGATGATCTTTTGTTTCTGGGTGCCAGTATGTCCCGCTATCCCCTAGAGGGTTACAGGGAGCGTTGCGAAACAGACGTTGTGCTTGGCAACCGGTTTGCCAAAAACCCTTTGCACTTGGATATCCCGATCACGATCGCTGGGATGAGTTTCGGCTCTCTGTCAGCCCAAGCAAAGGAAGCGCTTGGCCGTGGCGCCAGCGAGGTCGGGACAAGCACCACCACGGGCGACGGCGGCATGACGCCAGAAGAACGGGGTCAGAGCAAACATCTTGTCTATCAGTGCTTGCCGTCCCGCTATGGCATGAACCCGGATGATCTGCGTAAAGCGGATGCAATCGAAGTTGTATTGGGTCAAGGGGCCAAACCGGGCGGTGGCGGCATGCTGCTCGGTCAAAAGATCACCGATCGGGTGGCAAAAATGCGCACCTTGCCCAAAGGAATTGACCAACGCAGTGCTTGCCGCCACCCAGACTGGACCGGACCGGACGATTTGACCATCAAAATTCAGGAACTTCGCGAGATCACAGACTGGAAAGTTCCCGTCTATATAAAAATTGGTGCGTCGCGAACGTATTTTGACACCATGCTCGCAGTGAAATCCGGCGCGGACGTGATCGTTTTGGATGGCATGCAAGGCGGGACCGCGGCAACGCAGGAAGTTTTTATTGAGCACGTCGGCATTCCAACTCTGGCGGCCGTTCCCCAAGCGGTTGAAGCACTGAACGAACTTGGGATGCACAGAAATGTTCAACTTATCGTTTCGGGCGGCATCCGAAATGGTGCCGATGTCGCCAAGTGCATGGCACTTGGCGCCGATGCGGTGTCGATTGGTACGGCAGCGCTTATCGCGCTCGGGTGCAATCATCCAAAATGGCAAACGGACTACGAAGAGATGGGCACTGCCGCTGGTTACTACGATGACTACCAGGACGGTCGCGACCCCGCTGGCATTTCGACCCAGGACCCGGAACTCGCCGCTCGACTGGACCCGGTCGTGGGTGGGCGCAAGCTTGCGAATTATCTACGGGTAATGACACTGGAAGCCCAAACCCTAGCCCGCGCCTGTGGTAAATCCCACCTTCATAACCTGGAACCGGAAGACCTTGTGGCCCTAACAATCGAAGCTGCGGCAATGGCGCGCGTTCCTCTAGCTGGCACCAACTGGATTCCGGGCGCCAAATAAGGTGATGTTATCCGGCATCGAAAGGGTGCATTCAAAAATTGCATCTCGTCAAGGAGGTGTCATGGATGGCACGCAACGCTGAAAATCTCAACAACCCGGTCATATTGACCTTATCAAGCCCGGATGGCCCGGGCATCGTCGCGCCTGCCACAGGTTTCCTGGACGACCTCGGCTTCGACATTAACCGGGCACGCATGTGACAGGTGGCGCGCACCCAAATTGTTGGCGACCTGATTTTTGAACTTAGGGAGTGGAAATATGAAGCTTGGTACGTAGGGTCTTTTCGTTTTTACGGAAGTGTTGGGGCCCCAGCAACTGGCTGAAACCGCTCGGCGCGTGGAGGAGCTTGGTTACTCCAGCTTTTAGTACCCTGAATCTCTAATTTACGAACCCATGGCACTGGGCAGTTATATGCTTAGCCATTCCGAGAGGCTGATCGTCGTCAGCGCCATCGCTAATATCTACGCGCGCGACGCAACCCTTTCCGTGATGAGCCATAACACCTTAAACAGCCTCTACGACGGCCGGTTTATTTTGGGACTTAGTGTTTCCTACTCACCGCTGGTTTCGACCTCCCCATGGAGCACTACAACAACAACTGGCGTCGGCTTGGCTTCGACAAAAGCGATTTTGAAAATGGGGGCGGCGATCGCCTTATGGATACCCTGGGTGGTTTCCGGCACTGCCGACCAGATCAAGGCGAAACTGCCGGTCCATTTCTACGAGGGGGCAAATCAAGTGGTTATTCAGGCGGTCAGGGCGGATGGCCTGCCCGGGCC
>JAPYRS010000031.1 GCA_029936875.1 Alphaproteobacteria bacterium | reverse complement strand
GATTTATTGGATTTCATGTTTCGAAAGCGCTGTTGGCGCGAGGCGAGCAGGTCGTCGGGATCGATAACCTCAGCCCTTATTACGATGTCACGCTGAAACAGGCGCGGCTCGACATTTTGCGCGGCACCGATGGCTTTTCATTCGAGACAATCGACATCGCCGATAACGACCCGTTTGGTTCCGCCGCCGCGTCCATTGCCGGTGTCGACCGCATCGTTCATTTGGCGGCGCAAGCGGGTGTTCGTCATTCGCTGACCCACCCGCACGATTACGTTCGCGCCAACATTGTTGGCCATCTCAACATTCTGGAATTTGCCCGCGCGCAATCTTCGCTGAAGCATTTGGTTTATGCGAGTTCAAGTTCCGTTTACGGCACCAATCGGAATTTGCCGTTTTCGGTAGACGACCGTACCGATTCGCCGGTCTCGCTTTACGGCGCGACGAAGAAGGCCGACGAATTGATGAGCCACAGTTACAGTTACCTATACAAAATCCCGCAAACCGGCCTTCGTTTTTTCACCGTTTACGGTCCGTGGGGCCGGCCCGACATGGCGCTGTTTTTATTCACCAAGGCAATTCTCGATGGCGACCCGATCAAGGTTTTTAATTTCGGCGAGATGATGCGCGATTTCACCTACATCGACGATATCGTCAGCGGCACAATTGGCGCGCTCGATCACCCTGCCTCTGATCAGGAAACCGGCGTACCCCATGCGGTCTACAATCTCGGCAACCACCGCAGTGAACCGTTGATGCGGATGATTGAACTTCTCGAAGACTGTTTGGGGAAGAAAGCGGAAAAAATCATGGAGCCGATTCAGCCGGGCGATGTTGCCGAAACATTTGCCGATATTGAACCGGCGCGCCGCGACCTCGGCTTTGATCCAAAAACATCAATCGAAGTCGGCATCCCGGCGTTTGTCGATTGGTACCGGGACTATTTCGGTATTGCCTAATGACCTCAACCGAGTATGGCATCGACCTCGACGCGATCCTGCAGTTCACCGCCGCCATTCCGGCAATGCGCGCGCTCGGCGCAGAAGTGGTTTCCCTGAAGCGCGGCGAAGGCTGTCTCAAACTCGAATGGCGCGCTGATCTTGTCGGTGACCCCGAGACCGGCGGCTTGCACGGCGGCGTGGTCACGACGCTGCTTGATACCGCAAGCGGGATGGCTGCATTTTCCGCACTGAAGGCGGTGATGCAGATCGCAACGCTTGATCTCCGCATTGATTACCTGAAACCAGCCCGCCCGGAAGTGCCGCTGTTCGCCGACGCCACCTGCTATAAAATCACGCGGAACATTGCCTTTGTCCGGGCGCGTGCCTATCAGGCCGACGACGATCAGATTGCGGCGAGCCTTTCAACCTTCATGCTGGCGTCAAGCCAGATGCCCGGCCCCGGCGCCAAGGTGTCGTCGTGAACCTCGAACAGACATTTCGTGCGGCCATTGAAAGCCGCGACCCGCAGAAACTTTGCGACGCCATTCCCTATGCCAAATTTTTGGGATTGCGGCTCGACCTCGATGACGACGGCCTCATCTGTCGACTACCGCAAAGTGATGAGATTATCGGCAATCCGACCTTGCCTGCCATTCATGGCGGCATCATTGGTGCGCTGTTGGAAGCGACCGCACTTGTTCATCTGATCTGGGAAGGCGAGGGTGCGATCATGCCCAAAACCATCAATATGTCGATCGACTTTCTGCGGAGTGCGGGCGCGAAGGATACGCTGGCGCGCGGCACGATCACTCGACAAGGCCGGCGGGTCGCCAATGTCCGGGTTGAAGCGTGGCAAGATCAACGGGATAAGCCGGTGGCGGCTGCGCATGGACACTTCCTGATCGGATAAGGGGATTTAGGCAATGACAGAATCCAATGCGACCGCGCTCGGCACCGTACCTGAATGGGATCTGAGCGACCTTTATAGCGGCCCTGATTCCGCTGATCTCAAAAGTGATCTCGACGGCGCGGCCAAGGCGGCGGCGGATTTTGCCAAGGCTTACGAAGGCAACGTCGCCAAATTGGACGGCGCCGGTCTGGCAAAAGCAATTCAGGAATTTGAAACGATTCAGGACACCATCGGCCGGGTCGCGAGCTTTGCCCAATTGACTCACGCCGGAAATATGAACGATCCGGCAATTTCCCAGTTTTATCAAAACACCGTCGAGCGCGTGAACGACATTTCTGTCCTGTTCCTGTTTTTCTCGCTTGAAATAAACCGCATGTCTGACGACGACATTTCAGATCGCCTGAAAGATGCGGGGGTGTCGAAATACGGGCCCTGGATTCGCGACATTCGCGTTTATCGGAATCACGAATTGTCGAACGATCTCGAAAAACTGCTGCACGAAAAACATGTGACCGGTGCCGCGTCCTGGTCGCGCCTGTTCGACGAAACGATGTCGTCGCTGACATTCCCGGTTGAGGGGAGCGACCTGTCGGCGGAACAAGCGCTTCACCGGTTGTCCGATCAGGACCGCTCGGTTCGAAGGGCTGCGGCGGAAAGTCTGAGTGCTGTATTTGAAGAGAACAATCGCCTGTTTGCGCTGGTCACAAATACGCTCGCCAAAGACAAGGAAATTGAAGATCGTTGGCGCAACTACGATCATCCGGCGAGTTCCCGGCATCTCTCCAATTTTGTCGAACCGGAAGTCGTTGCCGCGCTGAAACAGTCGGTGCAGGACGCCTATCCCAATTTGTCCCATCGTTATTACAAGATGAAGGCGAGCTGGATGGGGCTCGATCGGCTCGAATATTGGGATCGCAATGCGCCCTTGCCTGAAGATGCGGATCGGTTGCGCCCGTGGGATGAAGCCCGCGATACGGTGCTGGATGCCTACGCGAAATTCGCGCCCGATCTTGCCGATCTCGGCCGCAAGTTTTTTGATAATGATTGGATCGACGCGGCGATGCGCAGCGGCAAATCGCCCGGTGCCTTCGCCCACCCAACGGTGCCCTCGGCCCATCCTTATCTGCTGCTGAATTATCAGGGCAAGAAGCGGGACGTGATGACGCTTGCCCACGAACTCGGCCACGGCGTGCATCAGCTTCTCGCTGCCCCAAACGGCGCGCTAATGGCGGATACGCCGCTTACGCTCGCTGAAACGGCGTCGGTGTTTGGTGAACAACTGACCTTCCGCGCCCTGCTCGACGGTGAATCGGATCCGGCCATCCGCCGCGTCATGTTGGCCGGCAAAGTCGAGGACATGTTGAATACCGTGGTCCGCCAGGTCGCGTTTTATGACTTCGAACTTCGTGTCCATGAAGAACGGCGGAGCGGCGAACTCACGCCGGATCGTATCGGCGAGATCTGGCTCGCGGTGCAGTCTGAGAGTCTTGGTCCGGCCTTTAGCTTTGCCGACGAATACCGGAACTGGTGGTGCTACATCCCGCACTTCATTCATTCGCCGTTCTACGTTTACGCTTATGCGTTCGGCGATTGCCTGGTAAATTCGCTCTATTCTGTCTACCTCGACACCGACACGGGATTTCAGGATAAATATTTCGACATGTTGCGGGCCGGTGGTACCAAACATCATCGGGAATTGCTCGCACCGTTTGGTTTGGATGCGAGCGAGCCTGCGTTTTGGTCGCGCGGACTTACCGTGATCAGTTCCTTTATCGACGACCTCGAAGAGATGGCAAAATGAATACGGCACTCGACATTGAGGCGGGCAGCATCCACCACAAGATACTGGATCGGCTTTGTGCCGCGCCGAAGGCCGTGCGCGGGATATCGGAAGGCATGCTGATCAGAATTTTTGGGGAACCCCGCGCGCTCGATGAATTGGCGCAGGCTAAATTAATTCACCGTCGCGGCTGGCACGATGGTCCCGGTGAAATCTGGCTGCCAACCGCCGAAGGCGAGACCGTCTGCGATGCCCTGTCGGCTGCTGAAAAGAACGAAGTGCCGCAATAGGATTTCCCAATCCACGGCAACCCAGATCAGGCCGACGAAATCAGGCGCCCTAAAGCGTTGAAATTAAATACGAATCTTCATAGCCGTAAACGCAATCCCCACCTTCCACGCGGCAAACCGGTTTGATATAGTGCCGCCCGCGGGGGAGTACACAGAGGTAACCAGTATGGCCGATCAGGCAACCCAAGAGATGTCACCGGAAATGGGCCAGGCGCGTGATATGTGGCTCAATTTTGCGAAATTGATGAAATGGTCGGTAATTATTGGTGCCGTTACGCTGGCATTGATGGCGTTGTTTCTCGTCTAGGAAAAACGATTCGGTTATTGCCAATTTGATTTGAATATTTGCCCTGGTATTTGCCGGGGCACTTCGTGACAGGCTTACCCCTTAATTTCTCAATGAAACTTGTCGTCCCCAAAGAACGCCGCCCCGACGAACGGCGCGTTGCTGCGACTCCGGAAACCGCCAAGAAACTGACGGCGCTCGGCTTTGATGTGCATGTCGAGGAAGGCGCGGGCGTTGCTGCAAGTTATCTCGATTCTGATTATGCGGAAGCCGGCGCGACGCTGAGCAAGGATATTGGCGCCGACCTCTCGGATGCCGATGTTGTGCTGGTTGTTCAGCGCCCCGATGATCAAAACCTTGGTGGCCTCAAGTCCGGTGCGCTGCTGATTGGCATGCTCGCACCCGGCGAAGACAAATCTTCGATCGAAAAAATTGCGAAAAGCGGTGTCACCGCAATCTCGCTTGAATTCCTGCCGCGCATCACCCGGGCGCAAAGCATGGACGTGCTGTCCTCGCAGTCGAACCTGTCTGGCTATCAGGCGGTGCTCGACGCGACCCAGGAATTTACCCGCGCCCTACCAATGATGATGACGGCGGCGGGAACAATTGCCCCGGCCAAAGTCATGGTGTTGGGCGCCGGTGTTGCCGGCTTGCAGGCGATTGCCACGGCGCGGCGATTGGGCGCGGTCGTTTCTGCGACCGATGTCCGGCCCGCCGCAAAGGAACAGGTCGAATCGCTCGGCGCGAAATTTGTCATGGTCGAGGACGAGGAAACGGCGTCTGCCGAAACCGCAGGCGGGTATGCCAAGGAAATGAGCGCCGAATATCAGGCCAAACAGGAAACGCTGGTCCGTGAAACCCTCAAGAAACAGGACATCGCGATTTGCACGGCGCTGATTCCAGGCCGCCCGGCGCCGCGCCTTATCTCGGCGGAAACGGTGGCCGCAATGCGACCGGGTTCGGTGATCGTCGATCTCGCCGTCGAGGCCGGTGGCAACTGCGAGCTATCCAAACCGGGTGAGGTTGTTGAAGTCCACGGCGTCAAGATCGTTGGCCACCGCAATGTGCCGAGCCGGCTCGCGACCGACGCCAGTGCCCTGTACGCGCGTAACCTGCTCAATTACCTCACGCCGCTTGTCGATGAGGAATCGAAGGACTTCAAAATCGACTGGGACGATGAAATCCTTGCCGCCACCGTATTGACCCGTGACGGCGCTGTGGTCCACGACGCGGCCAAGTAAGGCCACGCGAAGGAAACCGGAAATGGAAGCCGCAATAGAAGCCGCCGCAATTGACCCCTTCATATTTCGCGTGGCGATTTTCGTGCTCGCGATCTTCGTTGGCTATTTCGTGGTCTGGAGCGTGACGCCTGCGCTGCACACGCCGCTGATGTCGGTGACCAACGCGATTTCGTCGGTGATCATTGTCGGCGCCCTGATTGCAGCCGGTCCCGCCGATATCACATTTTCAAAGTTATTGGGATTTGCCGCGGTCACTCTCGCCGCGATCAATATTTTTGGCGGCTTCGTTGTGACGCAACGGATGTTGCAGATGTTCAAGAAAAAGAAGTAGGGCCAAAGCGTGTCACCCGATCTCTCCGCCATTGCCTATCTGATCTCTGGAATCTGCTTTATTTTGGCGCTGCGTGGGCTGTCGTCGCCGGTGACGGCGCGGCGCGGCAACATGCTTGGCATTGCCGGCATGTTGATCGCGGTTGGCACGACGCTGCTCAATCCGTCGGTGATTGGCTTTGATCTGATAATCGCCGGTCTGGTGATCGGCGGCGGTATTGGGACATTTGTCGCGCTGCGCATTCAGATGACGGCGATGCCGCAGCTGGTCGCGGCCTTCCATAGCCTCGTTGGTCTCGCCGCTGTTTTGGTTGCGGCGGCAGCGTTTTTCGCGCCTGACGCCTACGGCATTGGCACTGTCGGTGCGATCAAGACCGGAAGCCTGGTCGAAATGGCACTCGGCGTGGCGATTGGCGCGATTACATTTTCCGGCTCGATCATCGCGTTTTTGAAGCTGCAGGGAATCATGGGCGGCTCGCCGATTGTTTTCCCTGGGCAGCATTTCTTAAATCTTCTGATCGGCATCGCGATTGTCGCGGTTAGCGCTTATTTCGTTGTCGAGCAAACCGTCCCCGCCTTCTGGATCATTATCGGGCTCGCTTTTCTGGTCGGGTTTCTCCTGATCATCCCGATCGGCGGCGCCGACATGCCGGTCGTGGTTTCGATGCTGAATTCCTATTCCGGTTGGGCAGCAGCGGGCATTGGCTTCACGCTCGAAAATACCGCGCTGATCATTACCGGTGCGCTGGTTGGTTCCTCGGGCGCGATTCTGTCCTACATCATGTGCAAGGCCATGAACCGCAGCTTCATCAGCGTGATTCTAGGCGGCTTTGGCGGCGAGGCGACAGCCGCCGACATTGGCACCGGCGACAAGACGGTGAAATCCGGAAGTGCCGATGACGCCGCCTTCATCATGAAGAATGCGTCCTCCGTCATTATCGTTCCGGGATACGGCATGGCGGTCGCCCAAGCGCAGCACGCGCTCCGGGAGATGGCCGACAGGTTGCGCGACGAAGGTGTGCGCGTTCGGTTTGCGGTTCATCCGGTCGCCGGTCGAATGCCGGGCCACATGAACGTGCTGCTCGCTGAGGCCAACGTGTCTTATGACGACGTGCTTGAGCTGGAAGAAATCAACACCGACTTCCCGACCACCGATGTTGCTTTTGTGATCGGCGCGAACGACGTCGTAAATCCGGCGGCCAAAAACGATCCGGCCAGCCCGATCTATGGCATGCCGATTCTCGATGTTGAAAACTCGCAGACGGTGCTGATCGTCAAACGATCACTGTCGCCGGGTTATGCCGGGATTGATAACTCGGTCTTTTACCGCGACAACACGATGATGCTGTTTGCCGACGCGAAAAAGATGGTCGAAGGCATCATCAAGGCGCTTTAGGCGCCCTATCCCATTAAAAAGATGGCCCAATATAAAAGCCGCCCAATCGGACGGCTCTCGTAGTCGCGGTGGCTTGGCCTTAGAGGGGGCCTTGGTCTGGCCTAGCTCTCCCGCTGCGCCCTTTTTCGAGCGAGCTTGCGAGCGCGACGGATCGCTTCCGCCTTTTCACGGGCACGCTTCTCGGACGGCTTTTCGTAATAGTTACGGAGCTTCATTTCGCGAAAAATGCCTTCACGCTGCATTTTCTTCTTCAGCGCGCGCAGCGCCTGATCAACATTGTTATCGCGAACGTGTACGTGCAAAGGAAACCGCTCCTATTTGGTTGCGCCGCTTCAGCGCCCTGTTGGCCCCAGTGGGCCGTGGTGGATAGCACATTCAGCCCGTCTTTGGGAAGGCCCGCGCCGAAATGCCGGGCTTGCGGCAAAATAATTGGAAAAACCCAATAATCTTGCGCTTTACGGAGCCGCAATGCGGTCTCATATTAGGCCCATGGCGATCCTGAAAATTGCCCGGATGGGACATCCGGTACTACGCGCGCGGGCGCTGAAAATCGAAGATCCGACGGCGCCGGAGGTGGCGCAGCTGGTCGAAGACATGCTGGAGACGATGACCGATGCCGAAGGCCTTGGTCTCGCAGCACCGCAGGTCCATGTCTCGCGACGGCTCGTCCTGTTCCGAGTGCCGCCCGGCGGCGATGTCGAGGATGAACGTGTGGGCAGAGACGGCTTTCCGCTGCTGGCCCTGGTGAACCCGGTTGTTGAGGCGCTTACCGACGAGATGTATTGGGCTTGGGAAGGCTGCCTTTCGGTGCCTGGGCTCCGCGGCGATGTCCCGCGCTATACCAAAATCCGCTACACCGGGTTTACCCCGGATGGCCGCGAAATTGATGTCGAGGCCGAGGGCCTCCATGCCCGCGTCGTGCAGCACGAATGTGATCACCTCGATGGAATTCTCTATCCGGCCCGGATGGATGATCTTTCCAATCTGATATTCGAATCGGAATGGAAGTATCACCGCCGTGCGGACGATGCGAAATCCGACGATGCGGAATCCGAGGATGCAGAATCCGACGGTCAAGATATCGATCCCGACGACGAGACAGATGAGGAGAAAGCTCTTGAGCGTGCCTCCTGAAGATGCCCGTGCCGCAATCCTGAAGGCGGCCTTGCCCCACGTCCCCTTTGACGGTTGGTCCGATGAGACGCTGACCACGGCGACGAAAGAGGCAGGATTTGAAGCCGAGATGGGCCTGCGCGCTTTTCCCAAAGGCGGGCGCGGGTTGATCGAAGAATTTATTGCAGATGCCGATCGCCGCATGGTCGCCGAACTGGAAAAACGTGATCTAGCGGAAATGAAAATTCGCGAGAAGATCGCGACCGCTGTTCGAATTCGCCTGGTTCAGAATAAAGATCATAAGGATGCGATCCGGCGGGCGATTGGTGTTCGCTCCCGCGGTCCAGATGCGGTTGCTGCTGGCTTGAGCGTTTTCAAGACCGTCGACGTGATGTGGCGGGCGATCGGCGATCAATCGACCGATTTCAATTTCTATACCAAGCGCGGGCTACTGGCCGGCGTCTATGGCGCGACACTTCTTTACTGGCTCGACGATGAATCGGAAGGCCAGCAAGATACTTGGGAATTTCTCGACCGCCGCATCGGCGACATCATGAAGATTCAGAAACTGCGCGGCCGATTTGAAAAGGCGTGCACGCAAATCCCCAACCCGCGGGAATTTTTTAAGCGCAGTCCGTTCGGCGCATCGCGTCGTCGTGACCAAAAGACGCCGCATCCAGGCGCCTGAACGCCTCTATTTCGAAAGCGGGCTTACCCGTGTGACGTGGCCCATCTTGCGGCCGGGCCGTGTTTCAGACTTTCCATAAAGGTGGACATTGGTGTCTGCCATTTCCTGAAGCGTGGCGGCATCCGCCACATCGTCACCAATCAGATTTGTCATCACCGCATCGGCGTGCCGCGCCGGATCGCCGAGCAGCATACCGGTAAGGGCGCGAATATGCTGCGCGAATTGATCCGTGTCGCAGGCATCAATCGTCCAATGCCCCGAATTATGAACCCGTGGCGCGATTTCATTGACCAGAACCGATTGTTCTTCCGTCACGAAAAATTCCACCGCCAACACGCCGACATGATCCAGCGCCGCCGCGATTTTGGTTGTGACATCCTGTGCGCTCGCGATAACGACGCGGTCAACGTTTGCCGGCACCGTACTGGTATAAAGAATTCCGTTTTGGTGAACATTCCGGACCATATCGAAAATCGCCATCCGCCCATCCAGCGCCCGGCCGATGACTGCTGAGATCTCACAGACGAACGAAATTTTCTGTTCCAAAATCAACGGCACGCGACCGAGGTCAGCAAATGCCTTTTCAACGTCGGCCGCCGATGCACAGGACTTAATCTCAAGCTGCCCCTTGCCGTCATAGCCAAAGCGGCGCGTCTTGAGGATGCCCGGCGCGCCGATCTGTTCAAGTGCGGCAGCGCAATCCTCAACGTTTACAATGTCTGCGAAGTTGGCGGTGGTCGCACCGGCATCCCGAACGAAATTCTTTTCGATCAATCGGTCCTGCGTCATTTCGAGCGACCGGACGCCGGGCCGAAGCGGACATAGCGCGGCGACAATCTCTGCCGTTCGGAGCGGGATGTTTTCGAACTCATAGGTCGCGACATCGATCGACTGCGCGAACTTTGTTAGAGCGGCTTCGTCCTCGTAGGCGGCGACCGTTTCCAGATCCGAAACCTGCGCCGCCGGTCCATCAGCCTCTGGACAAAAAATGTGGGTTCGAAATCCAAGCGCCGAGGCAGCCGTCGCCAACATGCGGCCAAGCTGCCCGCCACCGAGAATGCCAATTACGGCGCCCGCCGGGATCGCCTCAATTTCGGTATTCAACGGGCCTTACTGATTTTGTGGCGTGATGGCGACGGCATCGGTTTGATTCGTCCGCCATTGGTCGAGAGCGGCGGCAATGTCCTTGTCCGATAACGCCAATATGGAAGCCGCCAAAAGGGCCGCGTTAGTGGCGCCTGCCTCGCCAATTGCCAAGGTGCCCACGGGCACGCCGCCGGGCATCTGCGCAATCGAAAGCAAGCTGTCCATGCCCTTGAGGGCTTTTGATTCGATCGGCACCCCCAATACCGGTAGGGGCGTCATTGAAGCGGTCATGCCCGGTAAGTGGGCGGCGCCGCCGGCGCCAGCAATTATGACGTGGAGGCCGCGGTCGCGTGCCGTTTTAGCGTATTCGACCAGGCGATCCGGTGTCCGGTGGGCGGAAACGATCTTCTTTTCAAATGCAATTCCGAGCCCTTCGAGAACTTCGGCCGCGCGGGAAAGGGTCGGCCAATCGGACTGGCTACCCATGATAATTCCAACTTTTGGGGCGGTTTCGTTCATGGCGCGGGCGTCTCTCGCTGCAACGGAAGCGGGATTATACGGATGCCCGGGTATTCCGCAATCACCGGGAATTCCACAAGCAGGGGCCGCTTGGCAAGGATTGGGTAACCAATTTCGACTGTAATGGCGTTATTGGCGGCTGATACGAGTCGGCGAGGCGCGTTTGCACGCAAACTCTCGATTATCCCAATTGGCCTGTGATAGTATCCCCGCCGTCTTTAGGATCTAGATATAGTGAACGGATGAAAGTTAATGAGACAAGGTCACGGCCGACTGGGAGGGTAACTGCTCCCTCATCAGTGCGGTCGACCAAAGAGGCGGGTACGGTTGAGGCAGCGTCGACGCCTGATGCGCGCCCCATAAACGACAGCCTCTCGATCATGGGCATCCCGGAGACGGAGCTCACACCGAAAGTCCGTGAAGCGCTGATGGCACTGATGGCCGAAGTCTAGGCAATGCGTCAGGATCTCTCCGAGGCGCTGGATCGCCTTGCGACCCTCGAACGTCTTGCTGATCGCGATCCCCTTATTCCGGTTGCCAATCGACTGCCTTTGTGCGCGAACTCACGCGGACGATGTCGCAGGCGGATCGGTACGGCCACGATTCAAGCGTCGTCTACATCGATCTCAACGACTTTAAAGAAATCAACGACACCTACGGTCATTCGGCTGGCGATAAAGCGCTGAAACATGTGGCCGATGTAATTTTGGCGAACATCCGCGATTCTGATGTCGTCGGCCGTTTTGGCGGCGACGAGTTTGGCATCATCCTCGACAAATCGAACGCCGATAAGGCGCGCGAAAAAGCGGAGATGTTACGCCGGGCAATTCTGTCTTCGCCGCGGGTCTGGAACGATACCCGGATTGATGTTCATGTCGCCTTCGGCGTTTACACCTTTAGCGGTACCGAAGATGCGGGTCATGCGCTGGCTGCAGCCGACCGCGATATGTACGCGCACAAGCGCGTGACAAAAGGCATTTGACTTCGCGCGCCCTCACGCCGGTCTCAATTATCAGGCGATGATATCGGGATAAATCTCGTTTTGGATTCGGCCAATCTCATCCTTCAGGGCGAGTTTTCTTTTTTTCAGCCGTTGCACCTGCAGCCTGTCGTGGGGCCGCGTCGACATCAACGCACCGATTGCCTCGTCTAGATCACGATGCTCGGTTCGAAGTGCGACTAGCTTGATTTCGAGTTCGGTGTTTTTCGCCATTGTCACGCGATCTGGAATAGCGCTAACGATACCAAAGTTGGCACCGGGCCGCGACAATTGTTCTCGAAAACGATCGATGTAAACTCTCGTGAACCAGTGATTAGGACTTAGTTGTGGAAAAATTTCCGGAGGGGCCCGGCACCGAATTCTGGGCCTTCACACTCAAAGTGTACGGCGAAAAGGGCATGTCTGAAGCGCTAATCGCTTTGCAGGACGGCTACAGTGCCGACGTCAATATTCTTCTGTTCTGTCTCTGGGCGGCTGTTGCGGGACATAAGCCGTTTGCTGCGGCACAGCTGGAAAAGGCGACAAACGCCGTTTTTCGCTGGCAAAACGAGGTAATCGTTCCGATTCGGGAAATACGCCGTTTGTTGAAATCACCGGAATCTGTCGCCGGGGCTAGCGATGCGGTACAGCAATTGGCACTTACGCTTCGAGAAACCGTCAAAAGTGCAGAGCTCGCCGGAGAACACGCCGCGCAGAATATCCTGGCGGCAACCCTTGAGCGCCGCGGCGACGTGCCAAACCGTGAACAGAGCGCGGACTCTGGCGCTGCCAACCTCGCGACCTACTTTCAGCTCGCCGGCGTCACACCGGACGATGCCCTTCGAAGGGCGGCTGAAACGCTAATAGGCGCAGTTTTCAAGGACTCTTCAGGTGATGCCGCCGCGACAATTGAACGGCATTTCCCGTAACCATGGTAGCTGCCCGAGTTCGCTTCACCCGGGCGCCGGAAGGCAGTAATATCGGCCCAGGAGAATGCCTAAGAGGGAGGACACAATGACTTCCATGCCAGATATTGTTCAGCTCAAAGATCAACATCAGGAACTCGAAAACTCCATTACCACTGAGCGAACGCGTCCGCATCCAGACGAGACCGTCATCAGTGATCTCAAGAAACAAAAACTCCGAATTAGGGATCAAATCGAACGGCTCAGCGAAGCGTAACGACCCGCTCCTGAACGAAACCCTTCGCCGATTGAAGTATGATCGCGTTAATCGGGACGGAGAGGTTTGGCCAAAAACAATAATGCAGCATTCAAATAATCATTGCCGGATTTCTCTGTGACATCTCGATACGACGAAGTTTACGCGTCCTGGGCGCGCGACCCCGAAGCCTTCTGGGCCGAAGCCGCAGGCGAAATCGATTGGATCAAACCCTGGACGCAGGTTCTCGACGACAGTAACTCGCCGTCGACGCAGTGGTTTGTGGGTGCCGAAGTTAATACCTGCTTTAACGCGCTCGACCGGCATGCCGACGGCGGACGGGGTGATCAGGCTGCCTTGATTTACGACAGCCCCGTTACCGGCTCCAAGTTGACCCTGACCTTCAACGAGTTGCGCGACCGGGTGGCCAGCTTTGCCGGTGCCCTGGCACGCGACGGTGCGACAAAAGGCGACCGCGCGATCATCTACATACCGATGGTGCCGGAAGCGGTCATCTCCATGCTCGCCTGTGCGCGCCTCGGCGTCATTCATTCGGTTGTGTTTGGTGGATTCGCCGCGCGTGAACTTGCAATTCGCATCGACGACAGCACACCAAAATTTCTGATTGCTGCGTCTTGTGGAATTGAACCGACGCGGATCGTTTCCTACCAGGCACTTTACGACGAGGCGTTGGATATCGCCTCGCATCAACCGGACAAGGTGATCGTTCTTCAGCGTGAACAGGAAATTGCGTCGTTGAAGGCGGGCCGCGATATTTCGTGGGTTGATTTTGTTGACGGGGCTAGCCCGCATGCTTGCGTGCCGGTTCTCGCGACCGACCCGCTCTACATTCTCTATACGTCCGGCACGACTGGTATCCCAAAAGGTGTGGTGCGCGACAACGGCGGCCACATGGTCGCGCTCAAATGGACGATGGAGAATATTTACGGACTTGAACCGGGAGAAGTGTTTTGGGCGGCGTCTGATATCGGCTGGGTGGTCGGCCATTCCTACATCGTTTACGCGCCGCTGCTGCACGGCTGCACGACGATTCTATACGAGGGTAAGCCAGTTGGAACGCTGGACGCCGGTGCCTTCTGGCGGGTGATCGCCGAACATAAAGTTGCTGCCCTGTTCACCGCGCCGACCGGTTTTCGCGCGATCAAACGGGACGACCCGGCAGGCGAACTGATCAAGGGCCACGACCTCTCGCACTTTCGCACGCTCTTCCTTGCCGGGGAGCGGGCCGACCCCGACACCATCCAATGGGCGGAAAAACACCTTAAGCGCCCGGTCATTGATCATTGGTGGCAGACCGAACCCGGTTGGTCGATCACCGCCAACTGTGTTGGCCTTGGTACCTTTCCGGTGATTTACGGATCTCCCGGCAAGCCGCAGCCTGGTTATGACGTTCGTATTCTCGGCCCGGACGGCGCGGAAATGGGACCAAGTGAAAGCGGCGCCATCACCGTTAAAATGCCGCTGCCACCGTCGTGCCTGCCAACGCTTTGGAATAATAAAGAGGGATTTCAGAAATCCTACTTCGATGCCTTCCCGGGTTACTACGAAACCGGGGACGCGGGTTACATCGACGAGTACGGTTATGTCTTCGTCATGAGCCGAACCGACGACATCATCAATGTTGCCGGACACCGTCTATCGACAGGCGCAATGGAAGAGGTTTTGAGCCACCACGAAGACGTTGCCGAATGCGCGGTCATCGGCGTGGCGGATGCGCTGAAGGGTCAGGTGCCGCTTGGCATCGTGGTCCTGAATGCCGGCGTCAATCGCAGCCACGCGGAAATCGCCTCAGAACTGGTGCATATGGTGCGGTCCCGCATTGGACCGGTTGCCGCATTCAAGCGGATCATCGTCGTCGACGCTTTGCCGAAAACCCGGTCCGGAAAAATCCTGCGGGCGACTATGCGAAAATTTGCCGACGGCGAGGAATATAAACAACCGGTAACGATTGAAGACCCGAATGTGCTCACCCGGATCTCGGAGGCGTTCGAATTAGAGGCCGCCGCCCGCTAGCGTGCCGCCCCCTGGCCCGCCGATGGCGACCGCCAATTCAGATTGAGTTGTGGTTACTCGGTTGAGGACGAGTCGCTGTTGGGTGCAGTTGCGGCTGCGCTTTCGTCCCCGCCTTCCGGCGCGGCTTCGGTTGCTTCGGGACGGGCGCCAAATACCTTTGAGGCATCTGGTACCGCGTCTTCCTCTTTTGGTCCTTCAGGTTCTGTCGGTGCGCCAAATACCTCGGCCGCATCGGGTACCCGGTTTGGTCTGATTTCTTCAATCGGCGGCGGCGAATAGCCTGCAGGTGCGACCAGAGGTGCAGCTGGCGGCGCAACGGGCGCGGGCTCCGGTTCTGCGACGGGCGCATCAACAACAACCGCGTCGCCGCCTGCGGCCTCGGCGGCGAGCGCATCTTTCGCGCGTTTCGCTTTTGCGGCGGCTTTAGCTTCCCGCTCTTCCCGCCGGCGCTGTTTCCGTAGCGCGGTCCTGATCGCTTCTTCGAGTTCGGTTTGGGTACACATGCCCAACATCACTGGATCTTCGAGCTTGAGATTTGGCGTGTTCCAATGGGTCCGATCCCGCACCGATGTGACAGTCGGCTTTGTCGTTCCGACCAGCTTGCAGACCTGGGCGTCGGTCAATTCCGGATGATATTTGACCAGCCAGGCGATGGCATTAGGCCGGTTCTGGCGTTTCGAGACAGGCGTGTAGCGCGGCCCTTTACGGCGCGCTTGAACAACAATCTCCCGCTCCCGAACTTTCAGCCGCGACGCGGCATCATTTTGACCGGCCTCAATGTCTTCCTGGGTCAGTTCAGCATTGCCAACCGGATCCCGGCCGACAATGCCGACAGCGACTTCGCCGTCAGCGATCCCCTGAACTTCAAGGGGGTGAAGGCCGCAGAAATCTGCGATTTGGTCAAAGGTAAGGGTGGTATTGTCCACCATCCAAACGGCGGTGGCCCTCGGCATGAGGGGATGGGACATAGCTTCTCCTTCGGTCCGACGCGGTCGCGCCGGAGGTCCGCAAGTTTACCGGGTTGTATGAAATAAGGGCGGGCCTACGCCCTAATATAGGACGCTTTTGCGGCAGCGCAAATATGGCTTGATCAATTGGTCAGGACTATTTTTCCGATATGGTCGGCGGAATCGATCCGGGTATGGGCTTTTGCCGCGTCGTTGAGAGGAAAAGTGCTGTCGATCACCGGTTTGATCGCGCCCGTTTCGATATGCGGCCAGATATTCTTCAGCAGCGCCTCGGCGATCCTGCCCTTGGCCTCAACCGACTGAGGCCGAAGCGTGGAGCCCATCAGGCTTTGTCGCTTGACCATCAACCCGCCGAAACTGATCTCCGCCTTTGATCCACCGAGGAAGGCGATGATGACGATACGCCCCTCGACGGCAAGGCATTCGAAATCGCGCGGAATGTAATCGCCGGCAACCATGTCGAGAATGACATCGACGCCGCCCCCGTCCGTCTTCGAATTTACGACCTCGACGAAATCCTCTGATTTGTAATTGATCGCGTGGCTTGCCCCGAGATCAATGCAGGCGGCGCATTTCTCAGTGGAACCCGCGGTCGCGAACACCGTCGCGCCCATGACCCGCGCCATTTGGATGGCGGTGGTGCCGATCCCGCTCGATCCGCCGTGGACGAGGAATGTTTCGCCGGATTTCAGGCGTGCGCGGTCAAAAACATTGGTCCAGACCGTGAAAAAGGTTTCCGGCAGCGCTGCCGCCTCGACCATGCTGAGGCCATTCGGGATGGGCAGCGCCTGCGGCGCAGGGACCACCGCATATTCAGCGTAACCGCCGCCGGCGAGCAGCGCGCATAAGTCGTCACCAACCTTCCAAGTTCCGGCATTTGCGCCGACTTTGACCACGGTCCCAGCAATCTCCAGACCGGGAATATCGGTCACCCCTAGCGGCGGCGAATAGCCACCTATCCGCTGCAAAACGTCCGGCCGGTTGATGCCAGCGGCCGCGACTTTCACCAGCAATTCCCCGTCTTTTGGTGTTGGCACTGGGCGTTTAGCCAGTACCAGGACCTCCGGCCCACCGGGCTCGACAATTTCGACGGCATTCATCGTTTCGGGCATTGTTTCGGGAATTTCATTGATATCGGCAGGCGGCATATTATCCTCAAAGAAAAAGAAGGCGCGCTGTGGTCTATAATGTCCGCCCCGGCGTGACAAGGCGGGCGCGGCGACGGAGGCTGATATGGCAGACACCGACGATCTCGAACCAAAACCAAAGCCTCAGGGTGAGCCCGATTTCGAGACATTGGGCATCGAGGAGCTGGAAGACTATATCGCCGGGCTGGAGGCGACGATTGTCAAAATCCGCGGGTTCATCGCTGCCAAACAGGCCCATCGCGGCAGCGCCGATTCCGTCTTCAAATAAGGCGTCGCGACACGCGCTCGGCCCAATATTGGCGGCAGGCGTTCCTTCACGATGCGGTTAACCGGATGTTTACCTCCCGGAACTATTATTCGGGATGGTGATTTCAGTCACTGGAAACCTTTTTTTGGGTTCTCCACTCTGATTGACGCCTCCTGTCGAACTGGGCCGCCGTTAGGCGGCTCTTTTTCGTTTTCCCCACCCCCATAGGATATTTTGACCCGGCCCCAGCCGCGCCGCTACCATGCGCGCCGCCCGATCCCCCGCCGCGCCGCCCGATCAAATGGAATCCTGACCTGATGCCCGACTCTAAAAACGAGACCCGCGCCGACTATCCGCATTTTCTGGAAATCCCGACGCGGTGGCGCGACAACGACGTCTACCAACACGTCAACAACGTCGTCTATTACGCCTTTTTCGATACCGTCATTAACGAATATCTGATGGTCGAGGGCGGCCTTGATTACGAGAGCGGCGATGTCGTCGGCATTGCCGTCGAGACCATGTGTCAGTTCCACAAGTCACTGGCATTTCCCGACAAGGTCGATGCTGGTCTTCGCGTCGCCAAGCTCGGCAACTCAAGCGTTCGATATGAAATTGGATTATTTCGCTCCGGCGATCCGGAGCCTGCCGCGACTGGTTATTTCGTCCATGTCTTCGTTACCCGGCCGGGCCACAAGCCGGTATCGGTGCCGGACAAGATGCGCGCGGCTTTGGAAAAAATTTCGGTCTAATTGGTTGCGCGAATCCCCCGGCCTGCGGGGGGAAGACAGGCCGGGTTCATCATCTTAAGTTGCCGTTCAGGTTTTAGGCGGCAACTTTGTCCTGATCTTCGACGGCTGGTTTTGCAGGGCCGGCGGTAATGCCGATTTGCCGTGGCCGTTGCGCCTCCGGAATTTCCCGAACCAGTTCGACATGAAGCAGGCCATGATCTAGCCTCGCACCTGTCACCTCAATCGTGTCGTCGAGATCGAAACGGCGTTCAAAGTTTCGCCGTGCGATGCCGCGATGCAGGTAGGTGTCCTCGGTGTCCCGGGGTTTGGCAGTGCCTGTGATCACCAGCTGGTTTTCGCGCTGGGTGATGTCGAGTTCGTCTTCCGTGAAGCCGGCGACCGCCATCGAAATGCGATAGGCATTTTCACCGATCTTTTCGATGTTGTGGGGTGGGTAGGAATTATTCACGCGGTCTGCTCGATTGACCGCGTCAAAGAGACGGTCAAACCGGTCAAAACCAACTGTGGAACGAAGTAAGGGAGTCAGAATCTGAGTGCGCATTGCTTTGGATCCTCCATAAGAAGCAATCGAGCCAATATAAATCCGCCCCGAAGGGCCGGATCTGCGAGTGACGGAACCCGAACGCGGCGTCCCGTCTAATCTTGAAATAGGTATTCGCGGCATTCGCTTCAAGGGTCTGGCTTCAAGGGCCCGGCCTCAAAGGCGAATCAAAAAGCCCCGCGCGGGGCGGGGCTTGGGTCTCAGGTTATGGCATCAAAATTAGGAGTCGAGGCCAAACCCTTCAAAGCGTTTGTTGAACTTCGCAACCTGACCGCCGCGGTCAACTAGCCGCGTATTGCCGCCGGTCCAGGCCGGGTGGGACTTCGGATCGACATCAAGTGCCATGGTGTCGCCGGCCGCACCCCATGTGGAGCGGGTCTTATAGGTGGTGCCATCAGTCATCACGATGTTGATCTCGTGGTAGTCGGGATGGGTGTCTTTTTTCATATCAGGCCCTAGCGGCGAATTCAGCGCCGAATCTCGGCGCGAGGGCGTCTGTATATCGGACGTGGCCCTCTGGTTCAAGTCTAACTGGATTCTTGCGGTTGTGGGCGGGGCGGGCGGACCTTATATGGAGGGGCAGTACCCTAGGGAGACACAATTTCAGTGACGAGTGAGTTAGACGAAGCCGCTTTTGAGACCCTCGCGGCCCAGACTTTGGCCCATTTTGCGAGCCGGATAGAGGATCAGGCGCCCGATCTCGAGACCGATCTTGAGGGCGGCGTCCTCACCATCGAGACCGAAGACGGGGCCATTTTCCTGCTCAACAAGCATGCCCCCCTGCGCCAGCTCTGGCTTTCCTCGCCGGTTAGTGGGGCCGGGCATTTCGCCTTTGATGTGTCCCAGAAAAGCTGGTTATCGACCCGGGGCGGTGATCCGCTTGTTCAAATCCTTCAGCGCGAATTATCCGTCGCCGCTGGTACAGAAGTGAGTTTTGGTTAATGGCCCGCGAACCTCAGAACCGCGAAGATCGTCCCAAAAGCAAGGACATTGGTAACCTCCGGCATATTCTTCGTTTTGTTGCTCCCTACGGCTGGGTGGCGGCTGGCACATTATTGGCGCTGGTCATTGCGGCGGCGGCAACGCTCGGGCTCGGTAAGGCATTGCAGCTGGTTATTGATCTTGGATTTAAGTCCGATACCGGCGAGACGCTCGATATTCTGTTCCTCGCTTTCCTCGGCGTGATTGCAGTTCTCGCGGTTGCGACCTTCGCCCGATACTACCTTGTCATGTGGCTCGGCGAACGTGTCGCCGCCGACATCCGCAGAGAAGTGTACAGTCGCGTCATCGGCCTCAGCCCGGCATTCTTTGAAATCAATCGAACCGGCGAAATCCTCTCGCGCATAACAACGGATACGACGCTCATACAATCTGTGGTCGGCTCCAGTGCTTCGGTCGCGCTTCGCAACCTGCTGATCTTTATCGGCGGTTCGATCATGCTGGTAATAACCAGCCCGAAACTATCTGGTATGGCGGTGTTGGTTGTGCCGCTCATCATCATTCCGCTGATCGTGTTTGGCCGGCGGGTTCGAAAACTGTCCCGCCTGACCCAGGACCGGATTGGCGAAGTCGGCGCGATGGCTGACGAATCGATCAATGCTGTTCGCACCGTTCAGGCCTATGTGCACGAAGATATCGATCGTTCGGATTTCGCTAAACTGGTGGAATCGACATTTCGGACGGCAATTGACCAAATTCGCGCCCGCGCCTGGCTGACAATGGCCGTGATCCTGCTGATCTTCGGTGCCATCGACGGCGTGCTTTGGATCGGCGCAAAGGACGTCGTTTTAGGCGATATGTCCGGTGGTCAGCTGGCCGCATTCGTTTTTTATGCGGTGATGACGGCCGGTTCGGTGGCAGCACTTTCGGAAGTTTACGGCGATATTCAGAAGGCGGCCGGCGCGGCCGAGCGGCTTTCCGATCTCCTGACGACCGAATCCGATATCCGCCCGCCCGCCAATCCACTTGCCTTACCGGAACCTGCTGACGGTGCGATCAAGATTGAAGATCTAACCTTCGCCTATCCAACCCGGCCCGAGATAAATGCGCTTCAGGATTTTTCGATCGATGTCGCGCCCGGCGAGAATGTTGCCCTCGTCGGCCCGTCCGGGGCTGGCAAGACCACCGTCTATCAATTGTTGTTGCGGTTTTATGATCCGCAGTCCGGTCACATCGCGATCGACGGTGTTGATCTTGTCCGCGCCGACCCGCGCGAAGTTCGGAGCCGGATCGGGCTTGTGCCGCAGGACCCGGTCATATTTGCGGCCAGCGCCTGGGACAACATTCGCTACGGCCGTCCGGACGCAAGCGACGACGAGGTTCGCGCTGCCGCCGAAGCCGCCGCCGCTGCAGAATTTCTTGATCGCATGCCGGACGGCTTTTCGTCGCCGCTCGGCGAGCGCGGCGTGACACTTTCCGGCGGCCAGCGCCAGCGCATTGCCATTGCCCGCGCCGTGCTGAAGAACCCGTCCATTCTGCTGCTCGACGAGGCGACTTCGGCACTTGATGCAGAAAGCGAATTGTTGGTGCAGCAGGCGCTCGAAGTTTTGATGCAAGGCCGAACAACGCTGGTGATTGCGCACCGGCTCGCGACTGTCCAGAAGGCCGACCGTATCATCGTCATTGATGAAGGCCAGGTCGTGGCGACAGGTACGCACAATGAACTGATGAAAGAAGGCGAGCTCTACGCCCGCCTCGCGAGACTTCAGTTCAATGCGGGCCTGCAAGCAATCGACGGATTCGCCGCGGCTGAATAATCGCCTAGCGTTCGGTTAGTTTCAGCTCGATGCGGCGGTTGCGGCGGTTGGCAATCTCGTCGTTGCCGGGATCAAGCGGCTGAAATTCTCCAAAACCGGCGGCGGCCAACCGGTTCGCTGGGACGCCCCGTTCAATCAAATACTGAATGACCGATATCGCGCGCGCCGATGACAATTCCCAGTTGGACGGGAATTGAGGCGTCGCAATGGGAATTGAATCGGTATGCCCATCGACTCGAAGTATCCACGGTATTTCGGTTGGAATCGACGGCGCAATATCGAGAAGTGTCGCCGCCAGTTCTGCAAGGCGGGATTGCCCCTGTGTCCCGAGGTTTGCAGA
>JAPYRS010000183.1 GCA_029936875.1 Alphaproteobacteria bacterium | reverse complement strand
GAGCTGAACAGAGCTGTTGCCATCGCCGAGCGGGATGGCCCGGAACACGGTCTTCGCGAATTGCGGGCGATCCACGACCCTCGCTGTGAGACTTATTATCTTTTTTCAGCTGCGGAGGCCGACATGTTGTCTGCCAACGGTAACGCTGAAGAAGCGGAGCGGGCCTTTCATAGGGCAGCTGAGCTTTCGCCTACGGAGGCGGAGCGGCGGTATTTTGAAGCACGTGCTTCAGAAGATGCCTAATCCCACGCGACCAATTTGGTTTTGATCGGCAACGGAGAATAATAATGCTCGACAGCCCTTATTTCAGCCCTGACATTTTCAAGTTTCTTCGCGACATCAAGAAGAACAATAATCGCGAATGGTTTCAGACCAACAAAGATCGATTTGAAAACGATGTTCGAACCCCGGTACTGAATTTCATTGAGGACTTCAGTGCGCCGCTCGAAAAGATCAGCGCCCATTATGTCGCGGATCCGAAGAAGTCGGGCGGTTCAATGTTTCGAATTTTTCGAGACGTTCGATTCTCGAAAGACAAGTCGCCGTACAAAACCAACATCGGCGCGCAATTTCGCCACGTCCGTGCAAAAGACGCTCACGCGCCGGGATTTTATCTCCATATTGAGCCGGGTAACGTCTTTATGGTCGCTGGGATGTGGCGTCCGGATGGCGAGGCGCTGGCCAAGATTCGCAGCGCGATCGATTTGGAATCGACACGCTGGAAGCGAATTACAAGCGCGAAAAAATTGCGGGACGCCGTCAGCTTCGAGGGCGCCTCTCTAAAACGTCCGCCAAAAGGGTTTGATGCCGATCACCCTCTTATCGACGACCTGAAACGGAAAGATTTTATCGTTCTCGCCAATGCGAGCGAAAAGGATCTAATGAGCCTAGCCTTTATGAATACATTCACCAGTTTTTGCCGGACCACATCACCCTATATCAAGTTTCTGGTCGAGGCTGTCGGTCTCGAATGGTGAGCCGCGATTTAGTCCCGATCCGCCCAGGCATTCAATAACTTTGCCTTTGCCGCCGGCGAGAGATCGCCATGCGGAAAGGAGTCGACTTCGGCCCCCGGAATAAGTGCGGCGGTCGGGCGCATATCCGGAAACATTTCGGCGTCCGGTTGATAAAAGACCGTGGTTGGCACCCTGATCATCGCCAGACTTTCTTCTCGCGGCCAGCGTTGCGCCGCATTGTATGATTTGTGGAACGTCCGAATTGCCTTCAGCACTTCGACCGTCTGATCATGGAGCATATCGGCGCTACGCGGATCCCAAACCTTTCGGTTGCTCGCCTTCCGCTCCCACCACGGATAAAAGACCCAGTGGTCTTTCATGACATGGAAGGCCCAATCGAGTTGCCGGCCTTGCGCATCGGGCGGCGGGCATTGTTCGCCGTAAATGCCGGTAATCTCGCGCGGGCTTGGCACGGTGATCTCGTCAATAAAAAGCCGGTGGACGCGGTCGGGGTCAGCAATCGCAAGTTCAGCCGCGATCATCGCGCCCGTGCGAACGCCGTATAAATCACATTCATCCACACCCATTTCATCAAGCGCGCGGCGCAGACCGTCGGCGAAATAGGCGATTTCCGGGTTTTCTATGTTGGGTGGGGCCGAGTCGCCATTGCCAAGGGTATCGGGCGCGATCAGGCGCCGCGAATCACCAAGTTCTTCCATCAGCGGCACCATGAAACCGCTGGCGACAGGAGACATATGAATGAGGACCAGCGGTCGACCGCCGTTGGCGCCGACGTTGCTTCGAAAGTGAACCTGCCCCTCGGCAATGCGCGCAAATCCGCGTTCAATTTCCATTCTTTATCTCCCCCATTCGGCAAACCCTAGCCCGCCGCAAATCCATTCGTGCCTAGGATGCCACCTACAGCGGGACTGGCACAAGGCGCGTTGTTGGCCAAAGGGGTTGGCATTTTCTTGATGCCATAGCTTGACGGCAATCAAGGCAATTCCGGTGCGATCGCTGCAAATTCCACGGGGAGGGAGAGGATGCGTTTTTGGCGGTATTGGCACCGTGCCATCTAAAATAATTGAACCGATTCCCGATAATCTCGTGCGCGAGCCGATGGCGTATCTGTTTGCGGAACACTACCGGCAGAGTCAGGTCTGCAACCAGCTTGAGCAGCTTGTGCGCTCTTCTGCAGGTCGCGACGCTCCTTTGTTGGCGTCACAAGTTCGAAATTACCTGACATCAGACTTCGCGCTGCAGGTCGCAGACGAACTGCTCGATTTTTTCGCTCCGCTCCTTGTCCGGTGCGAGGTCGCGCACGCTGCGACAAGAATGGGCAGTGCAATTGCGACCGCGACGCCGAGATGACGCCGTTTGTTGCGTGAAAATTTGGAGGCTTCCGTCATGATCATTAATTATACCGGGCTCCGCTTAATGAGCGGTAAACGACTGGATTTATGAGGTTTTTTAGCGGTTTAGCCGGACGGTAAAACCGCCGCGCGTGAAGTATTCAGGTGTGAAACAGACGATTCGCCAGCCCTATTTTCTGGAAATATTTCTGGTGATACTCCTCCGCCGGATAGTAGGTGGCGGCAGGGCTGATCTCGGTCGCGACCGCCTGGGGCAAGCTTCCCGAAGCTTCAAGTGAAGCTTTGGATGCCGATGCGGCTTCGGTCTGGGCGTCGTCATGGGCAAAAATGGCAGACCGATATTGGGTACCGATATCAGGCCCCTGGCGGTTTACCTGAGTCGGGTCGTGAATCGTCCAGAAGAAGGCAACGAGATCTTCGTATGAAACTTTTTCCGGATCGAAGTCGACCTCGACGACTTCCGCATGACCGGTATCACCGCGGCAAACATCTTCATAGGTCGGGTTCTTTGTATTGCCACCTGAATACCCAACGCTTGTATTGGTGACACCGTCTTTGTTGGCAAAGGCTTCTTCGATGCCCCAAAAACACCCGGCTGCAAATGTTGCTTTTGTCATGTGCTCGCGGTCCCGTTTCGATGAAAAATAATTAGTAGACCAGTTCGTCTTCGCCGGACTGATCGGCAATGGTGATCTCGCCCTTGTCGGCAAGGCCCTTGGCAATCAGAACGATCTCGGCCTGCACTTCGTCGACTTCTTTTAGGCGAACCGGCCCCATCGCTTCCATATCTTCCCGCATGATCTTACCAGCACGTTCCGACATGTTCGACAGGAAAAGATCCCGGATCGGTTCCGACGCGCCCTTCAGCGCCATCGCAAGTTTGGCCTTGTCGATACCGCGCAGCAGCGTCTGAACGCTGGACGGGTCGAGGTTCTGAAGACCATCGAACGTGAACATCAGCGCCTTGATCTTTTCGGACGCATCCCGGCTCCGTTCTTCCAAAGCATTCATGAACCGGGATTCTTTGCCGCGGTCAAAGTTGTTGAAGATGTCGGCCATCATCTCGTGACTGTCACGCTGATTGGTGCGGGCGAGGTTGGCCATGAATTCGGTTCTGAGCGTCTGTTCAATCTGCTCGAGGATTTCTTTTCGCACCGGTTTCGCTGCCAGCATCCGCATCATCACTTCGCCGGCGAGATCTTCCGGCAGTTCTGCCAAAACCCGGGCGGCATGATCCGGTTTGATTTTCATCATCACCACGGCGATGGTCTGCGGGTATTCGTTTTTAAGGTAGGTCGCCAGCGTCTCTTCGTTCACGTTGGCGAGCTTTTCCCACATCGTCCGGTCAGCCGGGCCGCGGATCTCTTCCATGATCTGGTCGACGCGCGAACCCACAACCCCCATATGCAAAAGCCGCACCGTTGATTAGTAGGTTACCATCATCGAGCTGGCGGTCGAG
>JAPYRS010000182.1 GCA_029936875.1 Alphaproteobacteria bacterium | reverse complement strand
GTTTGTGGCAGATATGGAAACCCAACTTGCAAATCAAATCGAAAATTGGGCAACCCTATCGAACTCTAAAAAAGACCAAGAAAGAATTAGATTCTCGAGGCGGCATCTATTTTCATACTCCCTGGACGACTATCTGCTCCCGATTGGGATGTCGATCACGAGGTTCTTCTTCACCGGCGGTGAGGGCTACTTGAATGTTGCGCTCGGGCTAGAGCGCGGCGGCCCTGATCCATACCCGCCCGGCGGAAATACGGTCGCCCGTGGATTCACCGAAATCCTCTCAAAAGGATTTGCAGTGGTCATGCGAGTGCTTGGCCTCATTGGCCTTATTTACCTTCTCAGGACGCGAAAATACGGTCTCGCGCTGCTCACAGTCGGCGCCATTTCATATTTTATGGCGACATCGCTATTTGTCGGCTGGAGCCGTTTTCGGCTGCCCGCAGAAGTGCCGCTCCTGATACTGGCGACATTCGGTGTTGCCTATGTCAAAGAACTTTGGTCTCGGCGCAGAGGGAAAGCGATAGCCTCTTAGGGCTGACCCTTCCGGCCGTAAGCGTCATCAATCCGCTCGATGTCATCTTCGCCCAGATAGCTGCCTGTTTGAACCTCAATGACCTGAAGGTCTTGGTCGCCATTGTTTTCAAGCCTGTGAATCGCGCCGGCGGGAATGTACACCGATTCATTGGTCGCCAATTCCTGAACGCTTTCGTTTATCTGAACGACCGCGCTGCCCCTTACCACAACCCAGTGCTCAGCCCGGTACTGATGTCGTTGCAGCGAAAGTTTTTGACCCGGCTTCACGATGATCCGTTTCACCGCGTACCCATCACCACCGTCAATATTTTGAAACTCACCCCACGGCCTTAACGTCCGCGGATGGCTGGTGACTTCATCCCGTTCCAATTTCGAAAGTTCAGCAACAACTTGCTTCACCTGCTGAGACTTATCCAGTCTCGCGACCAAAATAGCGTCCTGTGTCGCGACAACGGCAATATCTTCAATTCCGACCGTTGTGACGAGCGGTCCATCGCTGCGGACATAGGAATTGAACGTTTCATGGACAGACACGTCACCTAACAACACATTCTTGTTTTCGTCCTTTGAACCTGCGCCCCAAGCGGCGGCCCAGGATCCGATGTCGGTCCAATCGAATTCGGCTGGCACAACAGCCAACTTTGAAGTTCGTTCGATCAAAGCGTGGTCAATGGAAACTGACCGCATCGAACCAAAAGATTCCGGATCAAGCCGAAGAAAATCGAGATCCCGAGTGGCCCGCTGGACAGCAAGCTTGGCGAGACTGACGATTTCCGTTTCGTGATTTTCCAGCGCAGCAAGGAAATGCGAAGCCGAAAACAGGAAAATACCGGAATTCCAATAGTAGGTTCCGGATTCAACAAATTTTTGCGCGCGTTCTCGATCGGGTTTCTCGACAAAGTCCTCGACGGCAAAACAATTTTCTGCACCTGGCATTTGTGCGCCACGTCGAATGTACCCGTAACCGGTTTCGGGACGATCCGGCGTCACGCCAAACGTCACAATGACACCGGATCTGGCGACAGGAATGCCCGCCAATATCGCTTTGTGATAGGCGCTCAGGTCTTCAATAAGATGATCCGACGGCACGACCAAAACAATCGCGCCTTCATCGAGTTGCGAGATCCGAAGCACCGCCGCCGCGATTGCCGGTGCCGTATCACGGCCGACTGGTTCCAACATCAGCTCCGTCGGTGTAATGCCGAGAACCTGTAATTGTTCGGCAACGATGAACCGATGCCCCGCATTGCAGATGATCACCGGACGCTTAAACCAAGGCGTTTGGTGACGCAGCGCTGTCTTCTGCAACAAACTGCGTTCCCCCGTCAGGCCGTGGAGCTGTTTGGGAAATTGGGGACGTGAAACTGGCCAAAGGCGCGTTCCCGCGCCACCCGACAGGATCACCGGGTATACTGATTGACCTGAATTGGTGTTCGCCATTTAAACCGTAACTCGTCCGCGTAATGCAAAATTTAATAAACAAGCAAGCGCAATCGACAAATGATATTGAGATATAGTTTGTTCGATCATTGATCAGCGCGTCCCGTCCACAATCGAAGAAAATGTAAATGGCGTGGCTGCAAAATTTTTCGACACCATCGTCATTCCGCTTGGGTCCATTTATGCCAACATGCCTGCATGTCTACAAGACTGTGTCTGGATGATTATTATTCGAGAGTCCGTTAGGCGAAGCCGCTTCCAAACCCCGCAACAAGGCCTTCTAGTCAGGAGCAGAGACATCGATCAGAATACACATCGAATACTTCGTCGCGGCGACCGATGCATTGGCGGACGGCGTGCACAGAATTGACCTCAAGATATTCCGGCGTTACCAAACCGTGATTCAAAATGATTAGAGGCAAGCCGGTTTTGGCCATTATCCCGGTGCGGGCTGGTTCCAAAGGGATTCCGGGAAAAAACCTGAAGACCGTCGGGCGAGACACGCTACTCGAGCGAACGATAAAGCTCTCCAAAGCCTGTACATTCGTGGATCAAACCGTCGTCTCGACCGACGATGAAACGATGTTCGGAGTTGCCCAACGCCACGGCGTTTCCTCGCCTTCTCTGCGGCCGGCAGCACTCGCAACCGATAATGCCCTGACCATCGACGTCGTGCTGCACACCTTGGAAAGCATCTCATTTGTTAAGGGGTACGTTTTATTGCTCCAGGTAACAACGCCACTCCGAACGCTCGCAGACCTGTCCGAATTCTGTTCGGATTTTGAATCAAATACCGACGCCCGCGCGTCTGTTAGTATTACTTCGCACGATGCACCCCATCCCGACAAAATCCAGAAAATCGAAAATGGGTTTGTGGTTTCTTACACAGGGGTTGAATCAATGGTGGCGCGCCAGGAACTTCCACCCGTATTCAAACTAAACGGTGCCTTTTATATTTCTGATACCGAGACGCTGTGCGATGAGCGAACATTTATGCCTGCCCAAACGCTGCCCTACGTCATGCCCGCCGAAAGAAGCCTAAATCTTGATTCTCAAGAGGACCTCGACTTTCTCGACTTTATGCTCGAACGCGGCAACCTGACGATTGAAGAATATGATTGATTCAAATTTGCTTGCGATTAACCGGCGCCACCCAGTTCCAATATTATTTTCGCTGCCTCATCTGCCCCTGTAAATGATAACGCGAGTGCGTTCGCACGATGGTTGGATTGGGCCACCGAATCTTCTGCATACTGCATTGCCGCCGCCCAAGCCGCGCTGCCGTCATCCGACCAATTGTCCCCGATGCCTGCGCGCACAAGAGTTTCGCCGTTAAAGACCAATTCCGCATTGCCAGATTCGTATAATGAGAAAATTCTTGTGCCAGCCGATAGCGCCTCGCTGACCGTTCCCAAACCAGGCCGGCAAATTGCGACCTGAAGTCGTGAATACATGTCGCTACTAAAATCCGCCGGTACCATCCAATCGGGCGCGTTGGCAGGAATTAATGGCTGGTCGATGTGGACAACATCGAAAGGCACTTTGCCTAATGCCACGACTTCGGCGACCAGCGACCGTCCGATCTCCATTGCTGGCCCTGCCGTACCACAGGATATAAGGGCGTCACGGCCCTCGAATAACACTTGATGGCGTCGCGGCGTGATGACGCCGACAGTATGAAGGTTTGTCTGTTGGTCAAGGTACGGAGCGACAAATAATTCTGACCCAACCATGTTTGGCCGCCGCCGTTTGAGTTTGGTTCTCATTTTGCGCACGTAGTCCCGATCCATATTCTCAATGGCCTCGTGCCAGAAAAAATGGCCAAGCAGCAGTGCATCGGAATAC
>JAPYRS010000181.1 GCA_029936875.1 Alphaproteobacteria bacterium | reverse complement strand
CGTTGGCCGCGCCCGGCCACCAGCGGCAGACGGCAAGCCCTACGTCAAAGAGTAGCGAAGCGCCTGGCCAACCGACGGTGGCGACCATTTCGTGTCCGTGAAGCGTTGCCGCCCGGTTGGATACGCACCGCGTTGAACGCGCCACCAAATATCGCCACCGGCCAATAAAATGCTGAGAAAAAGTGGTGCCCAGGGGCGGAATCGAACCACCGACACGCGGATTTTCAGTCCGCTGCTCTACCAACTGAGCTACCTGGGCCCGTCACGCCGAAACGGGGCGAAAAACCCCGGATACTGCCGTCGATCGCGGGTTATAGGTGAATTGAACAACCCTGTCCAGCAGACCCAAACTGCGAAAAATGCCGTCTCACCTAAGTCAATTTTGCGCCGCCAATGGCCCTAGTTATCGTTGCTGGGCAACGCCGGCACGCCGTCTTCATCTTCGGCGGGGTCCCCCGGAATCGAATAATTTCCGCCGAGCCAGCGCCCAAGATCAACATCAGCGCAACGCCTCGAGCAAAACGGGTCAGGCTCAGCCGCCGTCGGGCTGCCGCACACCGGGCATTTCGAATTCTTGGAAATCGCTGCGCTCATTCGTGGCTTTGAACTTCAATATCATAGGCGTCACGGTCCATTTCCCGATCGATATGGATTTCAACCGCGATACCAACATTGCGCTCCAGTTGCGCCAAAAGATTATTCGCCTTCTCGAGCAAATGGTTGGCAACCACTGGCGCCGCATAGATATCCAACACCGGTTTCCCAGGACCGGCTGGCACACCCGCGCGCGCCTCATGTTCCGCCGCCCGCAATATCTCATGGGCAACGGTATCAACGGAGAGCCGCCACCCTTCTCCCTCACACGTTGCGCAATCCTCGCCAAGCTGCGTGCGCAGCGAATCCCGAGTTCGCTTTCGCGTCATTTCGATCAACCCGAATGGGGAGATTTCACCAATCGAGATCGGCGCACGGTCCGAAACAACCGCCTGCTGTAACGCCTCAAGGACTTTGTCGCTGTCCGACTCGTCCATGTGGATGAGATCGATCACCACCAAGCCGCCGATATTACGAAGCCGCAGCTGTCGCGCCGCTTCCGTAACCGCCTCAAGGTTGGTCGAAAGCGCTGTGGAACCCGGTCCGCCACTAGCACCGGTGCGGGCCGAATTAATATCGATTGCAGTTAGTGCTTCGGTCGATTCAATGACGATCCTGCCGCCCGAAGGGAGATCCACCTTGGTCGCGATGGCGCCGTCGATCTGATCCTCAAGACCGAAGCTATCAAAAAGCTCAGCCGCTTCCGAGAAGTGCTCAATTCGATCGACCACGTCTGGAAGATGAATCGCGCAGTAGTTTCGGGCCGCCTCCACCGCCGCACCTGAATCAATCAGTATTCGACTGGTCTGGTCCCCGACCAAATCGCGTAGCGCGCGTTCAACCGGACCAAGATCACTATAAAGGCAATCCGGCGGCGACGCCTCCTGACGTGAACTTTCGATGCGGCCCCATAATTCCGAAAGGCCCGTAATCTCGGCCAACAGTTCATCGTGGGTAACTTCCGCAGCGGCAGTCCGGACGATGAACCCACCAGGGGCGCCGATTTCTTTTTGCGCGGCCTCTACTTCTGATTTCAGTCGCTCTCGAACCGCTTCGTCCTCGATACGCCTCGAAATCTTTATGCCCTCATCCTGTGGCGCGTAGACGAGATGCCGCCCGGCGAACGAGAGTTGCCGGGAAAGGCGGGCACCTTTATCCGCAACAGGTTCCTTGATCGCTTGCACGAGAATTGTTTCGCCTTCGGCCACGGACTCGGCGATCGGCGGCGGACTCGACATGCCGACCTCGGCTCGCTCTGCCGAAGTCAACGCCTCCCAGGCACCCAGAAAACCGGCCCGGGCCATACCAATTTCGACGAAAGCGGCGTTTACACCGGAGACCACTCTTTCGACACGACCAAGAAAGACGCTGCCTAAAATATTCTGCTGGTTCTCACGTTCGATTTGCAATTCGAGAAGTCGGCCATCTTGAACCAGGGCGACACGCACCTCACCAAGGCTTGCATTGATAAATATGTCTTCGGTCATCATGCCTTCTTTCCGGCAAAAGAAACCTGAAGGCCAAGTCCAGTCAGCAGGTTATAGGTTTCATAAAGTGGCAGGCCGACAACACTTGAATACGACCCCTTTATACGTCGCACAAAAGCTCCTGCAATACCCTGAATGGCGTAGCCGCCAGCCTTGTCACGCCACTCGTCACTCGCGATATAGATTTCAATTTCCTGATGGCTCAATCGTTTGAATTCGACCTGCGTGACCACATCTCTTCGGTGCCTGGCTCCATCGGAGTCATAGACAACGACTGCGCTATGCACCCGATGCCAGCATCCTGAAATCATGCGCAGGCAGTCGCGCGCGCGGTCTTGATTTTCCGGCTTGGGCAAAATGCGACGGCCCTTGGCGACAACGGTATCAGCGCCCAGAACAATGCAACCCGGATATTTATTTCGAATTGTGTTTGCCTTGATATCGGCGAGTCGGCTTGCCAGCGCGCGCGGTAACTCCCCGGCGAGCGGGGTCTCATCTATTGCCGCTGATTCCTGCGCGATCGGTTCGATGCCGATTTGCCGCAACAGATCGAGGCGCCGCGGTGATGCCGATGCCAGCACCAGCTGCCCCACCTCGGCGGCCAGCGGATGTGGCGACGTCGTCATACCTTGGGCTGCTATTTGTAACGGAACGTAATTCGGCCCTTGGACAAATCATAAGGCGTCATTTCGACCAGGACTTTGTCTCCGGCAAGGACACGAATACGGTGTTTGCGCATTTTGCCGGCGGTATGGGCCAGGACTTCATGTTCGTTTTCGAGAACAACTCGAAACATCGCGTTTGGAAGAACTTCCGAGACCGTGCCCGGCATTTCCAACAATTCTTCTTTTGCCATCAGCGCTCCAAATTCAGATTACTTGTGGCAGGGACTCTTTGTTCCTGGCGCGCATAAATCAAGGGAATTCTCATCAATCCGTGAGGTTCTTGCCGGATTCTGGCCCAAATCTGCCTTGAATGCGATCAACTAGAGAATTTCTGACTTCACGATAGGCCTCAAGCACCCGTTCGCGGCTGCCCTGATATGCCGTTGCGTCATTGGTTGCCCAGTATTCGACCACGCAGGAGGACGTCCGGGTCATTTCAACGGCCGAGTGCTGAGCCTCCGGCGAGAGGGAAATAACCAAATCGAACGAACTGTCCGTTAGCTGGTCAAACGACTTTGGTTTGTGCTGGGAAAGATCGATGCCGATTTCCGCGAGTACGGCGACCCCAAATCCATTGAGTTCGCCCGGGCGTACGCCGACCGAATCGACATAGACCTCACTCCCAAACAGATGCTTCATGATCGCCTCTGCCATCGGCGAGCGCACCGCATTTATCGTGCAGCAAAAAAGAAGGGAGCCAGGCAAACGATCCATCGATCTAGTTCCGTATGTGGAGAACACAGATCAGCGTGAATAATCGCCGCGCGGTGCCAAAATCGACATCAACTTTATCTGCAAGTCGCGCGCGCAATATCTCCGAACCCTCATCGTGAAGGCTGCGACGTCCGATATCGATTGCTTCAATCTGCAATGAGGCGGCGGTCTTGATCGCTGAAAAGTAGGTCTCACAAACGGAGAGGTAATCTTTCACGATCTTTCGAAAGGGCGTGAGCGACAGCCCAATCGTCGTCAGCAGGACGTCTAATTCATTGCGAATTTCGAATTGAAGACGCCGATCAACGATGGAGAGACGGACCGCGTACGGCCCCTCATCGACGCCCGGCAATGCAAACGAATTTTCTTCAAGCAGATCGTAAATCGCGATGCGGCGTTCG
>JAPYRS010000030.1 GCA_029936875.1 Alphaproteobacteria bacterium | reverse complement strand
ACCGCGCGCCGGTTGTCACGCACATGGTTTGGTACCGGGTCGGCAGCGCCGATGAGCCAACCGGCAAATCCGGTGTCGCGCATTTTCTTGAGCATTTGCTTTTCAAAGGCACTGAAAAATTCCCGGCCGGGATTTTCCGCGGGTTAGTGGCAAAGCACGGCGGCCAGGAAAACGCTTTCACCTCAACCGATTACACCGCCTATTTCCAAACTGTCGCGGTGGACCGCCTCGAAATGATGATGGAGCTCGAAGCGGACCGTATGGCCGGTCTGACACTCATTGAAAGTGAAGTGCTCGCCGAACGGGACGTCATCCTCGAAGAACGCCGCTCCCGAGTTGATAACAACCCCAGCTCCCTGCTTTCGGAACAGATGCGCGCCGTCCAATACATTCAGTATCCCTACCGCCTGCCGGTAATCGGGTGGGAACATGAAATTCGCGCTCTTACGTTTCAGGACGCGATCGATTTTTATAAAATCTATTACGCCCCCAATAACGCGATCCTCATTGTTGCAGGCGACGTTACCGTCGATCAGGTTCGGCCCCTCGCGGAGAAATACTACGGTGTTCTCGAAGCCCGTGAGTTGCCGCCGCGCATCCGCCCGCAGGAACCTCCGCATTTAACGGCGCGCCGCATGGACATGCAGCATCCGCGCGTGCGCGAGCCGTCGTGGCGGCGGAGCTATATGGCGCCGAGTTATCTCTGGGGTGATTCGCGTCACGCCATGCCGCTTGGCGTGCTTGCTGAAATTGTCGGCGGCGGCACGACATCGCGCCTTTACCGGGCGCTGGTCGCGGGCAAAAAAATTGCGGCTCAGGCGAATTCGTTTTACAGCGCTGGCAACCTTGGCCCGAGTCAATTCTTCGTAGTCGGTGTCCCGGCGAACGGCGGTGACATTGGTGAACTTGAAACCGAAATCCTCGCGGTGTTGAAAGACGTCGAGGCAAACGGCGTAACCGAAGAAGAATTCGCGCGCGCAAAACGCAGCATGCTCGCGTCCGCGGTTTATGCCCGCGACAATGTGCAAGGGGCGGCCCGAACGTTTGGTGCCGCCCTGTCCATCGGCCGCTCGATTGAAGATGTCGAAAGTTGGCCCGACCGAATGCGGGCGCTGACCATTGAACAGGTCAATGAAGCAGCCGCGATGATCTTCGATGAAACCCAGTCCGTGACCGCGATCCTGCGGCCGCCGGGGGATTAGGCCGATGATCCGGATATTCATGTTTGCCCTTCGCGGCTTGGCCGCGGCCAGCGTTGTGATTGCGCTTCTCCTGGTGGGTTCGGCGAATGCCGCGACCAAGATTACCGAGGTCATCAGTCCCGGCGGAATAAAGGCGTGGTTGGTGGAAGAGCATTCGATTCCAATGCTGGCGTTTGAGATTTCCTTCATGGGGGGTGCGGCGCTCGATCCGGCCGGAAAAGAGGGCGTTGCCAACCTCCTGTCGGGTTTGCTGGATGAAGGCGCCGGCGAACTCGATTCCTTTGCCTTTCAGGAACGGCTGGAGGATCTCGCGATTTCCTTAAGTTTTCAGGCCGGGCGGGACACATTTAACGGCAGCCTTAGAACACTGACCGAAAACCGCGACGAAGCCTTTCGTCTGCTCGGCCTCGCGCTCAACGAGGCCCGTTTTGATGCTGAACCGGTCGAACGTATTCGCGGGCAAATTCTGGTCGGCATACGCCGCGGCAAGGAAAATCCCAATCGCATTATCAGCCAGGCCTTCTTTCGGGAAGCTTTCCCTGGCCACGTCTATTCCCGTCTGGTTCGCGGCACCGAAGAGACGCTTAGCGCAATTACCGCTGATGATCTTCGGCAGTTCGTCAAAACCCGATTGGCGCGCGACAACATGATTGTCGGTGTTGTTGGTGATGTGACGCCGGAAGAACTTGGGCTCTTGCTGGACAAAGCCCTCGCTGCGCTGCCCGCAGTATCCGACCCCTATGATTCGCCGGACGCGGTGGTGCCAGCGTCAGGGGAGACGCTGATTGTCCGAAAGGAGATTCCGCAAAGCATCGTCATGTGGGGCCTCAACGGCATCAAGCGGAAGGACCCTGATTATTTTGCTGCCGTTCTGCTCAATCATGTTCTCGGCGGCGGCTCCTTTTCGTCGCGGCTTTACGACGAGATTCGAGAAAAGCGCGGCCTCGCCTATTCCGTTTACAGCTCGCTTTACCCGTTGCAAAAGGCCGGGCTGTTTTTGGGCGGTGTCGGCACGGCCAACGAACGCGTCGCCGAATCGCTTGGACTGGTCCGGGATCAGATTCGCGACATCGGCGAAAACGGAATCAGCGCCGAAGAACTCGAAAACGCGAAGACCTACGTCACCGGATCGTTTCCGCTGCGACTTAACAGTAATTCTCGCATTGCCAGCACCCTGATCGGGCTGCAGATGTTTGAACTCGGCATCGATTATCTCGACCGGCGCAGCGCCATCATCAACGGGGTCACCATCGAAGACATTCAGGCGATGACGGCGCGGCTGTTCCGGGCCGACGATATGCTGACAATTATTGTTGGCGATCCAAGCGGTATCGAGAACGCCCGCGAAATTGAAGCCGAATAACGTCCCCGTTTAATCGGGCGCTGGCGCTTCTTTCTTTGTCGGCGTGCCAAGCCTCTGTTACGGTGCCGCGCGAAACGCACCGGCAATAGATTATGCAATATCAACAACACCTTGACGGTTGTCCCACCAAATCCGGGGCGAACGAGGCGGCTCAGCTCAACGACCTTCGGGCGGCGATTGATTCCGGCAAAGTGCCGGCGCTGGGCGTTGCGAATGAGTCGGATGATCTGCCGGTGATCATTGCCGAGGCAGCCCGCATCCGGGACCTTGCAAAAGATGTTTTGGTTATTGGAACCGGCGGATCCTCGCTCGGTGGCCGCGCCCTTGCAGCACTTCGACCCGGCGGAAATCCCCGGCTCCATTTTTGTGACAATCTCGACGGCGGGCGCTTTGCCGATCTCCTCGGTCGGATTGATCTCACCAGTACATTTCTGATCGGGATTTCAAAATCGGGCGCGACCGCCGAAGTTCTCGCCCAGGTTTTAATGGCGCTGCCAGAACTTGAAGCCACCGCGGGCGCCGACGGTGTATCCAAGCAAGTGCTGTTTATTACCGAACCGGGGCCGCGACCGCTCCGGGATTTGGCCGGGCAATGGACTATTCCGGTCTGGGATCATCATCCGGATATCGGTGGACGATATTCCGTGTTTTCGTCGGTGGGCTTGCTGCCGGCCGCAATCGCCGGCCTCGATGTGGCTTTGGTTCGGCAGAGCGCAAAATCCGTTCTGATAAATCTTGGGACGGATTCAGCGCCGGTTCTTGGCGCGGCTACGCTCAATGCTTTCGCCGAAAAAAATCCGGCCGGCACGCATGTGATCATGCCCTACGGTGAAAAATTGTGGCCGTTCACGCTTTGGTTTCGGCAATTGTGGGCGGAAAGTCTTGGCAAGGACGGGCAGGGCGGGTCCGCTGCAGCGGCGCTCGGGCCGGTCGATCAGCACAGCCAGTTGCAGCTCTGGCTCGATGGGCCGGGCGGGCAATTTTTTACGATTATTACGGCACCTCTCAATGGCCACGCGGCGCGAATCGATCTCGAGGCGGCCCGCGCCGATGCTTTGAACGATCTTCTCTATCTCGATGGCCACAGCATCGACGAAGTTGTCGCCGCCAGTGCGAAAGCGACGATCGAGACCTTAAGACGCCATCAACGCCCGGTGCGGGTGATCGAACTGGAGAGCCTCGATGAGGCCGGGATGGGCGCACTTTTCGCCCATTTCATGGTTGAAACAATCCTTGTCGCCCGGGCGGGCGGGGTAAATCCGTTCGATCAGCCCGCCGTCGACGAAGGCAAGCGCCTGACCCGCGAATATTTGGGAAAGTCCTGACCGCACGCCGCTATACTGCCGCCATGCCGATTCGACGCCTGCCGGAAGGCACCATTAATCGCATCGCCGCCGGTGAAGTTGTTGAACGCCCCGCCAGCGTGATCAAGGAATTGGTCGAAAACGCGATCGATGCTGGGGCCAAATCCATTGATATCGAAATGTCGGGCGGAGGTCGCGATTTCATCTCGGTCACCGATGACGGCAGGGGCATGGCGCGGGACGATCTTCTGCTCGCGATCGAACGTCACGCGACCTCCAAACTGGTCGGCGACGATCTACTGAATATCGCGACGCTCGGCTTCCGCGGTGAAGCATTGCCGTCAATTGCCGCGATCAGCCGGTTAACAATCGCCAGCCGTCCCCATGATGCTGACGATGCATGGTCGCTCCATGTTACCGCTGGCAAAGTTAAAGACCCCGAACCGACTGCATTCGGCAAGGGCACCCGGGTTGAAGTCCGCGATCTGTTTTTTGCGACGCCGGCGCGGCTCAAATTCTTAAAGACGGATCGAACTGAAACCAGTCAAGCGGCAGACGCGGTCAAACACCTCGCCATGTCGCGGCCCGATATTGGATTTTCGTTTACCGATTCCGGTCGCCCCGTGTTTCGCTATGGTGCGGAAGAAGACCTGCTGGAAGACGGTTCTTTGAAGCGCCTGTCGGCGGTGATGGGGCGGCAATTTTCTGAAAACGCTATTTCGGTGGCGGTTAAAAAAGATGGGATATCATTGCGCGGATATGCCGGGTTGCCGACGTTCAATCGCGGCAACGCCCAGGCGCAGTATTTGTTTGTGAATGGAAGGCCGGTGCGCGACCGGCTTCTGGCGGGCGCTGTGCGCGGCGCTTATCAGGATTTTCTCGCCCGTAACCGCCATCCAGTATTGGCGCTGTTTCTGGACGCGCCTGCCGAAAGGGTCGACGTCAACGTTCACCCGGCGAAAACCGAGGTTCGGTTTCGCGAAGCCGGATTGGTTCGGGCCCTGATCGTCACCGGCCTTCGGGACGCCCTGGCAAAGGCCGGTCATCGCGCCTCCTCAAGTGTGGCCGACGCAGCGCTTCACGCCTTTCGGCCCGGCGGCGGCGCATATTCAAATCATGGCCAGCGTTTTAATTCAGGATTGGCTGAGGCCGCAGCCGCGTTTCAGTCGCCTTTTGATCATTTAGCGCCGGGTGCCCGGGACACCGTCAATACAGACGGCGTCGTCGGAGAAACCCAAACCGGAGGCGCGCTTGCCGACAATTTTCCGCTCGGCGCCGCAATCGGCCAACTGCATGAGACATTTGTTGTCGCCCAAACCGCCGACGGCATTGTCATCGTCGATCAGCATGCCGCCCACGAGCGGCTGGTTTACGAGCGCGTCAAAAAAGCGCTCGCCCATGACGGGGTCGCCACGCAAGGCCTGTTGATCCCCGAAGTCGTTGAACTGGGGGAAGACGGGGCCGCCCGATTAATGGCAAGGGTGGAGGAATTCGCCGGGCTTGGTCTGGTGATGGAAAGTTTCGGGCCGGGTGCCGTCATCGTTCGTGAAGTACCGGCGCTTCTCGGGGACACTGATATTCAGGGTCTGGTTCGCGATCTCGCCGATGAAATGGCGGAATACGATTCGGCACTTTCGCTCAAGGATCGGCTCGATGATGTTTGCAGCACAATGGCCTGCCACGGCAGTGTCCGCGCCGGTCGCCGCCTGACGCAAACAGAGATGAATGCGCTGCTGCGGGAAATGGAAGTGACGCCGCATGCCGGGCAATGCAATCACGGCCGCCCGACCTACATCGAATTGAAACTGCCCGAAATCGAACGGCTGTTTGGCCGGCGCTAGTCGCGCGCGCCTACGCGATATTGCAGATAGATTATCTTGGTCGATCGGTAGCGCCGGGTATTGAGGACTTCGAACCCGTCGGGCGTGTCCAAATCCTCAGTGCCGCCGAGTTCACACACGATAATTGCGCCGTCCGCAAACCATCCGTCCTTCGACATCGCCTCTAGGGCGTCTGCGTTCAGACCTGATCGATATGGCGCATCGAAAAACACCAGATCGCAACGGTGAGGCGCGGGGCCCGGATTGACGGCATCCCGGTACTGCACCGTGACCGAGGTATCGGCCTCAAGTTGCTCCGCGTTTTTGTCGATCGAGCGTAACGCGGCCGCATTGGTATCGAGAAAAATTACATGTTCGGCACCGCGCGACAGTGCTTCGAACCCCATCGCGCCAGACCCCGCAAAAACATCGGCGACGTTCAAGCCGTCAAAGCCCGCGCCGCCTTCTGTAATAAGGCCGTGGGTGAGGGAATTAAAAACCGCTTCCCGGATCCGCTCGATGGTCGGGCGGACACCGTCCGCCGGGGGCTCCCGCAATTTCCGCCCCTTATAGCGGCCTGAAATTATCCGCAGCATCTAGTCGACCTCGCCCAACTGTTCGCGCATGACTTTTCGCGTCACTTCGGTCACCGCCCGTGCCTTCAGATGTCCCAACTGAAACGGACCGTAAGCAACCCGAATGAGGCGCGACACTTCATGCCCGAGGTGACCAAGGACAAGGCGAACTTCGCGGTTTTTTCCCTCGGCCAGCGCAATACGCAGCCAGGCGTTTGATCCTTGCGTTTTTTCGAGGGTCGCATTGATCGGCCCGTATTTGACGCCGTCGATGGTGACGCCTTTTTGAAGTCTGGCAAGCGCCTTTGGGTCGACCGCGCCGTAAACGCGAACCCGGTAGCGCCGGATCCAACCGGTCGCCGGCAATTCGAGCCGCCGCGACAACGCGCCGTCATTGGTCAGCAGCAAAAGCCCCTCGGTATTGAAATCGAGCCGCCCAACTGAAAGTACGCGCGGCAGGGTTTTGGGCAGACTTTCAAAGACGGTTTTTCGGCCGCGGGTATCCCGGTGGGTCGTGATCAATCCGCGCGGTTTGTGGTAGCGCCACAGCCGCACGCGCTCCAACTCCGGTAGCGGGTCACCGTCCACCAGGACGATTTGATCCATTGTCACGTTCAGCGCCGGGCTTTCGATCTTTTTGCCGTCGACTTTCACGCGCCCCTGTTCAATCCAGCGCTCGGCTTCGCGGCGCGAACACAGCCCTGCGCGCGCGATGCGTTTGGCAATCCGCTCGGCTTTCGGTTCGGGCAAGGTCTTGTCCGTATCGTTCATTTCGATTTCGCTGCTTTAACAAAGGCGTCAAAAATTTTCTGGTCACCGGGGTCAATCGAATATTCGGGATGCCACTGCACGCCGAGGCAGAACTTGTATGCAGCCGATTCGATGCCCTCGATGACACCGTCGGGGGCGGTCGCGTTGATGACCACATCGCCGGCGACATTTTCGACCGCTTGATGGTGCGCGCTGTTGACCGACATTTCGGCTGTACCAACAATCCTGTGCAAAAGCGTCCCGGCAACAACGCTGACGTTATGGCCTGGCTCATCGCGCGGGTTCGGCTGTTCATGGGCGAGCGCATCTTCCACTGCGTCCGGTATGTGCTGGATCAAGGTGCCGCCAAGCACGACATTAAGAAGCTGCTGGCCGCCGCAAATGCCGAGCACGGGAATGTTTCGCGCTAGTGCCGCTTTGGTGAGCGCTGTTTCAAATCCTGTGCGGGCATCCTTGGTTTTCACCGTCGCGTGGTGGGATGTGGCGCCGAACAGGGCCGGATCGACATCAAAATTACCGCCCGATATCACGACGCCGTCGAGGATCCCGGCATATGCGAGGGCCGTGTCTTTGCCGTGCGGCAGGACCACGGGCATACCACCGGCGTGTTCCACCGCGGTGCAGTAGTTCTGCCTAATCGCGTACCAGGGCTTGTTCGAGTAGGCGCTCGGTTCTTCCCAGTCCGCGGTGATGCCAATTAAGGGGCCGTTTTTCATGGCGCGCACATTAGGGCCGCGCCCCTCATCTCGCAACGGGGACGCGCCCCTCATCTCGCAACCGGGCCGCGCCCCTCATCTCGCAACCGGGCCGCGCCCCTCATCTCACACCGGGCAGCATGGGGGCAGCGTCAAATCGTCCTCTTGACGGAAACGCCCACGCTTCGCATGGTCCGCCCATGCCGGATCCCAAGCAAAGCCCGATGGACCGCGCGCTCACGCTCGCCGAACAGGCAGCAGGACGGGGCGAGGTGCCAGTTGGTGCGGTCATCGTGCATGCCAAAACTGGCGAGATTCTGGCTGCCTGCGGTAACGCCATGCGGGCATCAAAGGATCCCACGGCCCATGCTGAAATGGTGGCAATCCGGAAGGCCGCTGAGGCCCTCGGCAACGAGCGGCTAGAAGATTGCGATCTGTACGTCACATTGGAGCCCTGCCCGATGTGCGCCGGCGCCATATCGCTCGCCCGCATTCGGCGGCTTTATTACGGCGCGGGTGATCCAAAAACCGGCGGAGTCGACCACGGCCCCCGAATATTTTCGCAACCGACCTGCCACCACGCGCCTGAAGTCTACGGCGGCATCAATGAGGCCCGCGCCGGCCAGCTGCTCCGCGACTTCTTTCAGGCAAAGCGATAAAGTGATCCCCGTATTTTCTCCTGTCTAAAAGGCCTCGCATCATGTTGATGGAAACCACCGCTCGCGTTGAAGAATTGCGCGGCAAAGTCACCGCTTTCATGGAGGCGCACGTCTATCCGGCAGAACCGGTTTATGCGCGCCACCTCGACCAGGTTGATCGCTGGACGGTGCCGCCGATCATGGAAGAGATGAAGAAAAAGGCAGAGGCCGAAGGGCTGTGGAACCTGTTCATGCCCGACGCCAGCCTCGCGCTCGGGCTTAGCAATCTTGAATATGCGCCGCTCTGCGAGATTATGGGACGGAGCCCGATTGGGCCGGAAGTGTTCAACTGCAGCGCACCCGATACCGGCAACATGGAGGTGCTGCTTCATTATGGGTCTGCGGCGCAAAAGGAGAAGTGGCTGACGCCGTTGATGCGCGGTGAAATCCGCTCGGCCTTTTGCATGACCGAACCGGATGTGGCCTCGTCGGACGCAACCAACGTCCGCACCTCCATCGTTCGGGACGGGGATGACTACGTTATCAACGGTCGGAAATGGTGGATCACCAACGGCAAGCACCCGTATCTGAAAATCCTCATCGTGATGGGAAAAACCGATCCGGACGCGGCCAAACACAAACAGCAGAGCCAAATCCTGGTGCCCGCCGATACGCCGGGCATCACCATCGTCCGGCCGCTGACATTGTTTGGCTATGACGATGCGCCGCACGGCCATGCCGAGCTAAAATTTGAAAATGTCCGGGTACCGGCAGAAAACATTGTGCTCGGCGAAGGGCGCGGTTTTGAAATTGCGCAGGGCCGCCTTGGGCCGGGTCGGATTCATCACTGCATGCGTTTGATCGGCGTGGCCGAACGGGCGCTCGAAGCGATGTGCGCGCGCGCGCGCTCCCGCGAAACCTTCGGCAAGGTGATTGCCGATCATCAAACGGTTCGGGCCGACATCGCCAAATCACGGATGGAAATAGAACAGGCGCGGCTGCTGGTGCTGAAGGCGGCGGCAATGATGGACAAGGTCGGAGCGAAAGAGGCGCGCGCCGAAATCGCCATGATCAAAGTTGTCGTGCCGAATATGGCGCAGACGGTGATCGACCGGTCGATGCAGATTCACGGTGCTGGTGGATTTTCAGGCGACTTTGGCCTGGCCGCAAGCTGGGCCGGCACACGCGGGCTGCGCATGGCCGATGGCCCCGACGCGGTTCACTCTGAGACCATCGCCAAGCTGGAACTCCGTAAATACAACTAAGGCGCTCGCCCTAGCCCATCTTCTCGACTTGATCCCAGGCGGCATCGGCGACGGTGCCGGCCATGGCGCCGGTGCGTTTAGCTTCTTCGCTTGCGGCCGTCCCGTCCCGGACCCGTCCCATGACTCCCTGCAGGATCGCGCCCATGCGGAACATGTTGTAGGCCATGTAGAAATCCCAGTTGGCAACGGCTTTGCCGCCGCTACGCCTGATGTAGGCCGCGACATATTCCTCTTCCGACGGGATGCCAAGGGCGGCGAGATCATACCCAACCAGTCCCCGATAACCTTCCTTCGGCATCCGCCACAGCATGCAGTGATAGGAAAAATCGGCGAGCGGATGTCCGAGCGTTGAGATTTCCCAGTCGAGTACGGCCAGCACACGCGGCTCGGTCGGGTGGAAGATCATGTTGTCGAGACGGAAATCGCCGTGCACCAGGCAGGTCTCGTCTTCTTCCGGCAAATGCGCCGGTAACCATTCAATCAATTTTTCCATTGAACCGATGGTCTCGGTTTCAGAGGCGCGGTACTGCTGGCTCCAGCGCTTGATCTGGCGGGCGACGTAACCGCCCTCGCGGCCAAACTCCGAAAGCCCAATGGCGCGGTAATCCACCTGATGAAGTTTGGCGATGGTGTCGTTCATCGCATCGTAAATTGCGCCGCGTTCAACCGGTTCAAGTTCGGGCAAAGTCACGTCCCAGAAAATCCGCCCGTCGACCATATCCATGACAAAAAACGGCGTGCCTGCAATATCCTCGTCGTCGCACATCAAATAGGTCACGGGCACCGGCACGGGCGTTGAGGCCAACGCCGTCATCACCTTGTATTCGCGGTCAACGGCGTGGGCGGAAGGGAGCAATTTGCCGGGTGGTTTCCGCCGCAGCACGTAAGTCTTTCCGTTTGCGTCGGTGAGGCGATAGGTCGGGTTCGATTGGCCGCCGCGAAACTCCTCGACCGCCACCGGCGCCCGAAATCCGTCAATTTCCGCCTCGAGATAAGCGCCAAGCTTGTCGGCGTCCATCTGGTGGGCATCCCGCACCGGCATGGTGCCGGATTTCGAATCTGAATTCGGTTTGTTCATATCAAGGGGATCGGACGGCTTTTTTGTGGTCAACGTCAAGGGGTGACTCTAACCCATTGATGGATATCGCCAATCCAAAAAAAGACGCGCTGTCCGGGCGCGTCTTTAGTATTGAGAGAGTAGGAACCAAACGTACTAAGCAAGATATTGAAACATTTACTGCAATCCCCATGCCGGGGTTGAGTTGGCCAATCTCCCGTGGAATGGGGCAGGAAACAGGCCGTTTCAGCAGGTGAACGGCATTGTGCGCCCAGTCCGTTAATGGCGCGTAAAGAGTCATGGCAAGCAATTCATTAACGGTATTTTTTTCAGACAGCGCGTCTCTAACCAGCCCATTTCTAATCAGCGCATTGTTAGATCGCGCGGTGGCCAATGTCGCGGCGGCAAAAACCGTCCGGCCAATCAATCTTATCGACCGCTTGATAGGCGCGGCTTTGCGCCTCGGCAGTTGTTTCGCCCAGCGCGGTTACACCAAGGACGCGACCGCCGTTGGCGATGATCGCGTCACCCTTGCTTTTGGTGCCGGCATGGAAAATTGTCACACCGTCCATCGCCGCCGCCTCGGTTAGGTTTTTGATCTCGCTGCCTTTGTCGTATGCGCCGGGGTAGCCGTTGGTTGCCATCACCACCAAAAGCGCTGCCTCGTCGTGCCAGCGCACATCAACATGATCAAGCACACCGTCCACTGCCGCCAGCAACAGCGGCAGCAAGTCTGAAAACAACCGCAGCATCAGAATCTGACATTCCGGATCGCCGAAGCGGACGTTGTATTCGATCAGTTGCGGGCCCGATTCAGTAATCATCAGCCCTGCATATAGAACGCCGGTGAACGGCGTGCCGCGTGCGACCATGCCTTGCGCGGTCGGGCGGATGATTTTTTCCATGACCTCAGCTTCCATCGCCTCGGTGAAAATGGGGGCCGGCGCATAGGCGCCCATGCCGCCGGTGTTGGGGCCGGTGTCGCCGTCGCCGACCCGTTTGTGATCCTGGGCTGACCCAAAGGCGAGAACGCTGGTGCCATCAACGAGGGCGAAAAACGAGACCTCTTCGCCCTCAAGAAACTCTTCAACCACGACTTCCGCGCCGGCCTCACCAAACTGGCCGCCGAGAATATCGGTGATTGCGGCTTTGGCGTCGGCCACCGTTTCGGCCATGATCACGCCCTTTCCGGCGGCGAGGCCATCGGCCTTGATCACCATGGGGGCGCCCCTTTTTTCGACGTAGGCGTGGGCAGGTGCGGCCTCGCTGAAGCGTGCGTAGGCGGCGGTCGGTATGCCGTATTCGGCGCAGAGGTCTTTGGTGAAACCTTTTGAGCCCTCCAGTTGCGCCGCCGCCGCGGTCGGGCCGAACACCTTGATGTTTTCTTCGCGCAACCGGTCAACCAGTCCGGCGACCATCGGCGCTTCGGGGCCGACCACAACGAAATCGATATCATGGTCCCGGCAGGCGGTGACGATGCCGTCAAAATCCATCACGTCGACGGCGAGGCAGTTGGCGACATCTTCAATCCCGCGATTGCCCGGCGCACAAAAGAGCGTCCGCGTCACCGGAGAGGCCGCAAGGGCCCAGCAAAGCGCGTGTTCCCGGCCGCCCGACCCGATCACCAGAATATTCATCGCCGTAATTCCCTTTTTGCCGTCAGCGCCGCACCTTGTATCATAGCTTGTGGCCCTGGTATGCCGGGCCATAATCCAGGGCATGGCCCGGGGTTGCCGGACCAGTGGAACCGATCATTTGACTGACACCGAAATTGAAACCGAGGCTGGCAGTAACCTCATCGAAGTCACGGTGACGGAACTTGCGTTTGCGCTCAAAAAAACGCTCGAGAACACCTATGGCCGGGTCCGGGTCCGGGGTGAGGTGCTCGAACTGGCGCGGCCACGGTCGGGGCATATCTATTTCAAGCTGAAGGATGAAAAGGCGTCGATTGACGCGGTCTGCTGGAAGGGCGTGCAGTCGCGCCTCCGTTATCCGCCGGAAGAAGGCATGGAGGTTATCGCCACCGGCAAGATCACGTCTTACCCGCCGCGCTCGACCTATCAAATCATCATCGAGAATATCGAACCGGCAGGTGAGGGTGCGCTGCTGGCGCAACTCGACAAGCTGCGGCGCAAACTTGCGGCAGAAGGCCTGTTTGACGATGAACGAAAACAGGATCTCCCCTATTTGCCGGAAGTCATTGGTGTTGTGACCTCGGCGTCCGGTGCGGTGTTTCGGGATATTCTTCACCGCCTGCGCGACCGCTTCCCGCGCCGGGTGCTGTTGTGGCCGGTTCTAGTCCAGGGCAAAGGGGCGGCTGAACAGATTGCGGCGGCGATTGAAGGCTTCAACGCGCTGGCGCAAGACGGCGCCATTCCTCGTCCTGATTTGCTGATCGTTGGTCGCGGCGGTGGCAGTCTTGAAGATCTCTGGGCGTTCAACGAAGAAGTTGTCGTCCGCGCCACTGCTGCCAGTGACATTCCGCTGATCTCCGCCGTTGGCCATGAAACCGATACGACATTGATTGATTTTGCTTCCGACCTTCGCGCGCCGACACCGACGGCGGCCGCCGAATTTGCGGTTCCGGTTCGGGAAGAACTGCTCGAGACGGTCGCCGAGTGGCAGCGCCGCCTGGTCGGCGGTCAGGCACGAATGCTGACTGACCGCCGCACCGCCCTTCGCAGTGCGGCCCGTGGCCTCCGCGATCCCCGCGATTTGCTTAATGTTGCCCAGCAGCGATTCGATGATGCCGGCGGCCGGCTCAAACGCGCACTTCGCCACGGCCTCGACCGGAAACGGCATTTGCTTGAGCAAGCCGGCGGCGGTGCGCGGCTTGCGCGGGCGCTTTCCATGGATATTTCCCGCCACCGCGACGCTTTCGCTGATCCTGCCGCTCGCCTCCATCCGGGTCTGGTGATGGGCGGGCTAAATGAGGCGTCGGGCCGCCTCGCGCGTCTTGGGCTCGCACTGAGACCGGCAGCGCTGCGGCGCTTTGAAAGTCTCGGCTCGCAGTTGGACGCTTCAGCTCGGCTGCTCGAAGGACTCAGCTATCAGAATGTGCTTATGCGCGGCTTTGCGCTCATTCGCGATAACGCCGGACTGCCGGTTAAGGATGCGGGCGGAACATTGCCCGGTATGGACCTTGTGCTAGAATTTCACGATGGCTCCGTCGCGGCCAAAGTTTTGGACGGCCCTTCTGATCCGAGACTGGCTGGGCCACGACCGGCACCTCCAAAGGCGAAGAAGCCCAAGTCGACGCCTACCAAACCGCCCGGCGCGGGCGCGACCCGGTCGAACACGAAAGATGGCGGCAACCAGGGAAATCTTTTCTGATGCACGGACCCGCAGAAGGCGAAGCCAAGCTTCGTTACGGTATGAACGAATTTGAGGTCGTGCGACCCGGCCACTTTGTACGCTGCGCGGTCACAGGCGTCCGGATCCCACTTGCCGACCTTTCGTACTGGAATGCCGAAGTGCAGGAGCCTTACGCCAGTGCCGAGATCGCCCAGGCGCGCGCCAAGGAACTTGGCGAGGCGGACCCGTCGTAATGGTTTATCTCCGAACAAAATCTGATGGCGCCGACGCCATCTTCAGGGAGACAAGCTGATGCACGGTCCCGGCGGCGGCAAGGCGATACTGCGTTATTACCCGGGACGATTTGATGTCGAGAAGCCCGGCTCATACGTGATCTGCGCGGTCACCGGCGCAAGAATTCCGCTTGAAGACCTGCGCTACTGGAACCCCGATTTGCAGGAACCGTATGCGAGCCCGGATATCGCTCTGGACCGGCACAAGCAAATCCTCGCCGGGGAAACCCAGACCGGGGAACAGTCCTGATCCGCAGGCTTCTTCGCCGCGCCGCGGTTTGCCTCGCACTGATCGTGCCGGCTGTGATTGCACCGGCCGTTATCGGGTCGGCCATTTTTGGAGCGGCATGGGCACACGATCCGGCACCGGTGCCCGAAGCAAGCATGATCGAAGAGCCCGGTCTCCGCCTTCAAGGCACGTTTGCGCAAGGCGGACTGCTTTTTGGCCGAACCGAACCCGGTGCGAGCGTCACTCTTGACGGCGCTTCTGTTCGCGTCTCCCCGACCGGAATATTTGTAATCGGTTTTGGGCGCGATCACGGACACGGTTCTGAACTTGAACTTCGTTTTGCCGACGGCGCCAAAATCGCCCGGACACTTTCCATATCGCGCCGCGCCTACAACATTCAGAAGATCAACGGCCTGCCGTCGGCACAGGTGACGCCGCCCAAGGCGTTGCTTGACCGCATCCGCCGCGAGAACGTTTTGATCGGTGACGCGCGCGCCCATGATTCGGCAGAGACCTGGTTTGCCGGCGGTTTCATCTGGCCGGCATTGGGCCCGATCAGCGGCGTTTACGGCAGCCAGCGCATTCTCAACGGCAAGCCGCGCCAGCCGCACTTTGGCGTTGACGTGGCGGGGCCGGTCGGCACGCCGATTGTCGCCCCGGCACCCGGCCGCGTCGTGCTATCGGAAACCGATATGTTTTACACCGGCGGCACCATCATCATTGATCATGGCCACGGTCTAACATCGGCGTTTCTCCATATGTCGAATGTCAATGTTGCGGTCGGCGACATGGTGGCCGTGGGCCAGTCAATCGGTGAAATCGGGGCGACCGGGCGGGTCACCGGGCCGCACCTCGATTGGCGCATTAACTGGGGCAAAATCCGGATCGATCCGCAGTTACTGGTGCCGCCAATGGAAAGCGTGACCAACTAGCCATCATCGCCCTGGTCCTTTATGAGTCCGGCCTTCGTGTCATCCCCGCCATATATGTGCCGCAGCGCCTCCGCCAAGCCGCGCGGTTCTGCCTCTCCCACCCGACAGAAATCACCCTATGAACCTGATCCGCCGGCTTGATCGCAACTACTCGCTGCTTGTTCTCGGCGCCTCCGTGATTCTGATGATGGTGAGCTCCGGCACGATATTTTTGCTGGTCGTCGCGTTAAAGCCGATTTCGGCGGAACTCGGCTGGTCGCGGACATTGCTGTCGAGTGCTTATTCATTCCTCTTTCTGGGTACCGGGGTCGGCGGCGTCTTCATTGGCTATTGGCTGGATCGTTCCGGCATGGCGAAACCGGCCGCCATGGGCGGCCTGATGATTGCGTCGGGCACGTTGATCGCGGGTGCTGCGACCAATCCGATCGTCTTCCTCATGACTTACGGGATCATGCTCGGCCTGCTCGGTCAGGCGACCATGTTCGGGCCGCTTTCCGCCAACATTACTCATTGGTTCACCCGCAGGCGCGGCGCCGCCGTTGGTCTCGTCGCGGGCGGGCAAAGCCTTGCCGGTATCCTGTGGCCGCCGATCTTTCGCTACTTCAACGAATGGATTGGCTGGCGCGATACTTTCCTGTGGTTTGCGCTTTTGGCGTTTGTGACCATGGTCCCGCTCAGCGTCATCTTTAAGCGAAAATCGCCGAGCCAGCTGGCGCGTGCCAAACGGCAGGAAAAAGAAAGTGACGCAGGCCGGCCGGTGAAGACCGAAACCATGGCTCGAACCACGCTCGGTATTTCTACTGGCGCCTTACAGGCGATCCTGTGTGTTGCCATTATTGGCTGCTGTATCTCGATGTCGCTGCCGCTTGCGCATCTCGTCAGCCACGCCACCGATATTGGTATTTCAACTGCAAACGCTGCCGAACTTCTGTCGGTGTTGCTGCTCGGCAGTTTTGTCAGTCGCGGTGTATTGCTCGGAATGCTGGTCGATCGCGTCGGCGGATTGCGGGCGTTGATCATTTTTTCGGCGGGCCAGGCGGTATCGCTGCTCATCCTTGGGCTGATGCAGGATCTCACCGGATTGTTCATTATCGCCGCCGTGTTTGGCCTCTCCTACGGCGCGATCCTACCGGCGTATCCGACTATCATTCGGGAATATATGCCGGCCAGCGAGATCGGGCGGCGCACCGGCATTGTCATATTGTTCGGCACCATCGGCATGGCGATCGGTGGGTGGCTCGGCGGAATTGCGTTTGATACGACGGGATCATATGTGCCGGCATTTCTCACCGGCGTCGCCGCCAACCTCGGTAACGTCGTGATTATTGGTGCGCTGATATACCGAACCCGGTTCGCGTCACCCGCGCCGAGGCCAGCTTAACGTCAACCAACGCTATCGAATACTATTTGCGGGCGCCGAAGACCCAGTAGGCGCCGCCCGCTTTCGATCCGGTGGTGCCGACAAAGTTTACCTTGCCGGTCTTCGCAAAGGCACTCGGCACGTAAGTGTCGATCATTTTCGATTTCTTGAATCCGGCCTGTGTCACCATTTCGACCGGATCGACTTCGTGCATTTTTCCGATGAACGGTTCGTGGTTGAAGTGGGTGTCCCAGTCATGGGTCGCGGCATCAAAAAGACTGATCCGGTTCCACGGCGGCCCTTCAAAATGAAGGCAGATACCGCCCGGTGCCAGCAGCCTATGTCCCTCAGCAAGGATTCGATCCATCGCCTTGGTTGATGTTTCATGCAGGATCGCATGACCGAGCACGAGATCGAAATACCCGTCCGGGAAATCTGTTGCTTCCGCATTCTGCTGTGAAAACGCGACGGTCTTGCCAAGCGCCTCGGCCCGGGCGTGGGCGTAACGCAGCATTGGTGCGGCGACGTCGATTGCGAAAATATCAGCATCGGGGAACAGATCACAGTACGGCAGTGTCGAATGGCCGACCGAGCAACCAATATCCAGAATGCGGCGCGGGTTCAGGTCGGGGAATTTCTCAATAATGTATTCTCCAATCGACTGGCCAAAATCCTGATTGAGTCCGCCAGTTGAACCGGTCCCCCGGATGTAGGCGCTCCGGTCATAAAGCGCGCCTGCATAAACATCATCTTCAGTGATGTCGGTCTGGTAACTGCCGGGCATGCCGTGGATATCGACGCCCGTCAGGTACCGGGGGATCTTTAGTTTTGGATCAAGCTGAATCGTGCCGCCCGATTTTGATTGGATTTTTGCATTCGCATTGAGATTGGGGAGCTGGCGTTCGACGCTTTCGCCGACGCTGTCCCACATCAGTTCCTGCGTCATCAACCGCAGCGCACTGACGTACTGGCCATAGGTATCGCGCAGCATCGACTTGCGGATTTCGTGGCGGGTCTTTGGCGCTCGACCGTTTTCACGACGGAATTTGGGCAGCACACGGCCCTCATAGATTTCACGGCTACCGGCCTTGGCGTGGTGGACAACAAGTTTGCGCAGGCTGAAGACAAAATTCTGCCGCGCCGCTTCGTCATGGTCAGGAAGGGCCAACATCGGATGAATGGCTTGTGGCATAATCGGAAACCGTCTCAGAATGGGGGCCTTCAAGGTGAAGGCTTCAATTGCCCGCCCGTAAATTGTATCAACTTTCGAGGCTGGCGCACGAAATCTCTCCAATAGAAGCGAGAACCATTCCGATGAATATTCGTAACGCCTACGTCGATGTTGCCGATGGTCAGGTTCACTACCGGGCCGCGGGCGAGGCCGGCCCAGCATTGATCCTGTTCCACCAGACGCCACTCTCATCCCGAATGTACGAACACGCGCTGCCTTACCTTGGCCGTCATTGCCGCGCCTTTGCGTTCGACACACCCGGTTACGGCGCCTCCAGCCCGCCCGAGGAGGAGGCCACCATCGGTGGTTATGCGAACACGCTTATCGCTGCGGTCTCCAGCCTCGGCATCGAAAAATTTGCGGTTTGCGGATTTTCGACAGGATCGGTGATTGCGGTGGAGGTTGCGGGCCAGGCAAAAGACCGTGTCACACACATCATCCTTTCGGGGACACCGGTGTTGAGCGACGAGCGCATGAAGGCGTTTGCCGCCGTGCTTGGGCCAAAAGAAATCGCCCGTGACGGCAAGCATTTTGGCGACATGTGGAACAGCCGCCTCACCAACTACGGCGACGGCGGCGGCATTGATCAAATTCAGATGGCCGCGTCCGAGGCGCTGCGCTCATTTGAGCGGCTCGACTGGGGCCTGACAGCGGTATCCAAATTCGATATCGCCGCTGCACTTTCAAAGATTGAGGTGCCCGCACTGTTTCTCACCGGCGAACACGATAAACTTGCGCCCGAAAATCGTAAGGCGGCGGCATTGGTAAAGCGCGCGCGCGAAGTCGACTATCCGGGTGGCCATCCGCAATTATCCTGGACCGCACCGGAATGGTTCAGCGATCAGGTTCGGGATTTTATCTCTCGCGATTAATCCGGCCATCGGCGATGCAGCCACAACCATTGCGCCGGGTTTGCGCGTATCCAGCGCTCGAGGATCGCGTTCACGTTGGTCATGATGCGAAGCGTATCAGCGGCGCGGTCCCCGGTCGGGTTCAGGTCAAGCGGCGGCTCGATATCGATGAGGAAACGCGCACCCTCTTTCCGGACTACCGAAATCGGGATCAGCGGGACATTGAATTTGAGCGCGAGCTGGGCCATCGCTGGTGCCGTCATTGCGTCCCGCCCCATCAGCGGCACCGGTATGCCGGTATTCAGTTTTTGATCGACAAGAATGCCGAGCACGCCGCCGTCCCGGACAATTGAAATTAACTGGCGCGCACCGGCGGCCCCTTTTGGCACATTGGAATGGGTGCTGAGGCGGCGCATTTTCAGAATGATTTCGTTGACCACCGGATTATTGGCGCTGCGGTAGACGAGGCTCACCGGCAGTCCCCGCTGTGTCACCGAAAGCGGCATGATTTCCCAATTGGCGAAATGGCCCGAAAAGAAAATCGCTGCGCCGCCCGATTTTTTTAGCGCATCGATATGTTCGGCCCCGCGCACCTCGATCCGGCCATCGTGGGCGTAACAATTGAGCGCATCGAGTTTTGCGAACTCGGCGATGGTGCGGCCGAGATTGTCCCACATGTCGCGGGCGATCTCTTGGGTCTCGTCTTCACTCAACTCCGGCAGCGCACGCGAAATATGACGAACGGCGCGGCGATGGATACCAAGGCGCGGGCCGATTGTGCGCGCAAACCGTCCGCCGAGATTGCTGGCGGCATCAATCGACAGCACCCGCAAGAAGCGGAGTAGTAAGCGAACGCCCCACGCTTCAAAGCGATGCGCAAACGAAATCGATTCGGACTCGGTCGCGTCCAATGGCACCGGTTTATCCATCTGACGGGACGCTGGTCGCCGGCACGCTTGTTGGGGGTTTGCTTTCAAGCAACCGGTCGAGCAACTGGTCGATCGCCGCATCGTCATCAAATTGCAGCGATACCGGCAAGGTCTCGACCATAGACTGGGCTTCCGCGGGCAAACGAACGAAATCCTTTTCGGTCGTCACCAGTATTGCCTCGAGCGTCGCCGCCTGTTCGACCAGCGTCATGATTTCGTCGCCGCGGTAGCGATGGTGGTCGGCGAAAGCGTGTTCGGCGATCACATCGACACCAAGCCCGCGCAGGCTGTCGAAAAACTTTTGCGGCCGGGCGATGCCGGCGAACGCAAATACACGCTCACCGTTAAGTCGAAGCGCTTCCGGCCCCGCCTCCAGCGAACCAGTCAGAACCGGCACGCCGTTCATCTTAGCAGGGGTATCTTTTTGCCCGCGCAACGGATCGGCAATCGACAACACCGCATCCGCACGCGTCAATCCGCGCGCCACGGTTTCCCGAAGCGGCCCGGCCGGTATCACGTGGCCATTGCCAAATCTCATACCGGCGTCGACGGCGATCAAACAAATATCTTTGTGCAGCGAAGGATTTTGAAATCCGTCATCCATAACGATGACATCAGCACCGGCAGCGATCGCGGCCCTGGCGCCCGCGCGCCGGTCGCGGGCGACCCAGGTGGCAGAGACGTGCGCAAGTAACAAAGCCTCGTCACCGACATCCTCGGCTGTGTGTATGGCGACGCTGACTAGAGTTGGGCCGGATTCCCTGCCGCCGTAACCGCGCGTCAGAAAATGCACGTTGCGGTTCCTGCGATGTAGCCGTTGCGCAATCGCCATTGCGGTTGGCGTCTTGCCGCCGCCGCCAGCGACGATATTGCCGACACAAAAGACCGGCACGCCAACGTACAACGGTGTCACCATCGCACGACGCATCCTGCCTGCGGCGTCGTAAAGCGCTGCCACTGGGCTGAGCAGGGTCGGCAAGCCCCAGCGGCCTTCCGCCCAATAATCAGGTGCGCGCATGGCCGTCTTCCGGTTCAAGATTGGGCAACGGCATCACTCTTATCACCGGTGGTGGACGGCGTGCCCGGCGCAGGGTCCGGTATTGGCGTGTCCTGGCCACAAAGGGTGTCGGCTTTTATCGTCAGTTCGGTCAGGCAATCTTCAAGCGAGAGACGCAGCGCCTCGCAGGATTCCGGGTCGGCGTCGCGCGCCACATAAATCGGATCGCTGATCAGGTAGATTCCTTTGGTAAACGGGAGGGGCACCATAAAGCGATCCCAGCTGCCGAGCAGGCGTCGTGACCGTGCTGCCGCGGTCAGGGGAATAATCGGTGCGCCGGAAAGGCACGCCAGCGAAATGATGCCGTCTGAGACCCGCATGCGCGGCCCGTGTGGGCCGTCCGGCGTGACGCCTGCGCTGATCCCATTGGAGAGATCGCGGACAAGCGTGCGGATCGCCTGGGCGCCGCCTTTTTTGGTCGAACCGCGCACTGAATTAATGCCGAAATGAGCGGTCGTCCGCGAAATCAATTCGCCGTCGCGGTGATGGGAAATCAGCATGTTGAAGGGTTTATCCTTCGGCCAAAACGCCGACATCATCAAAAGCCGCCCGTGCCAGAACGCCATGATCACCGGCTTGCCGTCGGCGAGCAGGGTATTAAGCGGCGCCATGTCGATGCGCTGCCAACGCCCGGTGCGGTCGACCAGGCGAATATACTGTGCCGCGCTCCAACACAGAAAGCTGCGGAGAGTTTCGCTCCGTGCGAGTTTCTTGAAGATGGGCGTGCGTCCGGTTTAGGCCTGCGCGCGGCTTGGACCCTTGTCGGGAACCGCCTGCAGGGCATAGAGTTTGGCGTAAAGTCCGCCGCGGGCAAGAAGTTCCGCGTGGGTGCCGGATTCCATGATCCGGCCGCCGTCAAGAACGTGAATGCAGTCGGCATCAATCACCGTCGATAACCGGTGGGCGACAATCAAGGTCGTGCGGCCCTGGCTCAGTTGGCTTAACGCGGTCTGAACCTGCCGCTCCGATGCCGAATCAAGGGCGGACGTCGCTTCATCCAGCAACAGGATCGGCGCATCCTTCAAAATCGCCCGGGCAATTGCGATCCGCTGCCGCTGTCCGCCGGAAAGTTTGACGCCGCTTTCACCGGCCATCGCTTCGTAGCCGCCCGGCGTCTCAACAATAAAGTCATGCGCCGCCGCCGACTTTGCCGCAGCAACGATTTCCGCATCACTCGCGTTCGGTTTGCCGTAGGCGATATTGGCGCGGATGGTGTCGTTAAACAGCGTCGCGTCCTGGCTCACCAGCGCGATTTCAGCACGGAGGCTCTTCTGGGTAAGCGTCCGAATATTCTGGCCATCGACGGAGACGGTGCCTGTCGTCGTATCGTAGAAACGCGGAATGAGATTAAGCACCGTTGATTTGCCGGCACCTGATGGGCCAACCAGGGCCACCGTTTGTCCGGCCAGCACTTCAAAGCTAATGCCGTTCAGCGCCGGCGCGACCTCGTCGTAACTGTACCGGACCTGATCAAATTGAATGGCGCCGCCTGCGATCTTCAAGTCGGTTGCATCCGGCGGATCCTTGATCAGCGGTTCGTTATCGAACATTGAAAAAACGCGCTGGGCGGCGGCCATGCCTTCCTGCAACGCGGCATTGAGA
>JAPYRS010000029.1 GCA_029936875.1 Alphaproteobacteria bacterium | reverse complement strand
GGGGCTGCTACGCTTGATACAGATCGACGCGACGAAACAGGCTGAAGCCAGGGGGCTCCCGAATGGATGAGACAAAGATCGACCATGCCGCCATGGGGGCGCATGACCTCTTTTTGCGCGGCCGTGCGCTTGCCTTGCCCGCTCGACGAGATTGCCCAGAAGGAAGGGAGTGCGGGCCGGGCGTCGCCAAATATTTGGTCCTCACTATTTCCCTGAATGCAGAAGTCGTCTGAACTGGGCTGGTCCCTGCTTTATAAGTCTCATTCGCCCGCGCCCATGCGGAGCCGGAGCTCGCCATGACCGACCTATTTGCCGATGCTTTCACGCATTCGTTTCTCTACGCCGCGTTGGTCTTTGCGGTGGCAGGGGTGATACACGGCTACACGGGTGGCTTCGGGGCCGGCCTGTTTGCGGTGCCGCTGCTCGCCCTCCTGTTCGGGCCGGTCGGTGCGATCGCAGTCGCAAGTCTGACTTCGCTGCTGGGCTCGGGCCAGCTTCTGCCATCCGCCTTGCGGCGGGTGTCCTTGCGCAACATGGCACCTCTGTTGGTAGCGCAAATGGTGATGGTGCCGGTCGGTGCAGCCTTGCTGATCTCACTCGACGCCGCGCTGGTACGACGCATTATCGGCGTGCTGGTGTTACTGTCGGCGGCGCTCCTGGCCAGCGGCTGGACCTACCACGGCGGCCGCGGTCCGACGATGCGCGTGGCAGCAGGCGGACTTGCCGGTTTCCTGGGTGGGCTGGCAGGGGTCACCGGTCCGGTTCTGGTGGCCTATTTCCTTTCGGCGCCCGAACCGACTGAGGTCCAGCGCGCGCGGATCGTGCTCGCCGTCTTCGCAAGCCTGATCTTCGTACAGGCCACGCTCCTGATCGCAGGCGCCGCCGGCCCGGTGAGCATCGCACGGGCCGTCGCGCTGGCACCACTATTCGCCGCAGCGACGTGGCTCGGCGCGCGGCTGTTCGCCGCGGCACCCCTTGCCTGGTTCCGCGTGGTGTCCCTTGTGCTGCTATTCGGTGCCGGAGCGGCGGCGCTGGTGCTCTAAACCGACCGCGAAGTATGGAGCGTCGAAACGAATGTCCGCTACGGGTCATTAGCCGACATTCGCGGCGTCTCGTTTGATGTCCGCAAGACCTTCAGAACCGGACGTCGGTCCTTGGTCGCTTGCAATACTGCGTGGTTACATCGGGGGTTACAGTTTCACGCGTCCACCACATTTCACAGGATTTCATCGGTGTCGACGCCGCCTCAATGTCGTTGCCCCTCGGACACCGCCAAAGGCCACGTTCTCTGGCGCTCTCCGACGCATTGAAGTGGACTGGCGTCCCTTCCCGCGACGTCGCTTTTTCTGGTCTGCCAACGTTGAAGCGGTGAGTTCGAATCTCATCGCCCGCTCCAAGCTTTTCGAAACGAGTCAGCCAGAGCGCGCGGGTCTTCGTACGTTGGCGTGGATTCGAGAAACTTCCACGCGAGGCGCGGACCTTCCACCTATACCCTGGTTACCATTCGCATTACTTAGCGAAGCGCAGCGTATGCAGAACTATTCCCAAGGCGAAAAATATTTGCGTTGAGGCCTAGATCACCCATCTTTTTTGTCAGTTCGTTGCGCGCTCGCACGCTGGTGTTGCCAGATTTAGATTCTAGCAAAAATATTTCTGCTTTTCCGCTCCTCACAAAGATTGAAATCACCCCACCGTCGAATTCACGTTCAATGGGTTTCATTGAGCCGGATTTCGAAAGCCTGATCGAGCTCGTAATGAAGAAATGACGTCGCCTTGGCGTCGAACGAAATTTACCAAGGCGCAAACGAATATTGTTTCTCAGCGCCGCGAGCCCCATGAGTTCATATCTGAGGGAACGGAGCCCAGGATTTCTTGTCGACGGTGATCTGACTAGGTGTTTGGTTAGAGGGTCGTCGAACAACGGCGAGGCAAGCCAAACAGCAACCTGATCAAGGTTCGACATTTCAGGTAGTTTTCCCAGGCGTTGCATTGGCCAAGGGACAAACCGCGAACCTAGGCTGAATCTCTCTCGAAAAAGGCTTTGGAAAAGTTGGACGTAGACCGCGGATGTTGCCGGCTTTGTTAGGTCATATCGACTTCGATCATCTTCATCGTCCTCAATTTTGTCCGCCGCCCATCCTATCATTTGACCGATCTGCGGTGAGGCAGAGGGCGCAGTTACGTCCGTCACAAGATCAACATAATCATGGTCGGGCGAGACGCTTCCGGGAAGGCCCGGTACTGTCGCCAATTTATTTCCTTTATTATTGCGTCGCTCCGCGCCGTCTCTCGCCTAACCGTCCATCGGGGAGACGTCTGTCGCGCCGGGCAGTATCAGCGCTTGTTCCTTTTCGAGCGCTTTGTAATCACTGAACATCAGCTTTTCCATATAGATCGAGTGGGCGCCGATCGAGATGTCTTCCAGTTCACTCTCCATTGCGTCGAGCGCCTCGTCGGCAACCTCGGTCGGGTCGAGCTTGTCCATGTCGAGGTCCGCAACCATCGGCGTATCGACCGAGGCCGGAAAAACGGCGAGCACATGCGTGCCCTGGGCGGCAAGTTCGGCGCGGACACCCTGCGTCATGTTCCAGGCGGCGGCTTTCGAGACGCAGTAGGAACCGGCAAAGGGGATGTTCACGCGCGCGGTTTCAGACAGCATGTTCATGATCGCACTGCCGCCATTGCTGGCGCCATTTTTGGCCAGCACTGGCGCGAACGCCCGGCACATGTTGAGCGATCCCCACAGGTTCACGTCCATCTCAAGCCGCGCCCCAGCAAGATCGGGGGCGGAGATCACGCCGCCGACGACAAGAACGCCGGCCGAGTTAATCAGCAGGGAGACGTCGCCGCATTCCGCTGCGATCCGGGAAACTTCTGCCTCATCAGTGACGTCGAGTTCGATCACGACGACCTTGTCGCCGAGATTGGTGAGAAATTCGAAATCGATGCCGGGCCGGTCGGCTGCATAAACTTTGGTTGCGCCGCGCGCGATCAGCCGTTCGACAAATCGCCGCCCGATACCGCCCGCCGCACCCGTTACCAACGTCGTCGATCCTTCGATTTTCATGCTTTCCCCTACTGAAATTTCCACGAACTGCGCCCGTGGGTCCCTCGTGGGACCCCCGTCGTTCCCATGCCGAAAGTATGGCCCCCACTTGCCGATGTCCAACGGTCCTGCCTGCGCCCGAACACCCGGGTTATGCCCTCTTGGCCGCGTTGATCAATCCCCATGGCGGGTAGGGTCTTGGCGGATGGCAGCCAATCCGTTACAGACCTGTATCGGGATTTCTTGAAGGTATTGGGGCGCCGCGCGGTTGCGCATGGGCGCCTTTGGCTTTGGGGCAATATTGTTAGATGGCTGACAGTCCGGCTTCTGGATCAAAGCAGAATGGCGACACCTCGCCGCCGTCGCGTGTCTCCGGTAGGTCGGTAAAATCGCGCGTGCTGCCGAACAATATTCCGTTGCTGGTGATCTGGATGCTGGGGCTGATGACTGTCGGCTTCTCGACGATCAGCATTTACACGCCGTCGATGCCGGCAATCGCCGAATATTTCGATGCGACAAGCGCGCAGGTGCAAATCACCATCAGCGTTTACATGTTGGCCTTTGCGGTGGCGCAACTTGTTTACGGCCCGCTTGCCGATGCCCGTGGGCGCCGCGCAGCGCTTTTTCTTGGTTTGTCTATTTACATTATCGGCAGCGCGATTTGTTTTTCGGCAACGTCAATCGAGATGCTGACCATCGGCCGTGCGGTTCAGGCGTTTGGTGCCTGTTCAGGGCCGGTGGTGAGCCGCGCCGTGTTGCGCGATTCGTTCAGCCGCGACCGCAGCGCCCAGATAATGGCGTATGTCGGCATGGCGGTCGTTGTCGCACCGGCTTTCGCACCGGTGCTCGGCGGCTACCTTCAGGTCGCATTCGGTTGGCAGTCGATTTTCATCTTTCTCACCTTCCTCGGCGCATTAATGTTGTTCGTCACCTGGACCGGCCTTGAGGAAACCAACCCGGACCAAGGCAAAGTCAGGCGCGGCGTGTTTCGCGAAATGATGACGTCCTATCCGGAGATGTTGCGGTCGCGATATTTTCTCGCTTTCACGTTGCAAACAGGGTTCGGCGCGGGCGCGATTTTTACTTACATCGCCGGCGCACCCTTTGTGCTGATTGAAATGCTCGGCGTCCGCCCGGATCTCTATGGATGGATTGTTGTTTTCCCGTCGCTGTTCAATTTCTTCGGCTCCTACGTTGCCAGCCGATTGACGGTGCGCCTCGGCGGCGACCGCATGGTGATTTTTGGCACCGTCATAATATGTATCGGCGGATTGACAATGCTGGGGCTGGCGCTGGCTGGCGTTACCAGCGTGGTCGCGATCATCGGACCGGCGGCAATCATCTTGTTTGGTCTCGCCAATACCTGGCCGAGTTCGTCACAGGGCGCGATCAACGCCTTTCCTGAGCGCGCCGGCACCGCCTCATCCCTCAATGGCTTCCTGATGATGTCGATTGCGGCAGGCATGACGCTGCTCGCCGGCGCCCTTCGAGACGGCACGCAATTGCCGATGACATGGGTGGTCGCCGGATGTTGCGTCGGCGCGCTGCTCTCGCTGCTGCTTTTGCCACGCGGCAAACGCGAATCCGAATAAGGTTCGCCGCCCTTCAATAACGGGAAAGGTTCCACCATGGTCGTTTATGCAATCGGCGACATCGATGTCTTCGATCAGGAAGGCTACGCCCGCTACATGAAAGAGGTGCCCGAGATCGTCGAGAAATACGGCGGCAAATATCTGGTGCGCGGCGGCGAAGCGGAGAACCTCGAAGGCGACTGGACCCCACACCGCATCGTCATCCTAGAATTCCCCGACCGCAAAGCGCTAATGCAGTTCTACGAAGCCCACGACTTCGCCGACTTCAAACTGCAACGCCAAGCCGTCAGCGTCAGCAAAATGATTTCGGTTGAGGGCGTCGGTGCCACCGACGGGGTTTAGATTGGTGCGACGTGCAACGCCCATCCCAGGGATGCAGCGATCCCGTTACAAACTGATCGTATTTTTTTAGAAATCGCGGCCCCGGATCTGGTTGGCCCGAACAGTCGGGCGGCATAGATCCGGAGCGGCAATTAATCGGCGTTAGTCGTCCAATTCAATTTCGTGCCAATTGATGGCGCGATTGAACAACCGGTAGTTCTTCACCTTTGGCGACACGCCATCGATGATCGCGCGCTCGTACATGTACGAGATCAAGGCTTCGTCGTGATAATGTTTCACGACTTGCCGCACTAAGCTCGCCCGTTTACCAGGGTCGAACTCGGTACTGGCGGCGTCAATCGCCGGCTGGATGGTAGGATCACAAATGAAGGCGCCGAAGAAACTGCATGAATCAGTTGCAAACGGCCGCATCACGTCGCCGGTTGGGAAGTTCTCCACCAGCCCCATCCACATGTGGCCATCCCACGGCTTTTGGCCGCGAAGTTTGCCGAGCAAATCCGCCAATGAGATCTGCCGCAGCTCGAGGTTGATGCCAACCTGTTTGAGATTATCGGCAATAAATTGCGACGTGTCAGTGTAGTCGGTCGAGGTCGGGATCAATTCCATGATCAGGTCCAACCCGTTGCCGTGGCCGGCCTCGGCGAGCAGCTTCTTCGCCTTTTCCGGATCGTACGGGTAGGGATCGATATCGGACTGATATCCGACCACCGTCCGTGTTGCTGATTGCCCGGCTGGTACGGTAAGGCCGCCCAACACTTCGTCAACATACTGCTGACGGTTGATGGCGTAGTTGATGGCCTGGCGCACACGACGGTCAAGGATCAACGAGTTGTCAGCGGTGGTGCGTTCCGGAATGGTGATGAACTTGAACGCGACGATATCGAAGATTGGTGTAATCACCGTGTTCATTCCCGCGCTCTTCAATATTGGGATGTCGTCGGCACTCAACACCCAGGCGATATCAACCTGGCCTGATTCCAGCGCACTGCGCCGTGCGGCAACCTCCGTCAGCGCATCGATTTTCAACCGGTCAACCTTGGCGGGACGCCACGCGTCTTTGAAGGCAACGGCCTCCATGCTTTCGCCGGTCCAGCTAACCACCTTGAAAGGGCCGGTTCCAATCGGCGCAATCGTAAACCCTTCAACGCCGACATCAGCCTGATAGTCCGCGTCCATAATCCGAAACATGGCGAACCAGCGGTCAAGGATCGGGTTCGGCAATTTGGTTGTAATTTCGACGGTGCTTTCGTCGATCTTTTTGGCCCCGGCAAGACCAAGGAAGCGCGACGAAATGCTGATTTTGCCCATGTCGTCGTTAATCAGGAAGTTGACGTTCTTGACGATCTGATCCGCCGTCATCGGCGCGCCGTTATGGAATTTTACGCCTTCGCGGATTTTGAAAGTCCACGTCGTCTCGTCTTTGGCGGACCAGGAAGTGGCCAACCCCGGCTCTGCAGTGCCGTCGGGATTAATAAATACGAGGCTGTCGGCGAATGCCATTAACGGCAGCGTAGACTGCGCACCGAATGCCATTTCAAAACGGCCCTTTTGCGGGTTGAACCCGTAATGGGCAACGCGAAGTGTTTTTTCCTGCGCTTGTGCAAAATTAGTATTGAGAACACCCGTACTGAGAACAATGCCAAGCGCGGTTGCGCAAACGGCTCCCATAAATTTCTTCATTTTCGTTCCTCTCCCGGAATCCCGCATCGCGGGTATGAAGTTTTAGGCGCCTAATTATATCCCGGCTCAACCGGGGCGACAACATAGGTAAAGCCTAAAGCTCGGGCCGAATCGGCGCATTTCTCGAGACTTCGACCGGGCGCCTTAACCGTCGTCTTCAACCAGCCCGGCCTTCCGCAGCGCCTCGACGTAGTGCTCGCCGTCTTCCGCGTGTTTAAATTGGCGGACGCGGGTGAAGGCTTGATTTAATCCGGCGCCCCAAAGCGCCTTGTCCTGTTGCGCGCGGGCGAGGCCGTCCTTGGCTTCGTCAATGCGCCCAAGTTGGGCAAGGGCGGCGGCGGCCAGTACGTAAAAAAATTTCATCTTCCGGCCGAAATAATTTAGTGCTGTTGGATAATCTGCCCACTTCAGACGCTATTGAAGGGGTTGCCTTAAGGTATTATGAATAAACGATATATAGCTTTCAGCACGAGCACTTCAATCATCAGGGATAGTCGCGATGAGCGAGCCGAAGTCCGGCCGAATTGAAGAAGTTATCCTCCACCTGCAAGGTCGACTGAGTGGTGATAATCGCGCGGAGACAGAACGTTTCGTCCGCCAATTTTTTGAACGAGTCGCGCCGGAAGATGTCACCGCTAACAGTGCCGATACGCTTTATGCGCTGGCGCTTTCATTCCTGAACTTCGGGATTAATCGCAAGCCCGGCGAGACAGCGATCCGCGCCTATAACCCGACGCTTGAAGAACACGGTTGGACCTCGGCCAGAACGGTCGTTGAAATTATCAATGACGACATGCCGTTCCTGCTTGATTCGCTGGTCGCCGAACTACACCAGCGCGGGATCGGTATTCAGCTCAATATTCATCCGGTTCTCAATGTCACCCGGGATACCAATGGCAAGCGCACAAGTTTGTGCGAACCGGATTCAGACGACGCGATTGTTGAATCCTGGATTCATATTCAGATTGACACGCGACCGGACGAAACTGACCGCGAGGAAATTGCGACCGCGATCAAGAGTGTCTATTCGGATGTTCGTAGCGCCGTCCAGGACTGGCAGCCGATGCTCGGAAAGCTGGGCGAGGCACTTAGCGAATTGTCACAGGCCAAAGACGAAAGCACCGAAGAGGGATTTGCCGAGGCGCACAGTTTTATTGAGTGGATAAACGCCAATCACTTCACTTTCCTCGGGTACCGCGAATACGCCTACAACAAAGGTGCCGAAGACCCGTTCAAATTCGTCGAAGGCACCGGCCTCGGCGTACTTTCCAATCCCGACGTTCACGTTCTGCGCGGTGCGCGCGGGACCGGAACGTCAAGTGCGGCGCGCGGGTTCCTCGAGAGCGTGAAGGAACCGGTGATGATCACCAAGACCAGCACGCGGTCCGTGGTTCACCGCACCGGGCACATGGATTATCTCGGCATCAAGCGGTTCAACAAGAAGGGCGAGCTTTCGGGCGAACATCGTTTTGTCGGGCTGTTTACGTCGGCCGCCTATAACCGCAGCGCCCGCGATATCCCGCTGCTTCGGCGCAAGGTCACCCGCACCGTTGAAGCCGCTGGATTTTCTCAGACCGGCCATGACGGCAAGGCCCTGATCAATATTCTTGAAACGTTCCCACGTGACGAACTTTTCCAGATCGGCGATGACGAACTACTGGGAATGGCGACCGGCATCCTGCACCTGCAGGAGCGCCCCCGGATCAAACTATTCTTTCGGCGGGAACGGTTCGGGCGCTTCGTTTCATGCCTCGTTTATGTCCCGCGTGAAGTGCACACGACGGTTTTGCGGAAAAAAATCGAAGGCATTCTAGAAGACGCGTTCGGCGGCGTTGTTTCAAACTCTTCAACTGAAATTGGCGAATCACCGCTTGCACGCATCTATGTCGTAATAGCCCTTCAAGGGGATGAGCGACGGCTTCCGGCGCTTGAAGAAATTGAAGATCGTCTCGTTCATGCGGCGCGCAATTGGGACGACGATATGCGCGACGCCTTGATCGGCCACATGGGTGAGGATCAAGGTAAGACAATTTACGACCAATATCGGAGCGCGTTTTCGGGCGCCTATTGCGAGACATTTTCCAACAAAGAGTCGCTTGCGGACATCGAAATCATTGAGGCGATGACCGAAGACCATCCACTTGCCCTCAACATGTACCGCCCGCTCGAATCGGACTCTTCATCAGTGCGGTTCAAGATTTATCATTCCGGCCGCGCCCTCGCCCTTTCAGATTGCCTGCCCGTAATTGAAAATATGGGTTTGAAGGTTCTGGAAGAACGCCCCTACAAAATTGGCCGGGGCAGTAATTTTCCGGAGGTCTGGTTGCACGACCTGTTGCTGGTGGAACCAGACGGTCGCGACCTTGATATGGCGGCAATCAAATCGCGTTTTCAAACAACGTTCGCCCGAACCTGGGACGGTAACGCGGAAGACGACGGGTTTAATCGGCTGGTTGTTTGCGCCGGTCTGACATGGCGTGAGGTCGTAATCATTCGCGCCTACGCCAAATACCTGCGGCAAATTGGGGTCGCCTTCAACCAGGGTTACATCGAAGACACGATGGCGGCCAACCCAGAAATCACCGCGCGGCTGGTCGAACTTTTTCATGCCCGCTTTAGCCTCGATTCCGCGGACAGCCAAAGCGTTCGGGCGACAGAGCTGATTGTCGAGATCGAATCGGCGTTGGACCTGGTATCCAACCTTGACCAGGACCGGATCCTGCGGCGGTTCCTGAACCTTATTCAATCGACACACCGGACAAATTTTTACCAGCCGCCGAAAGATGCAGGTGATCTCGATCCGCGCACCGACGGCAAAGGTTATGTGTCCTTCAAGATCAACAGTGGGACAGTCGACGAACTGCCTTTGCCACGCCCGCACGCGGAAATCTTTGTCTATTCGCCGCGTGTTGAGGCCGTTCATTTGCGCGGCGGTCTGGTCGCCCGCGGCGGCATTCGCTGGTCCGATCGACGGGAGGACTTTCGAACCGAAGTCCTCGGCTTGATGAAAGCCCAGATGGTCAAAAACGCGGTCATCGTCCCGGTCGGATCGAAAGGCGGGTTCGTCACCAAACGGCTGCCGACGACCAGCGGTCGCGAGGCGGTCATGAAGGAAGTGATCGCGTGCTACACCACCATGATGAGCGGAATGCTGGACATCACCGACAATTACAGTGGTGACGACGTCCTTTATCCCGAACACGTCACACGCCACGACGGCGATGATCCCTATCTTGTTGTGGCCGCTGATAAAGGCACGGCAACTTTTTCGGATATCGCTAATGGGATCGCGGAATCCTACGGCTTCTGGCTCGGCGACGCCTACGCGTCTGGCGGCTCAGCCGGCTACGATCACAAAAAAATGGGGATCACAGCGCGCGGTGCGTGGGAATCGGTCAAGCGTCACTTCCGCGAAATCGGCGTCGATACCCAGACCGAAGAATTTTCGGTCATTGGCGTCGGCGACATGAGCGGCGATGTCTTTGGCAACGGCATGTTGTTGTCCGAACATATTTTGCTTAAAGCCGCGTTCAATCATCTTCATATCTTCATCGACCCGACGCCGGACGCAGCAAAAAGTTTCGTAGAACGTCGGCGGCTTTTTGATACACCGCGCACCAGCTGGGCCGACTATGAAGCGGGCCTGATTTCGAAGGGCGGCGGCATATTCGAACGCAGTGCCAAGTCGATCGATCTGTCACCGGAAATTCAAAAGTTCCTGAACATTGATAGCGCCAAGATGACGCCGGCAGAATTGATTCGAATTCTGCTGAAAACGGAAACCGATCTGCTCTGGTTCGGCGGTATCGGAACTTATGTGCGGTCAAGCGACGAAACAGATGCTGACGCTGATGATCGCGCCAATGATTCTCTGCGGGTGACCGCGGAAGAGCTTAACGCCAAGGTTGTCGGCGAAGGCGCAAACCTTGGCTTCACCCAACGCGCCCGAATCGAATTCGGCCTTCGCGGTGGCAGCATCAATACCGACGCCATTGATAACTCTGCCGGCGTTGATACCTCCGATCGGGAGGTCAACATCAAGATCCTTCTCGGCGTGTCGGAAGACGAAGGCGAAATGACGCGAAAGCAGCGAGACCGCATTCTCGCCGAAATGACTGACGATGTTGCGGCCCTCGTGCTTCGCGACAATTACCTACAGTCCCAGGCGATTACCTTGGCCGAGATCGACGCACCGGCGCGCCTTGAGGGTGACGCCCGTTTCATGCGGTCGTTGGAACGGGCCGGACTGCTCGACCGTGAATTGGAATTTCTGCCGGACGACGAAGCTGTTGCCGAACGCCTTGCGGCGGGCCAAGGATTTTCGCGACCGGAATTTTCTGTCCTGCTCGCCTACAGCAAGATGACACTGTTCGATTCACTGGTTGAAAGCGACGTACCGGAAGACGCCTATCTTGAATCAGACTTGATTCGCTACTTCCCGGTTCTTTTACGGGAGCCGTACAAAAAGCAGATCCTCAGTCATCGGCTTAAGCGCGAAATTATCGCGACGCACGTTGCCAATAATTTGGTCAATCGAGGTGGAATCACGTTTCTGACCGACATCGCCGAAGAAACCGGTGCAACCGCGGCGGACATCACCCGGGGCTATCTGGTTGCCCGTGAATCGTTTGGCATGCGCCCCTTGTGGAAAGGTATTGAATCGCTCGACAACAAGATTCCGGCCGACTTACAGGCGCGCATGATCCTGGATCTGATGGAGCTGCACCGTCATTCGACACTGTGGCTTGTTCGTAACCTGTCGAAGCCGTTCGAAATCAGTACCGTCCTTAATGATTTTGGCCCGGCGATTCAGGAGTTGTGGGACCGCCTGCCGGAGCTCCATACCGAAACCGTGTTGCAGGCGACGATCGAACGATCCGATGCCTACAAGGCCGCCGGCGTTCCGGAGGAATTGGCCGAACGCGTCGCCCGCGCGCCCTTCATGGGGGCCGCGTGCCATATTGTCAGTGCGATGCATCAGGTGGATCGTCCCATCACTGAAGTTGCGGTGACATACTTTGCGCTCGGCGCCAAACTCGGCCTCGATTGGTTGCGATTCGAATCACGCACAATTCCGGTCAAGACTCATTGGGAACAACAGGCGATCACGGCCATCGTTGAAGACCTTTACGGGCAACAGCGCGCGCTCACCGCTCGTGTCTTTGAACGGTCGAACGGCGCGACTGGCGAGAAAGCGATAGAGGAATGGGTCAAGAGCCACGCGTCCTCAGTTGAGCGAACCGCAACACTGATCAGCGAATTCAAAAGTGCAGGCGGGCTGGACATTGCGCGCCTTGCCATCGCCAACCGCTATATCCGCAACATGATCCTGAAATAGACGCGAACCACGCGATGCAGAAAAAAAGCCCGGCACAATGACCGGGCGTTGTTGCGCGAAGGCGCACCAAATTTAGATACTCCTATTCGAATGTTAGTGGCGGAAGTGGCGCATCCCGGTCAGAACCATGGCGAGTCCGGCTTCGTCCGCGGCGGCAATAACTTCATCATCGCGCATTGATCCACCCGGCTGAATGACCGCCGTCGCCCCGGCCTCCGCCGCCGTCAGCAATCCATCGGCAAAGGGGAAAAACGCGTCAGACGCGACGACCGATCCTTTGGCGAGCGATTCATCAAGACCCGCCGCGATCGCCGCTTCGCCGGCTTTTTGGGCGGCGATGCGGGCTGAATCGACGCGGCTCATTTGTCCGGCACCAATGCCCACGGTCGCGCCGTTTTTCACATAAACGATTGCGTTCGACTTGACGTGCTTGGCGATTGTGAAGGCGAAGCGCAAGTCGCTGAGTTCATCGTCGGTTGGGGCCCGTTTGGTGACGGTCTTGATGCCGTCGTCGCTGATGTTGCTGGCATCCCGGTTCTGTACAAGAAAACCACCGGAGACGGTGCGAATATTGGGCGCACTCTCGTTCGGATCCGGCAAACCACCGGTTATCAAAAGGCGCAAGTTCTTTTTCTTGGCAAAGATTGCCCGCGCTTTTTGATCCGCGTCGGGGGCAATGACAACTTCGGTAAAAATTTTGGTTACGGCCTCGGCGGCGGCTTCATCAATCGTTCGGTTAAAGGCGACGATGCCGCCAAATGCGCTCACCGGATCGCAGCGCAGCGCGTTTTCATAGGCGCCAACGAGGCTGTCGCCCATTGCCGCGCCGCAGGGATTGGCGTGTTTGATGATTGCGACCGCGGGCCGGTCCCGGTCGAGTTCCGCCACCAATTCGAAGGCCGCGTCGGTATCGTTGATGTTGTTGAAGCTGAGCTCTTTGCCTTGCAGCTGTTCCGCCGTTGCCACGCCGGCCCGATTTGGTGCGGCGCCGAGATAAAAGGCTGCACTCTGATGCGGGTTTTCGCCGTAACGAAGCACCTGCTTCCGTTCACCGGCAAAGGCAAACCGCTCTGGCAAGGGGTCACCAATGACGTCTGCAAACCACGATGATATGGCGGCGTCGTACTGCGCCGTCCGGGCATAAGCTTTGGCCGCAAGTTCGCGCCTGAATTCTGCTGTTGTCGCGCCGTCATTCGCCTTCATCTCTTCAATCACCCGCGCATAATCAGATGGGTCGACAATGACCGTGACGAAAGCGTGGTTCTTGGCCGCCGACCGGATCATCGCAGGGCCGCCGATATCGATGTTTTCGATGCAAGTGTCGAAGTCGGCGCCGGACGCGACCGTCTCCTGAAACGGGTAAAGGTTGACCACCAACAGATCGATGCCGCCGATGCTGTGCTGCGACATGGCGTCGGCATGGGCGGCCACATCCCGGAGGCCGAGCAATCCGCCGTGAACTTTTGGGTGCAGCGTTTTGACGCGGCCGTCCATCATTTCCGGAAATCCGGTGTAATCGGAGACTTCCCGAACCGCGATATTCGCGTCGGCAAGCGCCCGCGCCGTGCCGCCTGTGGAGAGAAGTTCGACTTCATTGTCGGCGAGCGCGCGGCCAAATTCGGCCAATCCTGACTTGTCGGAAACAGAGATAAGAGCGCGGCGGATGCGCGAATTCGGGCTGGTCATCTGGAGTTTTGGACTTTTCGAAGGGTGTTGTCGGGAAGCGGATTGATAGCAGAAATTTGGCCGGTTCGCATCTCTCCGTCTCTTGGCCGTGCGTCAATCAGAGGCGGCAATCTGTTCTGCGATTTCCTCGTCTGCTTGATACTCCGGCACTAGCGCCTGAACCAATCGAAGGGTCCCGGCGCGGTCCCGCGTGGCCGCCACCTGTTCCAGCCGGTCGAGTTGCGAATCGATCAGCTCTAGATCGATCGCGCGCGGTCCCGCCAGCAGGATCCCGGCAAGCGCGGTGGGCTCGGTCTCTTCGCCTTCGTGAAATATTTCTTCGTGCAGTTTTTCGCCGGGGCGGAGGCCCGAATAGACAATGTCGATGTCCTGTCCCGGAGCCAATCCGGCGAGGCGAATCATTTGCCGGGCGAGGTCCTGAATGCGCACCGGCTCGCCCATGTCGAGGACAAAAATCTTGCCTGCGCCGTCCGCACCGGGCGGCAGGCTCGCTGCCTGCAGGACGAGCTGCACCGCTTCGCGCGTGGTCATGAAGAACCGTGTGGTGTCTTCGTGAGTGACCGTCACCGGGCCGCCGTTCGCAATCTGGCGCTGGAATAGAGGCACCACGGAACCGGTTGACCCAAGCACGTTGCCGAACCGCACGGTCAGGAAGCGTGTCCCGCCGTTGGCAATTCGGGTCTCCGCAAGATCGAGCGCTTGACAGTAACTTTCGGCAATTCGTTTGGTCGCGCCCATGACACTGGTCGGATGAACGGCTTTGTCGGTCGAAATCAAAACCATTGCTTCCAGGTTCGCGCGCCTGCTGGCATTGGCGACATTGCGGGTGCCGATAATGTTGGTCAGCGCCGTCTCCACCGGGTTCGATTCTGAAAGCGGCACGTGTTTGAAGGCGGCCGCGTGAAATACAATTGCTGGCCGGGCTTCGGAGAATACCTGATCAAGCCGGGCCTGATCGCGAACATCGCCGAGATAGGCGCGGCGCGGCAATTCCGGGTGCGATTCGGAAAACTCCAAATCGATCAGATAGAGGGCGTATTCACTGTGATCGAACAGGGCGATGGACTTGGGTTTGAGCGCGGCCACTTGCCGCACGAGTTCAGATCCAATGGTGCCGCCCGCGCCCGTTATCAGCACGGTTTTACCTTCAATCATCGCCTGCATCGGTGCGCGGTCGAGAACCTGCTGCGGCCTTCCCAACAAGTCCTCCATCGCGACCGGCCGGATGTCGAGGCCTGCACCGTGAAGCGCGACCGGGCTTCCGTCCGCTTCCGGCTGAAAGTCGGTTAGCCGCGGCAGCCGCGCCAAGGTCATGCCGTGGTCGGTCGCGACATCGAGAAGGTTGCGTACATCATGGGCATCGAGTTTTTCACTGGCTAGAAGCAGCCGACGTGGTTGGCGGCCGCGCGCGGTCAATTTCGCGACCACGTCCGGGATCGAGGCAATGTCGCCGAACACGCGGATGCCTCGGATATCCCGGCCAATCCGCCCCGGTTTGTCATCGACAATGCCGACCACGCGATAGCCACTTGATCGGGTTCGGGTCATTTCGCGAATGAACATGTCGGTGGCGTCACCGGCGCCGACAACAAGCACTGGCACGCGCGCGTCTGAATCCCGTTCAAAAACGGCGTTCAGATTGCGGTCTTTTGCCAGTCGATAAAGAAGGCGCGGCCCGCCCAGCAAAACGATTAGCAGCGGCCATGTGAACAGCAGCGATGACCGCGGCAGATCCTGCAATCGAGTGATGACGAACAGCACCGGCAGGAACACCAGCAGCGCAAACGTGACCGTCCGGACGATTGCCATCAGATCGGTCAACGACGCGTAGTGCCAGATGCCGCGGTAAAGACCGCCCCACCAAAATACCAGCCCGCAAACGAGACCAAATATCAGCGTCGATTCCCACAGGAAGAAAAATTCCTGCGGTGCGCCGTAGGTCTGATAGCGAAACCAGACCGACAGCTCAAAAGCCAGCGCCGCCTGGAATATGTCATGGGTGGCAACGACGCCGACCCGGCCGATGCCGATCTTTCGCTTGCCGTTATTGTTGTTCATTGCTGCTCATCGTGTCGCCGCCGCGGCCAAAATACCATATCAGGATAGCGGTCAGCGCGGCCGCCACCAATAGTGCCGGTATCGCCATTTGAGGTTGGGCGCTGGCAACGAAGGCGAGCGCGACCAAAGCAATATTAAGCGCGAGTATTGCGACCACCACGACCGAGTGACTGCCGAGACGAATTGCGGCTTGCTGATAGAAATGGCTGCGGTGCGCCTCGGTAATGGTCTCCCGGCGCAGCAACCTGCGCGCCAGCGTCAGTGTCGAATCAGCGAGATAGTAAAGCGGTAGAATTAGCGCGGCGATCCAGAGGCCAGACCCGGCGAGCTCCAGCAGCATCCAGCCGAGCAGGAACCCGAGCGGAACCGCACCAACATCACCCATGAAAATTCGTGCGGGCGCCCAGTTCCAAATCAAAAACCCGATCCCCGCAGCGCCGACAACAAGGCCAAAGAGACCGAAGCTCGGCTGCAGAAAGATGCCGATGGCGGCGCCCGAGGCGATGGCAAACGGCGCAATCAGCAACACGCCGATACTGATTGATCCGGTCTCAACCCCGGTGATGCCGTCGATGCCGTCCATGAAGTTGGTGAGATTGATGAACCACAGCCAGATAAACGTCGTCAGGACGACATCAAGGCCGTACGGCAGCAGGCCCTGAAAAATTCGCCCATGTGCGGAAAGGGCCGCGATTCCAATCAGGACGGCGAATGCTTGCACCAACAGGCGCAACACCACGCTGAGGCCACGCACGTCGTCGATCCAGGAAACGGCGGCGAGGATCACCGCCAATATGACCAGCAGGGCAATGGGATAGGTGAAACCGTTGCCGGCCCCGTCGAGGACCCAAACAAGCATCCATTCCATTGCGATCACGCCGATCACGGCGATGCCGCCGCCCACCGGCGTTGCCACTTTGTGGCTCGACCGGTCGTTGGGCTGATCGAGAATGGCGCGCGCCCGCATCGACCGCAGCACAATTAGGGTCGCGAGAATCGACGCGCCGAGCGACATGCCGCCAACGACGATCCAGACAAGGACGGGGAAAACCATAGGGGCGCTTATAAACCGTGACCGCGTACGCGTCAGCCATTTCCCGCAGGCGGTGGCGGCGTCTCTGCCGGGTTTGGCTGGTCCGGCCACTCGCTGCGTGGTAGCAGCGAGGCGTATACATCGAGCGAGCGGGAGACAAAACTCTCGACCGAAAACTCCTGCTCGGCGATTTCGCGACCGCGCGAAGCCATGCGTTTTCTTGTGTCCGGATCAGTGACGAGAATTTCGATTGCGTCGGCGGTTGCCTGAGCATTTTGAACGGCAACCAGCAATCCGTTTTCATCATGCCGGACAATTTCGCGGCACCCCGGTACATCGGTGGTGACAATGGCGCGACCGCAGGCCGCCGCCTCAATTAGGACACGGGGCAGACCTTCGCGGTAGGACGGCATGCAGATGATATTGGCGGCCTGCAACGTTGCGGCCATGTCCGTGGAAAACCCCTGCCATTCGATGACGCCTTCGTTTTGCCATGCCCGAATTTTGGCCTCGCCAAAATCGGTTGGGTTATCGGCATCGGTGCGACCCGCAAGAACAAATCGGGCGGCGATATTTTTCCGTTTCAACAATCGCGCGGCTTCAACAAATTCACCGGCACCTTTGTCGCCGATGATCCTCGCCGGAAACAGGACGACCGCTTCGCCGCCTGGTTCGGATGTCGCGGCATAATGTTCGAGGTCAACACCGCAGCCCTTGATCATGGTGACGATGTTTGCATCAACCAGTTTCGCATTGAGGAAAAGTTTTAAGTCGTCGGGGTTCTGAAAAATCGCCGCGCATTTCCGGTGGGCGAGCGCAAACCGGTAAAGACGTTTGATGAACGCGCGCTGCAATCGTGCGCCGAAATCTTCGCGCAAAAAAAGGTAACCAAGACCGGTGATCGCATGGGTGACGGCGGGAACGCGCGCGAACCTTGCAACCATTCCGCCGTAGAGCACCGGTTTCATGGTGACGCAGTGCATGATATCGGGTCGCACGTTCCGCACGATTTTCCAGATCGCGCGGATCAAGCTGATCTCACCAAACAACGCACGCGCGCCGCGGCGAAGCGGAATGTCGTGATGGATGAGACCGGCAGCGGTGATAATTGCTACCGGCTCCGGGTCATGGGGCACAGCGACATGGACCTCAAAGCCAGCGTCCCGGGCGGCCAGTGCCAGAGGCAAGCGATGGCTGAGAAAAAACGGCGCGTCGTTCAAGACGAAAAGAATGCGTTTTCTCATGGTGCGCCGGTGCTTTCGAGCCAGGCCTGAAACATCAACGGCCCCCACAATTGGTATTGGCGATTGCGCCGCCCGCTTTGATGCTCGGTCCAGAACCGGCGGATTGGTGCGGGGTTGAAATAGCCGCCTTCGGCCAAGCGCTTCTCCGACAGCAGGTCTTCGCCCCAATCGCGCAGCGGCCCCCGCAACCAGTCGCCAATCGGCACCGCGAACCCCTGTTTCGGCCGTTCAATCATTTCGCGTGGCACATATTTGTAGAGAATTTCTCGCAGCGGATATTTGCCAACACCATTTTTGACCTTCAGTGCGCGCGGCATTCGCCAGGCATATTCGACGATGCGGTGGTCGAGCAATGGCACGCGCGCCTCAAGGCTAACCGCCATAGAAGCCCGGTCGACCTTGGTCAATATATCGTCCGGCAAATACGTGAGCGTGTCGAGATACTGCATGCGGGTGATGGCATCGGGAATGACCTTGGCAAGACCGTCGTCCCATAATAACCCACCCGGCTCGGTTCCGTTCGGGACGGCGACACCCGGGGTTTGCCACTGCGATATAAGCCCACGGTAAACGGCATCGATTGAATCGGCGGGCAGGATATCGGCCATTTTGTACAACCGCTCGCCCGCTTGCGGTGCGCGAAAGCGTTTCGGCAACATCGAAATTATTTTGTCCCACGAAGCGGGCGATAACGTTCGGATGCCCGCCGCACCCAGCTTTCGAATCGGCCGTGGCAGCGATTCAAGATGTTTCCAAATCCTGTCCGCCCACAAATATCGTGTGTAGCCGGCGAAGTTCTCGTCGCCGCCGTCGCCCGAGAGCGCAACCGTCACGTGGCGACGGGTAAGTTCCGAAACGAGATAGGTCGGAATTTGCGAAGCATCGGCAAACGGTTCGTCAAACATCTGCGGAAGCCGTGGGATCAGGTCGCGCCCCATGCTCGGGTCGACATAAAGTTCGGTGTGGTCGGTGCCGAGGTGCGCCGCCACGGCTTTTGCGTGAACCGCTTCGTCATAATCACGTTGATCAAACCCAATCGTGAACGTGCGAATCGCGGTGCTACTCCCCGCTTGCATCATCGCTGTGACAAGTGACGAATCAACACCGCCGGAAAGAAACGCGCCCAAAGGCACATCCGAAATCATCCGCCGCCCGACCGCATCTTTGATGAGGCCTTCAAGTTCATTGATCATGGAAGTTTCGTCCTGGTCGCCACCGGCAAAGGCACCGGCGTGATCGGGATCAAGCGTCCAGTAATTTGTGATGACCGGCTCACCGTCTGCGGTCACGGTAAGCATCTCGCCGGGGCCAAGTTTTGAGACGCCCCGGTAAATGCTGTGCGGCGCCCTGACATAATTATGCCGCAGCAAACTGACCAACGCACCGCGGTCGATTTCGGCGCTGAATACGGGATGGGCGCGAATTGCCTTCAGCTCGGAAGCAAACAAAAACACCCTTCCGAACTGACCCCAGTAAAGCGGCTTGATTCCGATCCGGTCGCGGACAAGCGAAAGCGTTCGGGTTTTTCGGTCCCACAGTGAAAACGCGAACATGCCGATCAGTTCCGGCAGCGTTTTATCAAGGCCCCGCGTCGCAATCATTTCGACCAGAACTTCGGTATCGGAATGGCCGCGAAATGCGTGGCCTTCACTCTCCATCTCGCGCCGCAATTCAGGGGCGTTGTAAATTTCGCCGTTGTAACTGAGGACGTATCGGTCATTGGCCGATGTCATCGGCTGGTGCCCGGCTTCGGACAAATCAATTATTGAAAGCCGGCGGTGGCCAAATGCGATCCCGGCTTCAGGGTCGGCCCAGACGCCCTTACCGTCCGGCCCGCGATGGCGTAATGTGTCGGCCATTGATTGCGCGCGCGATTCCAGTTCGGCCAGATCCTTGTCGGTAGCAAAATCAAGAAAACCGGTAATGCCGCACATGGTTTTACGCGGCCGCCTTATCCGCGACCAAATCAGCGATCTCGCTGGAAAGTGCGTCCGGCGATTGCCCGAACAAATAGATTTCCGACCACAGCGAAAACAAAAGCATGGCCCAGGTCCGGCGCGGCGGACCGTCTGGGGCCTGCGCAGCGGCGCGGGCGCTGAACTGCTCGAGTTCGAGATAGCGGCCTTTTTTCACAAATCGTTCGATAACGTTGCGCCACGGGCCCTGGTAAAGATCGGCAATCGAAATGCCGTAACCGAACCCTATCTTCCGCGCGTATACGAGATCCATCGGCAAATGTGATTCCAGTGACTTTTTTAAGAGTGCCTTGTTTTGTAACGGGTCCCGCATCGACGGCACGGTAAACTTTCTCGGCAAGGTCGCGACGAACTCGATCAAACGGTGATTAAGAAACGGTGCCCGGTATTCGAGCCCCGTCGCCATGCCGGAGACATCGGGAATAACGGTGACTGCATGTTGGTGCGTCACCATCAGATCGCTGTACATGACGGCGTCAAGATAGTCGCGCGGATTACACGCCGTCGCAAAGGCGTCGATCTTGCTACCGGGTCGTTGCGCCCGCAACGCGTCGAGTGCCGCGTCGGTTAGAACTTGCCGGCCTTCAACTTCGGCGGCGGCCTGCAAGAGAAATCCTCGACGCTCACTGAGCGGGAGTTTTGCGGCCTGTTTCAACGTGTCGCCGCCATGTCCTGATAGGCGGGCCGCCTGACCCCACGGGAACAGCGGTATCATTCCACCAATCCCGAACAGGACGCCGAGTGCCCGTTGCCGCTGATACCCGATATAGCCGCCGAACACTTCGTCGGCACCGCTGCCGCCCAGCGCAACTTTCGAATTACCGGCGATGGCTTGGGCGAGCGGTGCTGCATACAGCATCGAAAAATCGGCGAGTGGCTGATCGTAATTTTGGATGATGTGCGGAAGGTGAGACAGGTCGAGCGGCGTGAAGCGAATGTTTTGATGCGTAATGCCAATCGCTTCTGCCGCGCGGGCGCTCCGCTCGAACTCTGGATCATCATCGCTCTCGACCACGCAATAGGATTTCACGTCGGCGCGGGCCGCCTTGGCGGCAAGGGCGACGGCAGACGAATCGACGCCGCCCGATAGGGCGACGGAAACATCAACATCTGATTCGCACGCACCGCCGGTCGCTTCCTGAAATATTTCGCGGTACTGTTCGAGGGCATCGCTTTCGCTGCGAGATACTTGCGAGCCACGGAAATCAATCGACCAATAGATATCGGTTGTGATCTTTCCATCGCGGACAGTAACGGTCGATGCTGGCGGCACCGCCGAGATGCCTTTGAAAAAGGTGTCGGGTGCAGATGCCGCCGAAAACATCATCAGGTTGGAAACAGCATTTTCATGAATGCCGTTGTCCACGCCTTCCACGGTCAACAGGGCCTTGATTTCGGAGGCGAAGAAAAACCCATCCGAGGTTTGGGTGTAATAGAGCGGCTTCTCGCCAATGCGGTCTCGCGCCAAAAACAGGGTGCGGGAATTTCGGTCCCAGATCGCAAACGCGAACATGCCAACCAGATGATCGACCACTTTCGCGCCAAATTCGGCGTACAACGGCAGAATCACTTCATTGTCACTGCGGCCCTTAAACACATGCCCGCGTGCTTCCATGTCGCGCCGCAATTCGTGGTGGTTGTAGATTTCGCCGTTACAAACCAACACTAGGTCTCCGTCGGCACTGGTCATCGGTTGTGCCCCCGAATCCGTGAGATCAATGATGGCGAGGCGGCGATGGCCGAGACACGCCGGATCATTCGCTTGGTCGCCAACCCAGGTGCCTTCGCCGTCCGGACCACGGTGGGCAAGCGCCGACTTCATCGATTCGATCACGCCGCGAAACCGGCTTCCCGGGCCCTCATGCGCAACAACACCGCAAATCCCGCACATGGTTGTTAGACCCCAACCTGCAGGAATTGTGCAGCCAGTCCAGGCAGCACCGAATCGTTAAACAGCAATGATTGCGCCGAAGGTTGCGTGAGGGAATAGCCAACGTACCTGTCGTCCGCATACACTTCCGGCCCCGCAACTTCCGTCGCCACTTGCGCGGATCGGCACCGGATTAATCCGGCACATATTAATTTTGATAAGGTCGAATAAATGAGATCCTGGGCGCGCGCGACAAACATCCTGGCCGTGTTGGTGGTTCTGCTAGCGCCGGTTGCGCTCTTTGCGCCGAAGGGTTTGGTGCTGCTCGCCGCAGTCGCGGTGGTCGCCCTTCTCATGCGGCCGGTCGTACGCGCGGCTTTCAGCGACCGCTTTTTCAGCTCCATCGGTCTCATCATTTTGGTTGGCATGGTTTGGGCGGCAATCGCCTCGCTCTGGTCACCGGGTACCGGCGATAGTCTTTCGTTATGGCTTAGCGTGGTGGTGATCATGCTCGGCGGCATGGTGATGTTGGCGGCGGCGGATACACTACCTGCGGAAGACCGCGTAATTTTCGGGCGTGCGATAATTATTTCCGGCATTCTATTTGTTGGCTTTGCCGCATATGAAATTTTCACTGGTGGTTCGCTGCTGACCATTGGACGGGCTGGTTCCGGCCTCGAAATTCTAAATCGTGGCAGCGCAATTTTCGCAATATTTCTGTGGCCGGTCGCACTCGCGATTTGGCATCGAAGACCAATTGTTGCGATCGCATTTCTGGTCGCCGGAATAAACGCACTGCTGATGTTGCCGATGTTTGCCGCCGTCATCGCGGCGCTCATAGGGGCATTTGTTTTTGCGATGGTGATGATT